>NZ_JBEOPU010000017.1:0-58267 GCF_040310405.1 Pseudomonas sp. E45-MNA-CIBAN-0222
TACGAGCCCGAGCAGAGTGCCGCGCAGTTGACCTTGATGGTTGGTGAGCTGCACCAGCGCTATCGATCCATCAGGTGCGAGTGTGACCGGTAGGGTGGGCTTCAGCCCACCAACGGGGCCATGGTTACCGGCGGGCTGAAGCCCACCCTACGAAGTGCGTGCAGAGCGCTGAGCAGTTCGCAGCCTACGAGCTCCGAGCAGAGTGCCGCGCAGTTGACCTTGATGGTTGGCGAGCTGCACCCGCTATCGATGCATCAGGTGCGAGCGTGACCGGTAGGGTGGGCTTCAGCCTACCAATGAGCAGTTGCCGGTGGGCTAAAGCCCACCCTACGAGTGCGTGCAGAGCGCTGAGCAGTTCGCAGCCTACGAGCTCCGAGCAGAATGCCGCGCAGTTGACCTTGATGGTTGGCGAGCTGCACCCGCTATCGATGCATCAGGTGCGAGTGTGACCGGTAGGGTGGGCTTTAGCCCACCAACGAGCAGTTAGCTGTGGACTGAAGCCCATCCTACGCATCGATGGGACGCTGGAGTGTCCTCCTTGGAAGCTGCCAACGTAGGAGCGGGGCGCCTTTGATGAATCCAGTCTCATTCGCCCGCGTGCCGTTCACCCGCTCCGCTGAACTTCCGGGCCGCTCTGCGGGCCTCAATCAACAGGACGCGTCATCACCGAGCGGAGGCTCTCCAGATCAGAAGGGGATTGTTTCAATGTCGGATCATCACACGTACAAGAAGGTTGAAATCGTCGGTTCCTCGCGCAACAGCGTCGACGAGGCGATTCAGAATGGCATCGCCGAGGCCAGCAGCTCGCTGCAGAACGTCGAATGGTTCGAAGTTGGCGAGATTCGTGGCCATGTCGAAAACGGCAAAGTTGGCCATTTTCAGGTCACCATGAAGGTCGGCTTCCGTCTTACCAATAGCTGATCTGCGTTTCAGGTCACCCGGCAGCGGCTAGTCGGTCGGCTGCCCGGGATGCCCGCTTCAAACGTGGCCGGCGGGCGCATCGCCACGGCTGCGTTCGTAGCGTCGCAACAGCGGCTGAGTACTCAGGCCGTGCACGACGATGCTCAACACCACCACCGAGATCACCAGCGAAATGAGTGCTTCCGTCTCGGAGGGCAGCAGGCCGTGGGTCACCGCGTAGCTCAGGTAGTAGAGGCTGCCGATGCCGCGAATGCCGAACCAGCCCACCGTCAGGCACTGCGCGCCATCCAGATAGCGGCGTGGCATCAGCAGCCACACGCTGAGCGGCCGAATGACCACGAACAGCGCCAGCGCCAATGGCACTGCACGCCAATCCCAGTGCACCGAGACCAACACGCCGAGCATGGTCACCAGCAGCACTTCCAGGCTGCGCTCCAGCTGCCCGCCAAAGGTCAGGATGTCGCCCATCATCACCCCGGCGGCGACTTTCGGTTCGCCGACCTTCTGCCCCTGCAGCGGCAAATCCCGTGGCGTCAGCCCGCCTTCGGCCAGGTGCGGCACAGCATGAGCAATCAGCTCTTCGGAAGGCGTTTCCGATTCATTGGCGGCGTCCTTTTCCGCATGGCGAAGGCCGAGCCCGGCGGCGAACACCGCAAGAAAGCCCCAGGCGCCGATCAGTTCAGCGCCGACATAGGCCAGCGCAATCAGCGCCAACGCCAGTGAGTCGTTGGGCGACATGGACGTATCGGCATGCCGCGCCCGCAGGGAAATCGCCAGCTTGCCGATCAACCGTCCCAGCAGGTAACCCAGCGCCAGCCCGGCCGGTATGGCCCAGAGCACACGGTGTAAGGCCCACTCGCCGACCCAGCCGGAGCTAATGCTGCCTTGCTCAATCAGCAGCAGGCCGAACACCACGAAAGGAAAGGCCGTGCCGTCGTTGAAGCCTGCTTCGCCGGACAGCCCGTAGCGCACGTGATCGCTGTCGCGTGAGTTGTTGACCTGCACCAGGCTGGCCAGCACCGGGTCGGTAGGCGCGAGGATCGCACCGATCAACACGGCGATGCCCCAATGCAACCCCAGCGTAATGACAGAACGCTGCCACACCCGCGATACAGGCGAGCATCACCGGGCCAGCGAGGATGTAGGCGCTTTTCCAGGCCGGGTGGCGCATCGGCATGCGCAGTTTCAGCCCGCTGACGAACAGCGAGACCAGCACGGCGACCTCGGTGAGGTGTTCCATCCAGCCGGCGATATGCAGGAATTCCATCTCCCACAGGCCCACGCCGAGCTGACCGATGAGCAGACCGAAGCCGAGGTAGATCAGCGAGGTGGTCACCGGCAGCCAGCGCAGGTAAGCCGAGGCCAGAGCGAGAATGAGCAACAGGACGCCGAGAATGGCCATCCATTCGAGAAAATTCATCAGGTCGTCCGATGGCGAGGCGCGACGTGCGCCCGAGGGTGTGTGCCATTGGAGCGGATGGCGACGGCAGGGTTCGCCGCCGGTGCCGAGGTAAGCCGCCGCCGGTCAGGGCAGCGGCATGGGCATTACTGTCGCAGCCCAGCGACGATCTCGAAGGCGCGGTGACGGTCCGCGGTTTCGTAGAGATCGCAGGTGAAGATCAGCTCGTCGGCCTGGGTTTGCTCGAGCAGTACGTCGAGGCGCGCGCGAACCTTCTCCGGGCCGCCGATCAGCGCCAGGCCGAGGAAGTCGCCCACCGCCTGCTGTTCATGCGGTAGCCACAGGCCCTGCATGCTCTCCGCGGGTGGGCGTAGCACCAGGCTCTGGCCACGAATGAGCGAAAGGATGCGCAGGTAGACACTGGTCACCAGATGTTCGGCGCGCTCGTCGCTGTCCGCCGCGACCAGCGGCACGCCGAGCATCACGTAGGGCTTGTCGAGCACCGCCGAGGGCTTGAAGTTGTCGCGGTAGAGCTTGATCGCCTGGTGCATGTAGCGCGGTGCGAAATGCGAGGCGAAAGCATAGGGCAGGCCCTTGGCCGCGGCCAGCTGCGCGCTGAACAGGCTGGAGCCGAGCAGCCAGATCGGCACATTGCTATTGACTCCGGGCATGGCGATCACGCGCTGATTGGGTTGCCGTGGACCGAGCAGCAGCTCCAGCTCCTCGACGTCTTTGGGAAAGTCGTCGGCGCTGCCCATGCGGTCGCGACGCAGGGCATGCGCGGTGAACTGGTCGGCGCCGGGGGCGCGACCGAGCCCGAGGTCGATGCGCCCGGGATACAGCGCTTCCAGCGTGCCGAACTGTTCGGCGATCACCAGTGGTGCGTGGTTCGGCAGCATCACCCCGCCGGCACCGAGACGGATGCGCGTGGTGTTGGCGGCCAGGTAGCCGATCAGCACGGCGGTGGCGGCGCTGGCGATGCCGTCCATATTGTGGTGTTCGGCGACCCAGAAGCGCTGGAAGTCGAGCCCTTCCACATGCTGGGCGAGGGCCAGGGCATTGTGCAGCGCCTGGGCCGGCGTGCCGTCGTCACGAATGGGGGCCAGGTCGAGGGCGGAAAAACGGGTCTGGGCAATGCGGGACATCGGTAACCTCGTGCGAAGAATGCGGGCGGCTCAGCGGCAGTGTTCGGCCTGGGCCTCGGCCACCACGTTGCGCTGTTCGTCGCGCAACCAGCCTTGCGGGGTAAAGCCCAGCGAGCGGGCCTGGAACAGGTAGCGCTGGCCGGGCTGGAAATCGTCGTAGCGGATCACCAGGGTGCAGCGAATGGTGTGGGTTTCGCCAAACAGGCCGAAGGCGCCCCCTGTCACTTCGAATTCATAGCGCGCTTCGAGTTCATGGGCGCCCGGCGGGACCTGGAAATAGCGGCCGTCGGGTGTGCGCTTGCCGTCCAGCTGGTCGGACATGAAGATGTCGCTGGTCTGCGCGGTCATGTCGACCCAGGCCATGTTCGGATCGGGTTGCGGCAAGGGCCCTGCGCAGCCGGCCAGCAGCAGGGCAAGAATGGCGAGGGAGAGTGAGCGACGCATGGCTGGATCCTCGGCGAATGGCTGGGCAGGACGCGCTGGCGCCTATCCGATGCCGCCGAGGGTGCGCCAGAAAGCGGCGCATTTCAACGCGGGCTCAGCGGCCGGCGAGGTCGCCGCAGCCCTTTTCCTCGGCACGGGCCAGCACATACTGGTGCTGGTCGTAGAGCTTGGCCCAGGGCCGGAAGCCATAGCCGCCCGCGACCAGACGATAGCGCGCACCCGCAGTGAACTTGTCGTATTCCAGGGTCAGCTTGCAGTCGCGGGCAAGCGCGCTGCTACCCGGACCGACGTTGGCGCCATTGACCTCGAAGCGGTAGCGCATCTCCAGCTTGCGACTGCCGGGCGGGACCTGGAAATAGCGATCGTCTTCCAGTGTCTTGCCATCCACGGCCACCGCCTGCAGCTGGGTTTCGCCATTCGGGTTGAGATCGACCCAGGCCTGCTCGGGGTCGGGCTTGGGCATCAAGGCAGAGCAGCCGGCCAGGCTGGCGAGGAATGGGACGAGAAGAAGACCGCGCATGTACAAAGCTCCAGCCATGGGCCTGGCAAGGGATCGATTGAGAAAAGCCTTTGGGCTGCCGCGGGTTGCAATCGGCAGCATGGCCTTTGTAGGGTGCGCTACGCGCGCTGGCGCCAGCTCCGACCACTGACCGGTTTATCCGATGCCCAAGCCCAACGCCGCCTTGATCGACAACCGCAGCCTGCGCTGGGTTCCCCTGTTGCTTGCCGTCTGTCTGAATGGTTGCAGCTATTACAGCCAGCTCGCGGTTGGTCAGCTCGATCTGCTGCGCCAACGCCAACCCATCGAAGCGTTGATCGCCGACGACACGGGCGACCCGGCGCTGCGACAACGCCTGGCCGAGGTGTTGCAGGCGCGCACGTTCGCCAGCCAGGCGCTGAGCCTGCCGGACAATCGCAGCTATCGCCTCTACGCCGAGCTCGACCGACCCTATGTGGTGTGGAATCTGTTCGCCACCGAGGAGTTTTCGGTCAAGCCGCTGGAGCACTGCTTTCCCATTGCCGGCTGCGTTGCCTATCGCGGCTACTTTCGCCAGGGCGCAGCACGCGGCGAGGCAGCGCGGCTGCGGTTGCGCGGGCTGGATACCCATGTGGCGGGCGTCGAGGCCTATTCGACCCTGGGCTGGTTCGCCGACCCGCTGCTCAGCTCGATGCTGCGGCGCAACGACGAGCAGCTGGCGGCGCTGATCTTCCATGAGCTGGCCCATCAGCAGCTCTACCTGCCCGGTGACACGGCCTTCAATGAGTCCTACGCCACCTTCGTCGAGCGCGAGGGACTGCGGCAATGGCGTGTCAGCCGTGGGCTGCCGGAGCAGGGCGAGCAGGGTCGGGCGCGCTATCGGCAGCTGGTTGAGTTGTTGCTCGACGCCCGTGAGCGTCTGGACGGGCTGTATGCGTCGGGTCGTCCGGCGCCTGAGTTGCGTGCGCTCAAACAGGCTGAGTTCGCTGCGCTGCGCCAGCGCTATCGACACCTGCGTGACAGCCAGTGGAATGGCGACGCACGGTTCGATCGCTGGTTCGCCCAGCCGTTGAACAACGCCACGTTGTTGCCGTTCGGTCTGTACGACCGCTGGGTGCCGGCTTTTGCCGTGCTTTTCGAACAGAACGGCCGCGACTGGGCACGCTTTCACCAGGCGGTCGCGGCGCTCGCCAAACTGCCGGCCGACGAGCGGGAACCCGAGCTTTTGAAACTGGCCGACTGATCAAGCGAAACGGCGCGCCCTGTTGCCTTGGGCGTTACGCACCGTTATGCCTCATGCGTCGAAAATCTCCGATCTGCCGTTCATCGGCCGCGATACGCCTGTCCGCTGAACGGTGCGAATCGTTTTCCGAACCCTTCGGTCCTCTTTACTAGGTCGCCGATTTAACCGGCGGCGATCGCCCTGCGCCTGATACCCCACGCATAACAACGGAGGCTCCATGGAGACCATTTCCGGAATTCTCGACAACAAAGGCACGCCACTGGAGAAGCAGAAGTTCACATGGAAGGAAATGGCCGGCAAGCCGATCAGCAAGCTGGATGATGATGCGTTTACCCGTGTGCGCATCATCCTCATGAACGGCGTCGAAACCGATGCTTTGCGCCTGAGCCACGGCATCGCCCGCTTCAACAAGGATCTGCGCCTGCCGCTGGCGCAGATCCGCCGCACCGAGCAGCACCAGGCGACCATGATCAACTGGCTGATCGGCGCCGACCACTCGCCGCTGGAAACCACCGTCGCCTACGAGCAGGTCGCCATCGAGGTGACCGCCGCCGTGGCGCAGAACGAGCCTGACCCCTACCAGGCGCAGACCTATCGCTTCGGCCTGCTGGAGGATTTCGACCACCTGTACCGCTACTCGGCGATGCTCGATCGCCTTGAGGGCAAGGATGCCAACAACATCCTGCAGGGCTATACCGACATCGTCCCCGGTCGCAAGACGTCCGAGCATCACCGGCACCCAGAGAACGACATCCGCGACAACTACGAGAAGAACTCCGCCGCGCTGATCACCAAGATCCACGCGGCGCTGATCACCGGCGCGGAATACCAGACCCACGACTACTACATGAATATCGGCCCGCTGTTCGCCGATCCTCTGGTGCGGCAGCTGTATGCCGAGATCGCTTCGGTGGAAGAGCAGCACGTGACCCAGTACGGCGCACTGTCCGACCCGAGCGAAAGCCATATGGAGAAGTGGCTGGTGCACGAGGCGATGGAGGTCTACATGTACGCCAGTTGCGCCGAGCAGGAGACCAACCCGCGCATCAAGGCCATGTGGGAGCGCTTCCTCGACTACGAGCTGGGCCACCTCAACGTTGCCTGCGAATGGTTCAAGAAGCTCGAGGGCCGCGATCCGGCCGAGATCCTCGCCGGCCCGCTGCCGAAGATGGTCGAGTTCAAGAGCCAGCGCGATTTCGTCCGCCAGGTGCTGGCTGCCGAGGTCGATCTGCGCACGGCCGGTCCCGTGTACGTCGACAAGGCCAAGGAACCGCAATCTTCCCTCGATTACCGCAACCACCTCGCCTCGGAAGGGCTCGCCTCGGACATCGTCTCGGCGGGTTACCAGTGGGCGCCGGGTGGCGAACTGATGCGCAAGGCTTCCTGAGGAGACGAATATGGCTACAGCAGCGAAAGTGGGTTCCAACTTCACCGGCGTGCAGATGTCCCCGAAGGACACCAAGCGCCTGCTCGAGGCGGTCAACGAGATTCATCCGGACGTGCCGGGCGATGAGCGCGGCATGTTGGTCGAACGCGCCGAGCGCGCCGCCGAGGCCGACCGTGTCGGCTCGGTGCCGGTACCAGGTTCGGCGAAGGGCATGCTCAAGACCGGCTTCGACATGATGCGAGGCAAGAGCCCTGAGGTGTTCCTCGACAAGCTCGGCGAGCGCCTGGCCTACGAACGTAATGGCGTGCGGTTGTATGAGGCGATGATCGCCAAGGTCAAGGGCCTCGATACGCCGGATTCGGCGCTGATCGACATGCTGATGCATATCCGCGACGAGGAGCACGAGCACATGATGCTGGTGCATCAGGCCATCGAAACCCTCGGCGCCGACCCGACGTCGCAGACGCCTTGCGCCGATGTGGTTGGGGCCATGGCGCTGGGCATCGTCAACGTACTGACCGATCCGCGAACCAATGTCGATCAATGCCTCAACGCACTGTTGACGGTGGAGCTGGCGGATAACGCCGCCTGGGAATTGCTGATCGAGCTGGCGCAGGCGGCGGGCCATCCGAACATCGCCGACAGCTTCGTCAAGGCTAAGACCCAGGAAGACGATCATCTGGTGAAGATCAAGACGTTGATGCGACGGGATCTGATCATGCAGACCAAGTAACAGCGTGCGAGCGGGACGCTTTGGCGCACACCACCGAAAGGGGTGTGCGTCTTTTTTATGGGCGGGGAAAGGTGATGCGGCGTTAGGGGCGTTATCGGCTTTTGTAGCGGCCGATTTCCGAGCTGCTTGGGAGCTTGGTTTCGCCCTGCTGGGCGAGTCACTTTTTCCAGGCGCGGAAAAAGTAACCAAAAACGCTTTGCCCCTGCATCCGGCCCTGCGCTTCGCTCCGGGTTCGTTCACTACGCCGCCGCTCCGAGGGTCGCCGTACAAGGGCCATCCATGGCCCTATACGGCTCTCGCCGCATCCCTGCGGCTCGCCCCTCTCCACGACGGCTTCGTTCACCCTCCTGAAGGGGCATTTGGAGTCGCCTGAGGCCCTGTGCGCAAAAAGCGTTATTAAAGCCAAGCCAAGAATTCGTTAATTGTCCCCATGCTTTTGAGTAGATAGCCGCTCCCGGCGCCACCTCGCCGCTAAACGCGTCTGCCATAGGATTGCAGCAGCGGCTCCCGGGCTACTGGGATTGTCGTGTTCTTGCTTTTGTTCGCACGGAGTATCAGGCGATACGCAAGCGCCCCATCAGGAGGGTGAGTGGAATCGCTGTGTAAGGGGTTGAGCCGCAGGGATGCGGCGAAAGGCTTAAAGGGCCATGGATGGCCCTTGTAAGCCGACCCCTGGAGCAGCGATGGAGCGAACGTACCCCGCGCGAAGCGCGGGGCCGGATGGCAGGGGCAAGACCTTTTGGTTTCTTTTGGGGCGACTGCCAAAAGAAACTCGCCCAGCAGGGCGAAACCAGACTTTCAGGCGACTCGCCAAGCGCTATCAAACAAACCGTTCATCCAACGCACCCAGCCTTGCCTGGCCGGAAAAGAAGCAAAGAAAAAGGGGTGCCGCCTGCGCGAACACCCCTCCTCAACGATCACCGGCGAGCCGGTCAATCGTTCCCGACACTCGCCGTTTGCACGGTACAGCCCCAGACTTCCAGCGCCGGCTGGTCCGCTTGTGGCGGGCCTAGCCATTCGCTCATGGCGTGGCAACGCTGGTCAAAACACAGTTGGTAATCCCCTGCCTCGGGGGTTCGCCCCAGGCGCAGGAGTGGCAACGCAGGCATCTGGCGCTGGTAGTGCCAGGCCCCGTCGCGCAGTTCGGCGTCATCCGGGATTTCCATCCCGGCACCAGAACCCTTGACCCGCGCTTCGCCGAGCAGCAGCCCGTCCGGCGTCACACGGTAATCCTCTTCCCAGCGGATCTTCTCGATGGTGTGGTTCCACGCCAGGGTGAAGGCGGGGGCGGGCACTTCGGCCCACACCACGCCTGCCAGCCCCAGGCATAGACCGATCACGCCGCCGCCGGCTCGGCGCGACGGGCGCGCCAGAAGTGCTGGATAAGGAACAGCGCGCCCAGGCCAAAGCCGATTTCATCGCTGATCGGCATCGCCAGCACCATCGAGGCGGCTGCGGCGAAGGCGAGGATCTTCTCCCACAGCGCCATGGGCCGCTGCAGGTAACCGGTGAACACGGCGCCCCACAGGCCGACGGCGAAGGCCGCCTTGAACAGCATGTACAGCGTGGCGCCCCAGTCGCCGCCCTGCATCATCAGCGCCGGGTTGTACACCGCCATGAACGGCACGATGAATCCGGCAATGGCGATACGGATGGCCCACATGCTGATCTTCAGGCCCTTTTCCTTGGCGATCGGCGCGGCGGCAAAGCAGGCCAGCGCCACCGGCGGGGTCAGGTCGGCCATGATGCCGAAGTAGAAGACGAACATGTGCGAGACGATCAGCGGCACACCCAGGTCGAGCAGCGCGGGCGCGGCGATCGAACTGGTGATGATGTAGTTGGGGATCGTCGGGATGCCCATGCCCAACACCAGGCAGGTCAGCATGGTCAGCAGCAGCGAGAGGAACAGGTTGTTCTCGCCGACGGCCAGGATGTAACCGGCAAAGGTCGAAGCCACGCCGGTCAGCGAAACCACGCCGATGATCACGCCGACCAGGGCGCAGGCGATACCCACCGGCACCGCATGGCGCGCGCCTTCGACCAGCGCGTGCAGACAGATGACCAGGGTGTCGCGACCGCCCTTGATGAACCAGCACACCACCACCAGCGCGGCGATGACGCCGAAGATCACCCCGATGCCGAGCTGGAAGAACCCGGCGCAGAGCAGGCCGAGGGCGATCCAGAAGGCAATGCGCAGGCCGAACGAAGAGACCTTGAGGATGATCGCCGAGCCGAGGATGACGATGGCTGTCAGCGACAGGCCAATGGTGCCGGCGAACATCGGGGTGCGCCCGGAGAACAGCAGCCAGACCAGCACCAGCAGCGGGATCAGCAGGTACCAGCGCTCCTTCACTGCGGCCCAGGCACTCGGGCACTCGTCTTTCGGCAGGCCCTTGAGACCGGCGCGCTTGGCTTCCAGGTGGACCATCCAGAACACCGAGCCGAAGTACAGCAGCGCCGGAATCAGCGCGGCCTTGGCGATCTCGACGAAGGGCACGTTGATGGTCTCGGCCATGATGAAGGCCACCGCACCCATCACCGGCGGCATGATCTGGCTGCCCATCGAGGACGTGGCCTCGACGCCGCCGGCGAAGGCCGGGCGATAGCCGAAGCGCTTCATCAGCGGGATGGTGAACTGGCCGGTGGTGACCACGTTGGCCACGCCGGAACCGGTGATGGTGCCCATCAATGCCGAGGACACCACCGACACCTTGGCCGGGCCGCCCAGCTTGTGGCCGAACAGGCCCATGGCGAAGTCGGTGAACAGCTTGATCATGCCCGCCTGCTCGAGGAACGAGCCGAACAGGATGAACAGGAAGATGTAGGTCGCCGAAACGTAGGTCGGCGTGCCGTACAGGCCTTCGGTGCCGAACGACAGCTGGTTGACGATCTGATCCAGGTAATAGCCGCGGTGCGCGAGATCACCGGGCAGGTACTCGCCGAACAGGCCGTAGGCGAGGAACAGCCCGCAGATGATCGGCAGCGCAATGCCCATGACGCGGCGTGCGGCCTCGAACACCAGCACGATCAGCGTCAGGCCGACCACCATGTCGGTGGTGGTCATGTCGCCGGAGCGCTGGATCAGGTCCGCCTCGAAATACCACTGGTAGAAGAAGGTGGCGAAACCGGCCAGGCCGAGCACCCAGGCCACTGGCTGGAACGGCTTGCCGGTGCCGCGCGCCGGGTAGCAGAGAAACACCAGCAGCAGCAGGAAACCGACGTGACCGGCGCGCAGCACCTGGCTGGACACCGGGTGGAAGGCGGCGGTGACGATCTGATAGATGGAGAACAGCAGGGCGACGTAGAACAGCGCCCTCGGCCATTCGCTGGGGCTGGCATGCAGCCCTTGGCTTTCGCTCATGGGTATCACTCTCTCACTGCAAGGGGATGCCTGTAGAAGCAGGCTTGCCAACGAGGCGACGCGGGCAAGCCTGCTGCTACAAGGAGCGGGCTGGAGCAGGAGCTACGGCCTGCTCAGCCCGTCGTTCAGCGCTGGGTTACTTGAGAACCCCGGCTTCCTTGTAGAATCGCTCGGCGCCCGGGTGCAGCGGGATCGGCAGGTTCTTGGTGGCGTTTTCCAGCTTGATGTCCTTGGCGGCGGAGTGGGCGTTACCCAGGGCGGCCAGGTTGTCGAACATCAGTTTGGTCATCTGGTAAGCCACCTCATCGGAGACCTTCTCGTGGGTCACCAGAATGTTGGTGATGGCCACGGTGGGGACGTCGGCGTCCTGACCGTCATAGGTGCCGGCCGGAATCACGCCCGCCAGGTAGGCGTCGCTCTCGATCTTCTCGACCACGGCGGCCGGGATTTCGACGAAGGTCACCGGCATGGTGCTGGCCAGGTCGCGGATGGCGGCCATGCCCAGGCCCGAGGACTGCAGGGTGGCGTCAAGCTGGCGGTTTTTGATCAGCTCGACCGACTCGGCGTAGGGCAGGAACTCGACGCGGCCCATGTCCTTGTAGTCCAGGCCGGCGGCCTTGAAGATCGCGCGGGCGTTGAGCTCGGTGCCGGACTTCGGCGCGCCGACGGAGATGCGCTTGCCCTTTAGGTCTTCCAGGGTCTTGATGCCGGATTCGGCGCTGGCGACGATCTGGATGTAGTTGTTGTAGGTGCCGGCAATGGCGCGCAGGCGCTTGAGCGGGGCCTTGAAGCCGGCGTCCTCGACACCGTTCCAGGCATCTTCCACCGAGTCACCCAGGGAGAAGGCCAGCTCGCCGCGACCGGCCTGCAGCAGGTTGAGGTTTTCTACCGAGGCCTTGGTGGCCTGCACCGAAGTCTTGGCGCCGTCGATCTTGTTGTACTGCTGCGACAGGGCCACGCCGATCGGGTAGTACACACCGCTGGTGCCGCCGGTGAGGATGTTGATGAAGGTCGGCGCAGCGACGGCTGCAGTGCTGGCGGTGAAGGCTGCAGCGGCAGCAAGCAGGCCCAGGCGTTTGGTCAGTCTCATGGGTGGATCTCCGTTTCGTTGTTATTGGCTTACGCAGCATGGATGACGATAGACGATGCCGCGTTCGGGAACGCGCCAGACGAGCAAGCGGAGGGGCGATGGCTCCGGGGCAGGACCCGGACGTGTGATATCGCTGGCAGCTCTTCTTGTCGTTGGAATCGCATCGAGCACATTGCCATTAGCAGAAGCCGTGCCAGCTGGCGTGAAGGCTCTAGACTGCGGGTTATGGCTCACCTCCAGGCCGCTATCGGCGGAAATCCGCCTATAGCTAGCCATTGATAGGCGGGTTCTCGCTCATGTACTGGCGAACCTTGCCGCCACCCGGCCTTCGAATGCCTGACGGGATGGGAGGGTGCATGGCAGGTGAAGTCGCGGCAGAAGATCTGGGCATCGACGTGGCTCAGGGCGAAGTCGAGCTGTTCAAATGGTTCATTGCCAGTTTCTTGTTTGGCAAGCGTATCCAGCGCGGCATTGCAGCCGAGGCGCATCGGGTGCTTGTCGAGCGCAATCATCTCGATACGCCGAGCAAGCTGCTTGGTTGCGGACATCGCAGGCTGGTGCAGCTGCTCGGCCAGGCTCGCTACGTGCGTTACGACGAATCCACTGCAGCGCGGCTGCTGAAACTATGCGAAAAGCTGGAAAGCGAGTATTCAGGCAGCCTGAGTCGCCTGCGCGAGCTTGGTGAGACACGCAGCGGGGTGGAAAGGCGTCTGCAGGAATTCGAAGGAGTGGGACCGAAGACCGTCGAGATCTTCATGCGTGAGGCGGCGCGGGTCTGGTTTGTGAGCGCGCCGGACGGCGCTTGCCAAGGCCAACCGAACGGTTAGAGTGGCGCCATTGCACTGCCGAAGTCCGCCATGCGCATTTTCCTGCTCGCCTTCAGTCTGCTCCTGCCCATCGCGGCCAGCGCCGCGCCGGCGCCCTATTACCAATGGCAGAGCAAGCTCGACGGCACCATCATCTGCCGCCAGACCTCCCCGGGCGAAGGCTGGGAGCAACTCGACGGCCGACCCTTCCGTGATCTCAACTGCACCATGCCCGCTGCGCGCATCGACCGCCCGAGCAGCGTGCCGGGGTTCCGTCCGCAGCCGGGACGCTGAGTTGGCCGGCACTTTCCGGGCCTGCATATCGAACGCTGACGCCGCTTCACATAGACGCCTGCCGGCGATTGCGTCCTTGGCACTGTAAATCGGCGGGCTGAAGCCCACCCTACAACGCACCCACCATCGTCCCCCAGGCTGGCCGGGCGGTGCTGCGCGCCTCCGCCCGTAGAGTGGGCTTCAGCCCACCGCCCCCCCGCTCAGTCCGCAGGCAGATGCTCATCGATCAACGCCAACAGACGACCCACACTCTCCTCCAGCGGCGTGGAGTTATCCAGACTGATGTAGTCGTCCAGCTCACCGGCGAATAGCGCGTTGCGCGCCAAGCGTGAGTCGATCTGCTCATCGGTCTCGCGCCCACGCGCCTGCAGACGCTGGCGCAGCACGTCCTGCTCGACGCTGAGCAGCACGGCGAGCAGGTTCGGGTAACGCTCGCGGGCCTGCGGAAGATAACCGCGCGAGCCATTGACCAGTACGTGCTCGCCGGCCGCCAGCCATTCGTCGATCTGTGCCGGTATGCCATAGGCCAGACCGTTGGCGCGCCAGCTCAGGGCAAAGGCGTGCTGCGCTTCGAGACGCTCGAATTCACTTGGTGTGACCGGCTGCGCGGCTTCGCCGGTGGCTTCTGCCGAGCGGGTGATCACTCGCCGCGCAACGCGAACGTGGCGTTCGGCTAGCGCCGGCCGGGCGGCGTCGAGCAGGCTGTCTTTGCCGGCGCCGGACGGCCCGATCAGGTAGATCAAGCGGCCTTGCATGAAGAGCTCCCGAATTGTCGTGGGCGAGCGGGGGGGGCCAGTATAAGACGAGCTCGTTGCCGAACATGCTGGCGTTCGTCCGTATGGCAAACATTCGGGGTTCGGCCCGTGCACGCGACACTTTGCCTCGAAGGCGCTGCCCCCTAAGCTGAGCGTCTTCACCGCGCCCCGTGCTGCCGCGTCGCCTACACGACGGCCCGACATTAGAGAAAGAGGAAAAGCATGAAACAGAAGATCGTATTCATCACCGGCGCCACCTCCGGCTTCGGCCGTGCCACCGCCCGCCGCTTCGCCGAGGCCGGCTGGGCGCTGGTGCTGACCGGCCGGCGCAGCGAGCGCCTGGAAGAGCTGCAGAGCCAGCTGTCGGCGAAGGTGCCGGTGCACATCGCTACCCTCGACGTGCGCCACGCCGGCGGGGTGAAGGAGGTGGTCGAGCAGCTGCCGGCCGAATTCCGCCAGATCGATTGCCTGGTCAACAACGCCGGCCTGGCGCTGGCGCCGCAGCCGGCGCAGCAGGTCGATCTAGCCGATTGGCACACCATGATCGACACCAACATCACCGGCCTGGTCAACGTCACCCATGCCTTGCTGCCGACGCTGATCGCCACCGGCAAGGGTGCCAGCATCGTCAACATCGGCTCGGTGGCCGGCCACTGGCCGTACCCGGGCGGACACGTCTACGGCGCAACCAAGGCCTTCGTCGAGCAGTTCGGCTACAACCTGCGCTGCGACCTGCTTGGCACCGGCGTGCGCGTCACCGACATCGCGCCGGGCATGGCCGAAACCGAATTCACCCTGGTCCGCACCAAGGGCGATCAGGACGCCAGCGACCGGCTCTACCGCGGCACCACGCCGCTGACCGCCGAGGACATCGCCGAGCAGATCTTCTACGTCGCCACCCTGCCGGATCACATCAACATCAACCGCCTGGAAGTGATGCCGACGCGTCAGGCCTGGTCGCCGTTCAATATCGATCGCGACAAGTAATCGCTCCAAAAGGCGTGGCGTGCAATGCGCCGCGCCTGCTGCATGCCTCGCAAACAGGCCGTTCAGACATATCGTTAACCCAAGCGTAACGGTCACGCCCGCTGCTTGATTGATGACCTTTCGGTCACGTCCCTACTGTGCGCTCCACAAGCGGAAAAACTGTGGAGTCGCCATGACAACAACAATCTCCCCACCGCCGCAGTGGTCGCGTCGTCGCGCTGAGAAAGCCCGTCGTCTCGACCAGGTGCAGAGCCTCGCCGATGGCGTGGTGCTGCCCAGCGAGCGGATCGTCGAGGCCCTGGAACTCTTGATCGCCCCTGGCGACCGGGTGGTGCTCGAGGGCAACAACCAGAAGCAGGCGGATTTCCTCTCCCGCTCGCTGGCCAAGGCCGACCCCGGCAAGCTGCACGACCTGCACATGATCATGCCGAGCGTCAGCCGCGCCGAGCACCTGGACCTGTTCGAGCGGCAGATCGCGCGCAAGCTCGACTTCTCCTTTGCCGGCCCGCAGAGCCTGCGCATCAGCCAGCTCCTTGAAGACGGGCTGCTGGAAGTCGGCGCCATCCACACTTACATCGAACTCTATTCGCGCCTGCTGGTGGACCTGATCCCCAACGTCGCGCTGGTCGCCGGCTTCCAGGCCGACCGTCACGGCAACATCTACACCGGCCCGAGCACCGAAGACACCCCGGCGCTGGTCGAGCCGACCGCCTTCAGCGACGGCATCGTGATCTTCCAGGTCAACGAAATCGTCGACGAACTGCCGCGCGTGGACATCCCGGCCAGCTGGGTCGATTTCGTGGTGGTCGCCGACAAGCCGTTCTACATCGAGCCGCTGTTCACCCGCGACCCGCGCCACATCAAGCCGGTGCACGTGCTGATGGCGATGATGGCGATCCGCGGCATCTACGAAAAACACAACGTGCAGTCGCTCAACCACGGCATCGGTTTCAACACCGCGGCCATCGAGCTGATCCTGCCGACCTACGGCGAATCCCTCGGCCTGAAGGGCAAGATCTGCCGCAACTGGACGCTCAACCCGCACCCGACGCTGATCCCGGCGATCGAGACCGGCTGGGTCCAGAGCGTGCATTGCTTCGGCACCGAGCTGGGCATGGAGAACTACATCGCCCAGCGCCCGGACGTGTTCTTCACCGGCCGCGACGGCTCGATGCGCTCCAACCGCATGATGTGCCAGCTGGCCGGGCAGTACGCGGTGGACCTGTTCATCGGTGCAACGCTGCAGGTCGATGGCGACGGGCATTCCTCCACTGTCACCCGTGGCCGCCTGGCCGGTTTCGGCGGTGCGCCGAACATGGGCCACGATCCGCGCGGCCGTCGCCATCCGACGCCCGCCTGGTTGGACATGGCCATGCCCGGCGGCGAAGCCCCGGTGACCATGCTCGAGCGCGGCAAGAAGCTCGTGGTGCAGATGGTCGAGACCTTCCAGGAAGGCGGCAAACCCACCTTCGTCGAGCAGCTCGACGCGGTGGAGGTGGCGAAGAAGAGCGGCATGCCGCTGGCGCCGATCATGATCTACGGCGACGACGTCACCCACCTGCTCACCGAGGAAGGCATCGCCTACCTGTACAAGGCCCGCTCGCTGGAGGAGCGCCAGGCGATGATCGCCGCGGTCGCCGGCGTCACCAGCATCGGCCTGCGCCACAACCCGAAGGACACCGAGCGCATGCGCCGCGAAGGGTTGATCGCCTTGCCGGAAGACCTCGGCATCCGCCGCAACGACGCCAGCCGCGAGCTGCTGGCGGCCAAGAGCATCGCCGAGCTGGTCGACTGGTCCGGCGGCCTCTACAACCCGCCTGCCAAGTTCAGGAGCTGGTGATGAGCGCACTCATTGCACGACAGGCGCCGTCCGCGGCCGAGCGCCTGGCCGATCTGGCGGTGCAGGCACTGGTCGACGAGGCCGATCTGTCGCCCAAGCCGGGGCTGGTCGACCGGCGCGGCAGTGGCGCGCACAGCGATCTGCATCTGGGGCTGATGCACGCCTCGGCGCAGTCGCTGTGGCCGGCCTTCGCCGCTATGGCCGATGCGGCGCGGAGCGAAGGTCGGGTCAGCCAGGCGCTGCGTGAAACCCTCGGCCAACTGGGCCGCGACGGTGAAGCGGAGATGCTGCGCGTCACCGCCGGGGTCAATACCCATCGCGGCGCGATCTGGGCGCTGGGGCTGCTCAGCGCTGCGGCGATGCTGGAAAGCGGCGCTTCGGCTGGCGGGATCGCCTCCAGCGCGGCCGCCCTGGCGCGGCTGAACGATCCGGCTGCGCCGCATAACCCGGACAGCCATGGCGCGCGGGTCTGCCGTCGCTACGGCGTGCTCGGCGCCCGCGAACAGGCCCAATACGGCTTTCCCGCAGTCATCGAGCACGGCTTGCCGCAGCTCCTGGCCAGCCGCCGCGCCGGCGCCGGCGAGCAGAACGCCAGGCTCGATGCACTGCTGGCGATCATGAGCAGCCTGACCGACACCTGCGTGCTGCATCGCGCAGGTCTTGAAGGGCTGACCCGCATGCAGGCCGGTGCCCGCGCCGTGCTCGAAGCCGGTGGTGCCGCCAGCCTCGCCGGTCGTCGCCAGCTGCGCCTGCTCGATCGCGACATGCTCGTCCTCAACGCCTCGCCGGGCGGCGCCGCCGACCTCCTGGCCGCCACCCTTTTCCTCGACCGCCTGGCGCCGCATGCGCTGGCGCCGACTGGGAGCAACTGAACATGGAAACCCTGTCTTTCGAATTCGCCGCCGGGCAACCCGCCCGTGGCAAGGCCCTGGTCGGCGTGGTCGGCTCGGGCGATCTGGAAGTGCTGCTGGAGCCCGGCCAGGCCGGCAAGCTGGCGATCCAGGTAGTCACCTCGGTCAATGGTGCCGAGCAACGCTGGAAGAGCCTGTTCGAGCGGATGTTCCGCGAGCAGACGCCACCGGCATTGAACATCGATATTCACGATTTTGGGGCCACGCCCGGCGTAGTGCGTCTGCGCCTGGAGCAGGGACTGGAGGAGGTCGGCCATGACTGATGTGTCCGCTAACACCGTGGCCCGTTTACTCGAGTCGCGCAGCTTCGTCGAACTCGGTGCCCGCCAGCGTGCCCGCGCACTGCTGGACGAGGGCAGCTTCCGCGAACTGCTCGATCCGTTCGATCGCGTCACCTCGCCCTGGCTGCCGAAGCAGGGCATCGTCACCCAGGCCGACGACGGCGTGGTGGTTGCCAAGGGCACCATTGACGGCCAGCCGGCGGTGATCGCCGCTATCGAAGGCGCCTTCCAGGGCGGCAGCATGGGCGAAGTCGGCGGCGCGAAGATCGCAGGCGCGCTGGAGCTGGCTGCCGAAGACAACCGCAACGGCATCCCGACCCGCGCCGTGCTCCTGCTGGAAACCGGCGGCGTGCGACTGCAGGAAGCCAACCTGGGCCTGGCTGCCATCGCCGAAATCCAGGCGGCCATCGTCGAGCTGCGCGACTACCAGCCGGTGATCGGCGTGGTCGCCGGTTCCGTCGGCTGCTTCGGCGGCATGTCCATCGCCGCCGGGCTGTGCAGCTACCTGGTCGTGACCCGCGAAGCCCGCGTCGGCCTCAATGGCCCGCAGGTGATCGAGCAGGAAGCCGGGCTCGACGAGTACGACTCCCGCGACCGGCCGTTCATCTGGAGCCTGACCGGTGGCGAGCAACGCTACGCCTCGGGGCTGGTGGACGCCTATGTCGCCGACGACACCGACGCCATCCGCGCGCAACTGCACGAACTGTTCGCCCTCGGCAAGCCGCTGCAGCCGCGCAGCCGCCGCCACGCCTGGTTCCTCCAGCGCCTGGCCGATGTCGACACCCGCACGCAGCTCGACGCCGCCGCCGTGCGTGCCCTCTACGAAGGAGATGCCCAATGAGCCGTGGACTGAACTGGTTGCAAGCCCTGGCCGGCGGTCAGGTACTGGCGGGCTATCCGGCCTCGGTAAAAGTGGTCGACGGCACGCTCGGTGAGCGCGCCGCCCGCTATATCGCCGTGGTGCCGGACGCCGAGAATCCCTTTCCGCGCGCGCGCAATGGCGAGGTCGGTCTGCTCGAAGGCTGGGCCCTGGGCCAGGCGCTGGACGAGGTGATCGCCGCCGATCGCGACAAGGCGGACAAGCGCGTGGTGGTCGCCGTGGTCGACGTGCCGAGCCAGGCCTATGGCCGCCGCGAGGAGGCGTTGGGCATTCACCAGGCGCTGGCCGGTGCGGTGGACGGCTATGCCCGCGCACGGCTGGCCGGGCACCCGGTGATCGCGCTGCTGGTCGGCAAGGCCATGTCCGGTGCCTTTCTCGCCCATGGCTACCAGGCCCAGCGGATCATCGCCCTGCGCGATCCGGGCGTGATGGTGCATGCCATGGGCAAGGCCGCCGCGGCGCGCATCACCCTGCGCAGCGTCGAGGAGCTGGAAGCCCTGGCCGAATCGGTGCCGCCGATGGCCTACGACATCGACAACTACGCGACCCTCGGCCTGCTCTGGGAAACCCTCGCCGTGGACAGCATCCAGCAGCCCTCGGCGGATGATCTGGCGCGTGTGCGCGACTGTCTCGCCAAGGCCGTCGCGGACATCGGCGGCAGCAGCGACCTGCGCGGCCGCCTCGGCGCGCCGAACCGCGAGGCGTCGTCGCGGGTGCGAGAGCTGTTGCGCGCGCAGTGGTAGCGAACACCTGAGCGGCGGCATCCGCCAAACCCATCAGCGACTCGACAACAACAATAACGAGGAGGCTGTAGATGCACGACACACCTCGCCCCCACGACCTGCTCTGGGGTATGCGTCCCGAGCAGTTGCCGGCCGATGCCCCGGCCTGGGCGGTGGCCGTGCTCGCCGCTGGCCAGCCGGTGGTGGTGCGTCGTGCCGTCGTCGCGCCAGGGCAGGTGGCGGTCGGCCTGCGTGGGGCTACGCGAGACCAGCGTCTGGCCGCGCTGATGCCGATCGCCGCGATCAGCCATCGGATCGCGCCGGAAGCACTGCTGGCTCGTCAGGCCAGCGAGGATCTGCCGGTGTTCCGCGTGCTGGCCGAGCTACGCCCCTTGCTCGATGCGCTGGGCTACGCCTGGGGCGTCACTGGCTCGGCCGGCTTCCAGCTCGCCACCGGGCTGCCGACGGCGCATCCAGACAGCGATCTCGATCTGCTGCTCAGAGCCGAACGGCCGCTGCCACGCAGCGAAGCGCGCCCGTTGCTGCAGCTGCTGGAACGCCGCGCCTGCCGCGTCGACCTGCAACTGGAAACCCCGCTGGGCGGTGTGGCGCTCGGCGAATGGGCCGGTGGCGCCGCACGGGTGCTGGTCAAGACCGCCGAAGGACCGCGTCTGATGAGCGATCCCTGGGCTACGGAGCGGGCCGCATGAGCAGCCTATTCGCCTTTCCCGGCCAGGGCGCGCAGAAGCCCGGCATGTTGCAACGGCTGCCCGAGGCGCCGGAAGTCGCCGCGACTCTGGCCGAGGCCGGTGCCGTGCTCGGCGAGGATGCGCTGCTGCTCGATTCGGCCGAGGCGCTGCAATCGACCCGCGCGGTGCAGCTCTGCCTGTTGATCGCCGGGGTCGCCGGGGCGCGCCTACTGATGCGCGATGGCCAGCGGCCAGACTACGTCGCCGGGCTGTCCATCGGTGCCTATGCCGCGGCGGTTGTCGCCGAGTCTCTGACGTTCGCCGACGCCTTGCGCCTGGTCGCCCTGCGCGGCGAGCTGATGCAGCAAGCCTATCCCGAGGACTACGGCATGACTGCCATCCTCGGCCTGTCGCTGGGCACGGTCGAGTCGCTGCTGGCCGAAGCCGAGGGTCCGGTCTACCTGGGCAACATCAACGCCGACAGCCAGATCGTCATCGCCGGCAGCGATGCCGCCATGACTGCAGTCGCAGCCCAGGCCAAAGCGCTCGGTGCATCCTGCGCGCGGCGCCTGGCGATGAGCGTGCCCTCGCATTGCGCGTTGCTTGAGCAGCCGGCACAGCGGCTGGCGGATGCCTTCGCCGAGGTGGAGGTGCGTGCACCGCGGATTCGCTACCTCAGCGGCTCCTCGGCGCGTCCGCTATTCGACGCCGAGCGTCTGCGCGACGACCTGGCCTTCAACATGTGCCGCGTCGTCGACTGGCACGGCACCCTGCGCACCGCCTACGAACGTGGCGTGCGTTTGCATATCGAACTGCCGCCGGGCCAGGTGCTGACCGGCCTGGCACGGCGGGTTTTCGAACAGGGTACGCTGGTCGCTTTCGACGGTGCCCGGCTGGACACACTGGACGCCTTGCTGCGTCAGGAGGGCAGCCAGAGCCGATAGACCGCGTGCACACTCAGCGCGAGCAAGCCTTACCTCGCCGGCTGATCGATGGATAAAAACAACTACCTCGACAACACGCGCTCAGCCCTCTGCAAGCTGCAGCGCAACCAAAAGGACAAGAACAATGATCATCTTTGGTGTGGCCTTTCTGGCCTTGTGTACCCTCACCGGCATCTTTGTCGGTGAGCTGCTCGGCAAGGCGATCGGCGTGCCGGCCAACGTCGGCGGCGTGGGTATCGCCATGGTGCTGCTGATCCTCATCGGCAGCTATCTGAAAAAACGCGGCCTGTTCAATCCGGAGTCCGAGCAGGGCATCAAGTTCTGGAGCGCCGTGTACATCCCGATCGTGGTCGCCATGGCCGCGCAGCAGAACGTCTACGGCGCCCTGGCTGGCGGCCCGATGGCGATCCTCGCCGGCGTCGCTGCCGTCGCGCTGGCCTTCATGCTGGTTCCGGTACTGGACCGGATCGGTCGGAAAAAGCTTGAGGCCGACCCGACACTGCCGGCTGATCCAGCCAAGCCGCTCACCAGCAGTGGACGGGGGTAACGGCCATGTACGAATCGCTCATGAAAGTGATCACCGGCTACGGCCTGATCAGCGGCTTCGCCATCATCGGCGCGACCATGTGGATCTCCTACTGGCTGTCGGACAAGCTCACCAAGGGTCGCCTGCATGGCTCGGCGGTGGCCATCCTGATCGGCCTTCTGCTGTCGTACATCGGCGGCGTGGTAACCGGCGGGCAGAAGGGCCTGGTGGATATCGCCCTGTTCTCCGGCATCGGCCTGCTTGGCGGCGCCATGCTGCGTGACTTTGCCATCGTCGCTACCGGCTTCGGCGTCAGTGTCGACGAGCTCAAGCGGGCCGGGATGGTCGGCGTGCTCGCGCTGTTCATCGGCGTGCTCGCCTCGTTCGTGGCGGGCGTGGCAGTTGCGTTTGCGTTCGGCTACACCGATGCGGTCAGCCTGACCACCATCGGCACGGGCGCTGTGACCTACATCGTCGGCCCGGTCACCGGCGCAGCGATCGGCGCCAGCTCGGAAGTGATGGCGCTGTCCATCGCCGCGGGGCTAGTCAAGGCGATCGTGGTGATGGTCGCCACGCCCTTCGTCGCGCCTTACATCGGGCTGAACAACCCGCGCTCGGCGGTGATCTTCGGCGGCCTGATCGGCACCTCCAGCGGCGTGGCCGGCGGCCTGGCGGCGACCGATCCGAAGCTGGTGCCCTACGGCTGCCTGACTGCGGCGTTCTACACCGCACTGGGCTGCCTGCTCGGGCCATCACTGCTGTTCTTCGTCATGCGCGGGCTGCTCGGCTGACCGCTGCGCTCATGAGCGGTCGGGCCCGATCCGGCCGCTCAAGGCAAGCCCCCTGTTCAGCGGAGTGCTTCACGGGCGGCGAGAGCCTCCCGTCCGCGTCATCCGAATGTGGGGGTTACAGCGGTCGCGTTTTCTGGCAGGGTAGGCTTCGAATCGCGACAGAATGCCGCAACTGGCGCTGACACGAATCGATGTGATTGCGGGAGAGACTGCCGCATGGCAGCGCCGAAGGAGCAACCGCCCCGGAAACTCTCAGGCAAAAGGACCGCTATCACTGCTGACACTCTGAAGAGCCGCCCGGTTTTCGTCGCCGGGCGCACCGAAGGAGCAAGCGAGCCGTCATGCGCTCGTGAATCTCTCAGGTCCAGAACAGAGGGGGCGCCCGCCGCGCGTTGGGCGCACGGGCTATGACCCCTCGACGTTCTGGAGCGACAACAATGAAAACAATCGCAGTCATCGGTGGCGGCATCACCGGCGTCACCACCGCCTATGCCCTGGCCAAGCGCGGCTTCTCGGTCACCCTGCTGGAAAAGCACCGCTACGCGGCGATGGAAACCTCGTTCGCCAACGGTGGCCAACTATCGGCCTCCAATGCCGAGGTCTGGAACCACTGGTCGACCATCGTCAAGGGCATCAAGTGGATGCTCAAGAGCGACGCGCCGCTGCTGGTCAATCCCAAGCCAAGCTGGCACAAGCTCTCCTGGTTCGCCGAGTTCATCGGCTCGATTCCCAACTACCGGCAGAACACCGTTGAGACCGCACGCTTGGCCATGGCTGCGCGCGAGCATCTGTTCGCCTGGGCTGACGAGGAAGGCATCGACTTCGACCTGAAAAAGAAAGGCATCCTGCACATCTACCGTGACAAGGCTGGCTTCGAGCATGCCGGGCTGGTCTCGCGTCTGCTTGCCGAAGGCGGTCTGCCGCGGCGTAGCGTGACGCCAGAAGAGATGCGCGCCATTGAGCCGACTCTGGCCGGCACCTACTACGGCGGCTATTTCACCGAGTGCGACTCCACTGGCGACATCCACAAGTTCACCCATGGCTTGGCCACCGCGATCGAGCGACTCGGCGTGCGCTGCCTCTATGGCGAGGACGTGCAGGCGGTGGCCACCGATGGTAAGCGCGCGACCGTGACGCTAGGTGGCGTTGCCGGTGGCGAGCGCCTGGAGTTCGATGGCCTGGTGATCTGCGCCGGCACTGCCAGCCGTGGACTGGCCGCGCAACTCGGCGACCGGGTAAATATCTATCCGGTCAAGGGCTACTCGATCACCGTCAACCTGGCCGACGAAGTCAGCCGCGCCTCGGCACCCATCGTCAGCCTGCTCGACGACGAGACCAAGCTGGTCAGCAGCCGCCTCGGTGATGATCGTTTCCGCGTCGCCGGCACCGCCGAGTTCAACGGCTACAACCGCGACATCCGTGCCGATCGCATCCGCCCGCTGGTGGACTGGGTCAACCAGTGCTTCCCCGGCGTCAACACCCGCAGCGTGGTGCCCTGGGCCGGCCTGCGGCCGATGATGCCGAACATGATGCCCAAGGTCGGCCGTGGCAGTTCGCCCTGCGTGTTCTACAACACCGGCCACGGGCACCTGGGCTGGACGCTGAGCGCGATCACCGCGGACATGGTCGGTGACGTCGTGGCGCAAAGTCTGGGCCGCCCGACTCCGGTCGCGTCCGGGCAGACAGCCGTCGCATAACGCAGTCGGCCGTAGGGTGGAAGACGGCGAAGCCTCTTCCACCACTGCGGCGCCATCTAATCATCTTCCCGTCCCGCTCGGCCGCTTGCGGACGCCGCTTCAGCTCGGGTGTTTCAGGCTGTACATCCGGCATTCGGCGAGCAGCGCGAGCAGGTTGGGGTCGCGTTCCTTGGCCTTGAGGAACACCACGCCGATATGCTGCTGCAGCCGGTAGCGCGCCTGCAGCGGGATCAGCCGCACCCGCGATTCGTAGACCATGCCCACCCGCCCCGGCAGCAGCGCGTAACCGACCCCGGAATTGACCATGCTGAGCAGGGTGAAGATATCGTTCACCTGCATCGCCACCTTTGGCTCGAAGCCCGCCAGCTGGAACACCCGGTTGCCGTCCTGGTGGGTGGCGAAGCCCTGGGACAGGGTGATGAAAGTGGCGTCACGCAGATCGCTGAGGTCCACCTCGCTCTGGTTGGCGAAGGGCGAGTCGGCCGGCGCGGCGAGGAAAATGTCGTCGGAAAACAGCTGCACCTGGGCGCAGTCCGGGTCGGCCACGCTTTCGTTGAGCGACACCAGAATGGCGTCCAGCTCCATGTTCTTCAGCTTGTAGAGCAGGTCGACGTTGGAGCCGAGGATGAGGTCGATGTTGAGTTCGCTGCGGCGCAGCTTCAGGCCCATGATCAGCTGCGGCACGGTTTTCACCGTCAGCGAATAGAGCGCACCGAGCTTGAAGCGCTCGGCCGAGAAACCGGCGGCCTCGCGGGTCTGGCGCACCGTCTCGAGCACGTCCTTGACCAGCTGCTGGGCGCGCTCTTCCAGCACGTAGGCGCTTTCCAGCGGGATCAGGTTGCGCCCCTCGTGCTTGAACAGCGGGCAGCGCAGCGCGCTTTCCAGGGAGTGGATGGCGCGGTGCACGCTGACGTTGCTGGTGTTCAGCTCCACCGCGGCCTTGCCCAGATTGCCGCTGCGCATGAAGGCCAGAAACACTTCCAGCTTCTTCAGGGTCAGTTCTTCGTCGATCTGCATGGCTTTGGCTCCGCGGGCGGGTCGACGATTATGCCGAACTCACAGCGGGCCGGGCGGGAAAGGCGCGGGTTTTGCCGACTCAGGAGAAGATCGCTTCCTCGTCTTCCGGAATCACGTCGGTGACGAACACCCAAGAGTGATCGCCTTGCGCGTCTTCGATGCGCAGGCCGAAGTAAAGGGCATCATTGGCGTCCCAGAACGCCTCGACCTGCTCAAGCGAGGCATGCTCCAGCAGGACCTGGCCGGTGTGTTCGAGGATGATGGAGTAGCGGCGATTGGCGGACATGAAAAGTGACTCTGATCATCGGAAGCGCTGCACCTGCAGCTGTGATGTCATTTTGTCACTTCACGTGGATTAATCCCTGGCCGTTCATCGCTATCAGGTAGATCCCCGCCGAACGGTCACGTTGCCTTAGGGTTCTCTCTCAGAGGTCTAATTGAAGTGTTCAGGGTATGGCACTGCCCCGGTTCGAGCACCACAACGTCTGCCATCACGTTCGCCGTTTCGATACACAGCATCCGCTGCCAAGCGTCGTCGGCAAAGCTGGACAGACGTCTTGCCTTGTCTATCCAGGGATTCCACAGCACGGCGGACGTCGAGCCGCGGGTGGTCAGCTGGATACGCCGGTTCCAGCCCGAGTCGACGAGCGTGAGGACCGTGGGCAGGTTCTGATAGATACGGTCGGTCTCGCTGCCGAACTGCAGGTCGCCCTGTTGCTGGTGTTCTTCCCAGTTCTGCAGGGTATCGATGAAGGGGCGACCGGCGAGGCCTTCCACCCGGACCTGCTGGATGTCGCTGATGGCAAAGTAGGTGTGCAGCGCTTGGCTGATGCTGACGGCTACGCTGCCGTTGTTGCGGCTGCTGAGTGTCAGTTGGAGATCGTCGGCGAGGCGCACATGCAGAGCCAGTTCGACCTGATGAGGCCAGCCGGGTAGTTCGCCGATTGCTTGGGGGCAATGGAATTCGAGAATGGCAACGTCGCCTTCGCTGCGCTGTTCGTGCAGTTGCCAGGGCAGGGTGCGCACCAGCCCGTGGAAGGGCGCTGGCTGTTCGCCCTGGTAGCTTGCCTGCACCGTCTGCGGGTTGCGCGCCAGGTCGCCGAACCAGGGCCAGCAGATCGGTACCCCGCCGCGTACCGACTGGCCCTGCTGGAAGGTGGCCTCTTCGCTGAGCCAGATGATCGGCGGCGCGTCGCCCTTGCGATAGCTGAGGATCTGCGCGCCTTGTTCGGTGATCAACAGTTCGTCTTCGCCGCGGCGGACTCGCCAGCAGGCGAGTTGGTCCATTTCGATGCGTTGAATATCGACAGGCATGGGCAATCTCGTGATGGGTTCGGGTTTGCGTCTGACCGCAGGGCTGCGGCGGGATTCAGCCGATAGGGCCGACATGGGTGGTCGGCAGCGCTGCTGGTGCTGTTGCCCCCTCGCCGCGGTCGAGGAGGCCTTTTACGGAATCAACGGCCCTGGCAGGCGTCGACACGCAGCCAGCGTTCCAGCAGCTTGAAGCCCTGCATCAATACGAAGGCGATCAGCAGATAGATCAGGCCGGCGGTGAGGAACATCTCCTCATGCTGATAGGTGCGCGCAGCGATCTTGCGCGCCATGCCGGTCAGCTCCAACAGCGTGATCGTACTGGCCAGCGCGCTGGCCTTGAGCATCAGGATCACTTCGTTGCTGTACGCCGGCAGGCCGATGCGTGTGGCGCGCGGCAGGATGATGTGCAGCAACGCCTGCGCACGCGACATGCCCAGCGCCCGTGCGGCTTCAATTTCGCCGGGTGGCACGTTCTGAATCGCCCCGCGGATGATCTCGGCGATATAGGCGGCGGTGTGCAATGTCATGGTGATGATTGCGCACCAGTAAGGGTCACGCAGGTAGACCCAGAGCGCACTCTGGCGCACGATTTCGAATTGCGCCATGCCGTAGTAGACCAGGAACAGTTGGACCAGCAGTGGCGTGCCGCGGAAGAAAAAGATGTAGCCGTAGGGCAATACGCGAACGGCCAGATGCCTGGACGAACGGGCAATGCCCAAAGGTACGGCGAGGATCAGCCCGGCGATCACCGAGACGCCTACCAGTTGTAGGGTCAGCCAGGCGCCATCGGCAAAGCTCGGCAGCCACTTGATTAAGGTTTCCCAGGTCATGCTGCGCTCCGCACGAAGCCGCGGCCGGCACGTTTTTCAAGGAAGTGCATGCCGACCATGGCAACGATGGTCAGGCACAGGTAGATGAAGGCCGCCACCAGGAAGAAGGTGAAGGGTTCCTTGCTGGCGGTCACCGCGATCTGCGAGCGACGCATGATTTCCTCGAGGCCGATCACCGAAACCAGCGCGGTGTCCTTCATCAGAATCATGAACAGGTTGCCAAGGCCCGGCAGCGCCAGGCGCCACATCTGTGGCAGGATCAGGCGCGTGAAGATGCGCCGTTTGCCCAGGCCCAGTGCCAAGCCGGCTTCACGATGCCCCTTGGGAATCGCCAGCAGTGCACCGCGGAATACCTCGGTGGCGTAGGCACCAAAGCACAGGCCAAGGGCGATGGTGCCGGCGGCGAACGGGCTGAGTGCCAGATTCGCGATGCCGAACAGCTCGCCGATGCCGCGAATCATGCTGATGGTGCCGAAATAGATCAGCAACACCCAGAGCAGCTCGGGTACGCCGCGCACGATGGTCGAATAGGTGCCCCCGAGCCAGCGCAATGCGCTGTAGGGTGAGGTCTTGGCGAGTGCGCCGAGCAGGCCGAGCACCAGCCCCAGCGCCAGGGAGGCGAGTGCCAGTTGGATGGTCATCCAGGTGCCGGCGATCAAGGCCGGACCGAATCCGTGAAGGTCAGGAATCATAGGAACTCAAACACCGAAGCCCGATCGGCCAGCAGACTGGCGATCGGGCTTCGGTTCGGTTGGATCAGTAAATGCTGAACGGGAAGTACTTGTCGTTGATCTGCTTGTAGGTGCCGTCGGCGATGATTTCCGCCAGCGCCTTGTTCAGCCGCTCGCGCAGTTCATCGTTGCCCTTGCGTACGGCGATGGCGATCTTGTCGTCATCGAATACCGGCTCGCCCTTGAACTCGAAGTTCTTGCCGGCGTCGCTCTTGAGCCATTCCCACTGCACGAAGGTATCAGCGAGGATGCCATCGACACGGCCGGAGGCCAGGTCCAGATAGGCGTTTTCCTGGGTGTCGTAGAGCTTGATGTCGACGACGCGATCCAGGTTGTCTTCCAGCCAGGTACCGGCGATGGTCGCGCGCTGCGCACCGATGACTTTGCCTTTCAGGTAGCCCTCGTCGGTCTTGAAGTCGGTGGACTTGGGCGCGACGAACTGCAGCTTGTTGGTGTAGTAGTGATCGGTGAAGTCGACGGCGTTCTTGCGCTCTTCTGTGACCGACATGGAAGCGGCGAGGAAGTCGAACTTGCCGGCGTTCAGCGCAGGGATGATGCCATCCCAATCAGAGGTCACCACCTCGCATTCGACCTTCATCTTGGCGCACAGCGCGTGGGAGATATCCAGGTCGAAGCCGACCACCTTGCCGCTGGCGTCGATCAGGTTGAAGGGTGGGTAGGCGCCTTCGGTACCAATCCGTAGTTTTTCCGCGGCGAATGCCTGGGTGCCGATGATCAGCGAGGCAGCAGCGGTCAGCAGGATCTTCTTATAGCTCTTCATGCGGTGTTGCTCCATTAGCGATGGCTGGACATGAATTGTTTACAGCGCGCCGATTGAGGATTGTCAAATACCTGCTCGGGCGTTCCCTGTTCCTCGACCAGACCCTGGTGGAGGAATACCACTTCGCTGGAAACCTGCTTGGCGAAATTCATCTCATGGGTGACGAGCAGCATGGTGCGGCCTTCTTCGGCGAGCGACCGAATCACTGCAAGCACTTCTTGTACCATTTCCGGGTCCAGCGCCGATGTGGGTTCGTCGAACAGAATCACCTTGGGCTGCATTGCCAGCGTGCGGGCGATCGCCGCGCGCTGCTGCTGACCACCGGAGAGCTGATTGGGGTAGACGTGGCGCTTGTCGGCAATACCGACTTTTGCCAGCAGTGCCTCGGCGACTTCGGTGGCTTCGGCCTTGCTCTGGCCGAGCACTCGGCGCGGTGCCTCGATGATGTTGTCGAGGATGGTCATATGCGGCCAGAGGTTGAAGTTCTGGAACACGAAACCCAGCTCACTGCGAATCCGATTGAGCTGCTTGCCATCGGCGGCTACCAGGTCGCCCTGCTTGTCGCGCTTGAGCTTTAGCTGCTCGCCGGCTACCAGAATCTCGCCCTCGTGGGGGTTCTCCAGCAGGTTGATGCAGCGCAGGAACGTGGACTTACCAGAGCCTGAAGAGCCAAGGATGGAAATCACGTCGCCATCGCGGGCGGTCAGCGAAATGCCTTTGAGAACTTCCAGATCGCCGTAGCGCTTGTGCAGGTTGCGGATTTCCAGTGCAGGGATGGCCTCGGCCATGAGGGGTCCTCTTACAGACCGGCGAAGGCCGCCATGGTCTAGATATTCTGTTGGTGCGCTCCGCGCGAACTGCTCGCCATCCTGGCGAGGCGCAAACCTAGCATGCGATGCGGCATGCGCCAAGCGCGATGCGGTGTCGAGCAACGTGACTGGCTGGTCATATTTTGCCGGTACGCTTTAGTGCCTTTATCTATATAGATGAAATCGATACCACCCGCGTGGGCCTCGCCGGTGGCAGGGTTTGGCGGCAGCGGCGGGGCGTCTGCTGCCTACCCTGCCGGGGGCTCTAGGACGGGTTCGGTTTGGGTAGTTCGGGGTCGTCAGTGAGCATTTCGTCATGTTCGGCCATCTTCCACGGCAGGCTGCCCGGCGAGATGTGCAGGAAGTGCAGGTACTTCTCGAACTGATCAAGTATGTCGCTGATGATGTCCGCCTGATCGTAACCGTAGATGTCGTAGTGCTGGCCGCCGCGACGCAGGAATACCTCGGCGCGGTAGTACTGCTCGTCAGTCTCCGGACTTTCGGTCAGGGCGAATGCCGGCATGGCGTAGCCGACCGCACGGATCTCGTAGATAAAATCGACCTGGTCGTCCTTGATGACCTCCAGGTAGAGCCGCGAATGGGCTTCGTCTGTGTGCACTTCGGCTGCCCATTCCTGGCCACTGAGCTCGCGCTGCACGCGGCGCATGGCCTTGAGCACTGTGGTGTTCATGAAACCGTCGACGTCGTCTCGGCTGGGGAAGCTGACCATGCCCGCAAGGCGCTTCTTCCACAGACCGGGCCCTGCATTGCTCGCCAGCCGGCTGCCCTGCATATGACTCTGCAAACTGGTTTCGTGATGGCCTTCGATCACCAGTGCGCGCCACATGCCCAGCGCAGCGATCATCATGATGATCGCGAAGGGCAGCGCGCTGGCGATGGTCATGGTCTGCAATGCGCTGAGCCCGCCGGCCAGGAGTAGTGCGGACGCGACCACGCCCTCGATACTGGCCCAGAACACCCGCTGCCACACCGGCGTATGCAGCGCCCCGCCGGCTGCCAGCGAGTCGATCACCAGGGAGCCGGAGTCCGACGAGGTGACGAAGAAGGTGATAATCAGCACCACCGCCAGGAACGAGGCGATGGACGTCATCGGCAGCAGTTCGAACAGTTTGAACAGCGCGATGGCGTTGTCCGCCTGCACGTCGCCAATCAGTGATGTATAGCCCTCGACCATGATCATGTGCAGTGCGGTGTCGCCGAACACAGAGAACCAGAGAAAGGTGAACATGGTCGGCACGAACATCACGCCGAAGACGAACTGGCGGATGGTCCGACCACGGCTGATCTTGGCGATAAACAGGCCGACGAAGGGCGACCAGGCGATGGTCCAGCCGAAGATGAACAGCGTCCAGTTGCCGATCCAGTCGCTGCGGCTGTACGCCTGCAGGTTGAAGGTGCGCTCGATGATGTTGTTCAGGTAGCTGCCGGTGTTCTGCAGAAAGGTCTCGAGGATGAAGATGGTCGGACCGACCACGAACACGAACAGCATCAGGCCGATCGCGAGGATCATGTTCAGTAGCGACAGGTTCTTCACGCCCTTGTCGAGGCCGGCGACCACCGAGCAGATCGCCAGGCCGGTGATGATGGCGATGGCGATGATCTGCACATTGATGCTGATCGGTATCGTCGGCCACAGGTAATTGATGCCCGCATTGATTTGGGTGACGGACAAACCAAGCGTGGTGGCGATGCCGAACAGGGTGCCGAGAATCGCGAAGATATCCACCACATGACCGATCGGCCCATAGATGCGTTCGCCGATGATGGGGTACAGCGCCGAGCGCATCGACAGCGGCAAACCATGGCGGAACGAGAAATAAGCCAGCACCAGCCCGGTCAGACCGTAGATCGCCCAGATGTGAAAGCCCCAGTGGAAGAAGGCGATCTGCATGGCTTGCTTGGCGGCGTCCACGGTTTCCCCAGCACCGGCCGGCGGCGAGGCGTAGTGCAACACGGGCTCGGCCACGCCGAAAAACAGCAGGGCGATACCGTAGCCGGCGGAAAACAGCATGGCGAACCAGGCTGGGAAGCTGTACTGCGGCTCGGCGTGGTCGGGGCCCAGTTTGATATTGCCCCAGGGCGTCATCGCGATGCCGACGATGAATACCAGAAAGAACGCCACCGACAGCATGTAGAACCAGCCGAAGTTGGTTGTAATGAACGCCAGCGTCGAGCTGAACACCTCACCAGCCAGTTCCGGATTGCTGATCGTGCCGATCACCAGCAGCAGGGTGACGACCACGGCGGGGATGAATACGGGGAACAGAATGACGGCTTTGGGCAATTTTTTAGCGGCGTCCATGGGCGGTCAGCCTCCCTTATGACTGGGTGATGAGCGGGATGTACGCGGCGAAACTTCCGGAGTGGCCGAACGCTGCCTTCTGGATAGACGGCCCGAAGCGCCGAATGATTCAGCGAAAATTGTCCTGATTGCTCAATTGGTTGTGCGGCAGCAGCTAAAACGCAGGGTCCAGCCCGTAGCGCCGCAGAATGCGTGTGACGCTGCCGTCGGCGATCAGCGCCTCCAGCGCTTGGTTGAAACGCTGAAACTCGGCTTCACTGACCGCGGTACGGGAAAGCCCGATGGCGTAGGAAACGGCCTGCAATTCACCTGCCTGGTGGATGTCTGTTAGCGCTTCCTGATCGATTAGGTGCCAGGCGACGTCCTGATTGACCACGGCCACGCCGTTTTCCCCGAAGCGCCCGGCCTCCAGCATGCGCAGAAGGCGGCGGTTATCCGCTTTGAGGATCAACTGCACGTCAGCAACCCTGGTCAGGTGTTTGCCGAGCACGAACGAGGTGCCGGATGGGCCGTATACGGCGACTGTGCGGCCGGCAAGGTCCTGCGGCCGGTGGAATACGAAGCGGCTGGCGGTGCGTGCGTATACGCCGTAGCGCGAGGTCACCAGCATGCGAGTTAGATGAAACGCGTGCTCCCGTTCCGGCGAACGGATGACCGTAAAGATGCCCTGCGCCTCGCCGGCCTCCGCCAAGGCCAGTGCACGGCGCCAAGGATGCAGCTGGACAGGGCAGTCGATGCTCAGCTGTGCACAGGTGGCCGTGACGATATCGACGAAGGGGCCGGCAGCGATGTCGTTGGCTGCCGCATCAGTCTGCGCGTAGGAGAAGGGCGGGAAGTCTTCAGTGACGAAGCTCAGTGCTTCTGCGTGGCCTTCGTTGGCTGCCAGGCTCAGGCTCAGTAGCATCGACATCGCAATCCAGCGTAGGGGCATGGTTGTAGCTCCAAGGCGATTGGCTACAGCTGCAAGCGCTCTGCCATCGCTTCAGGCTAGCGCGTCGTCGGTATCCGCGCTATCTGAGTCGTGACCGTACGTATCAAGGTAGCCAGCGCAATAGGCTCGGCTTCCAGCTGAGCGTGAACGCGACGGCTGCTGCCATGAGCGCCAGCAGCCAGAGCCAGAGCAGCAGTGCAAAACCTGGCCCATCGACCATGAGCAGGAGCCCCAGCGCGATAGTGAGCATTAACCCAGCGGCTACGCGCCGCAGCTTTTGCTCTAAAGGCAGCGGGAGTGCGGTCACACGCCAGACCGCCTTGCGATGAGGTAGCTGCAACAGAGCCAACTGGGCTAGTGCCAGGTAGCACAGCCCAGCGGCCATCAGCTGCACGAACTCAGGCATGCGCCACGCCTCGAGCGAGCCGGCGCGCGGTAGCGAGTGCGAGCAGCGCAAGCAGCAGGAGCATCAGGTCCATGCCTGCGACGGCATAAAGGCCCTGCTGCAGACTCCGCAGCAGGTGGTCGCCGGTGCTGAGCCAGTTCAACAGTACCGCCATGGGTGCTGCTATGTAGATGGCCATCAGCTGACCACTCCATGCCCGTGTACCGTATCGCAGGGCGTGCAGGAGTGCTGCCGCCCATGCGAGGAAGAACGTCCAGCCTTCCAGCGCCGCTCGCTTGTTGCCAAGCCAGCTGGCTTCTGCGGGCAGCACGCGGTTAGCAATGAAGAAGCCGAGCGTCGCTAGTATCAGACCGGTGCAGCTGCAGACGCAGATTGCATCAACCAGGTTCACGCCTCGCATGCCCTGGTTCAGGTGTCTGTTGCGTCGTGCGCCGGCCCAGAACAGCATGCCGGTGGCGATCATTACGCAGCCGCAAAGCCCGCCCAGAAAATACAGCCAACGCAGCGTCCAGTGCTCGAACTGGACAAAATGCAAGCCGCTGAAAAAGCGCTGGATACCCGCTATCGGCGCGGTGCGATGATCGAGCAGCAGCGCAGCGTTGCTGGAGTCGAAGGTCATGCGGTCGACATTCATGCTGATTTGCCGAGCAAATGTACGACGGACTTCCACATACCCTTGGCTATCTCCCGGATACCAGACCCTCAGCATGTATGGCTCGTCTCCCTGCCAGGCTTTACGCGCGCGGCTGCGCATGGCGTCCAGCGAGGCCAGCGCTGCTGGCTCACCCGCAGCGGGTCGCGTGTAGCTGCCGAACGCTTGCGCAGTGAATTGGCTGCTGCCGTTGGGGTAGAGGCGTTCGATGACAGCGGGAAAGTAGATGGCGAAGAAAATGATCAGCCCCGATAGGCTGATCAGAAAATGGAATGGCAATGCGACGATGCCGGTGAGGTTGTGCAGATCCAGTGTGGCGCGCTGTGTGCTCTTGTGCCGGCGAAAGGTAAAGAACTCGCGAATCAGTTTGCGGTGGATCACCACGCCCGAAGCCAGCAATGTCAGCATGCCCATGCCGGCTATTCCGACTAGCCAGTAGCCGAGGTCGCGCCAGCGTAGGTGCAAGCTGTAGTGAAACGGGAAAAGAAACCCTGTGGCCGCCCAACTGCCCTCGTCAGGTAGAAGTTCGCCGCTGTAAGGGTCGATGAAGCGGCGTGTCGATACACCCTGCGCATCCTGATATTCCAGCTGAATGATCGGCGTGCGCCGATCTGGAAGGGTGATGCTCCAGCGTGGGGCTGCTCCCGCAAGGCGCTGGGCGTGGGTGACTACCAGGCGGTCCAGCGAAATTTCCGCAGGAGCGGCGGCGAGGCGAGTTGCAGGCTGCATCCAGCGGTCAATCTCACGGTCGAAAACTACCAGGCTGCCGGACCAGAATACAGTCAGCAGTAGGCTGCCGAGCACCACCCCGGCCCAGGTGTGCAGCCAGCCCATGGAGGAGCGCAAGCCGCTACCAGGCGCCATCAGATGTGCGTCAGCCCGAACTGCAAGCCCGCATCTAACGCCATGCTCAGCGGTATAAGCAGGCCGACGCGCCATAGCCTGGGTTCAGCAAAGCACCACAGCAGCAATGCCAGGTAGATGATGAACCCGAGCATGGATGCAAGCAGCACCGCATCGCTGCGCGCCATGTCAGCGAGCAGCACCAATGACAGGGCTACAGTCGAGCTCAGGGCAACCGTGCAGGCGTAGCCGCCAGCGACGGCCGTGACCACTCGCAGCGTGAGAGCGGTATGCCTTTGCCAGGGCCGGTCGAACGGCCAGTGCCTCACCGGCTCGCACATGGGTTAAAAGCTGGCTTGGTATCCGAGTGTGAACGTCCGCCCGCGACCGTTGAAAACGCGGCCATTACGGGTTTCCTGCGTGCCGGTATTGGCCGCCTGGGAGTAGTAGGTCAGATAGTCCTCGTTAAACAGGTTTTCGATGCCGAGGCTGGCCTCGCCGAGCGGCAAGCTGTAGCGCAGGGAGGCGTCCACCAGGGTGTAGCCGTCGAAGTCCAGCCCTTCGGTGTCGAAGCTGCGGCTGGCGTAGTGGTTGGCTTGCAGCAGACTGTGCAGCTTTTCGCCCCAGTTCGCTTGCCAGCTGATGCCATAGCGATCCGGTGAGATGTTTGCGCCATCGAGATCGGTGTCGACCTTGCCGTCGCCGTTGGTATCGGACTGGCCGTTGACCTGGGCATACACCAGCTTCAGGCGATGTGCCTTGTTGACCTGCCAGCCGCCAGCGAACTCGATGCCGTCAATTTCGGTACGTTCGCGACGAACCTGATAAACCCCGCCCACTCCATCCAGGCGTGAGCCAAGATCTGCGTCGGATTGGTAGTAACTGATTTCAGCGTCGAATGGTCCGTGGTTTAACCGAAAGCCAATTTCGCGGTTTTCGGTGACCACTGGCTGCAGGTCCAGGAAGTCGTCGACACGCGTTCCCGGTGTGCCGATGCCACGCAACACGCGTCCGACATCGGGCATGCCGAAACCCTCCGAGTAGTTGGCGAACAGCTGCGCCCAGTCATTCATCTGCCACACCAAACCGGCGTTGTAGAGCGTTTCCTCGAAGGTCGGATTGCCGCCCTCGACAGCGACACTGCCCACGGGCTTGGTCGAGGCGATAGTACGAAAGCTGTCGATCTCCAGGTCTGCAAATTCATGGCGCACCCCGGCGTGCAGTGTCAGCTGTTCGAGCACGCGGATCTCTGCCTGGAGGAACGGGGCGTAGTTGAGAAACACTGTTTCCGGCACCCACTCCCGATCCGTGAGGATCAGCTGCTGGCTGGTGGTGTCCTGCAGCACGTCGATGCCACCGGTGAGCATCAGGTGGTTGTCGAGCAAACGATCACGGCTGATCGTCAGCTTGCCGCCGATCTTGTCCGACTCGTTCTGCGATTGATCGAAAAGCGTACCCACGGGTGCGATGCTGGGGTCCTGAAAGGTAGCGTTGGTGCCGCCGCCAAAGCGACCGCGAAAGCGTTGTGTATACAGCTGCAGACCCAGTTCGTTGCCGTACAGGTCTGCGTGCTTGTACGACAGGCTGGTCGCCAGCACCTCGTTCTGTGGCGCCTTGCCCAGCGGGCTACCTTTGCGTGAAGTCGCGGGTATCTCTGCGTCGGCATCGCCGGGTACGTTGACGTACTCGTGCTCGCCCTCCACCTGGTAGCGATTGACCATCAGGCCGATGTTTTGATCGTCGTCTAGCCAGTATCCGAGCTTGAGCATTAGATCGGTGCTGGTCGAATCCATTACATCGCCCTGGGTATCGTCTACGCCAATCAGATCACCATTGGCGTCGTAGAACATGCCCTGAGTCTGCCAGCTGGCGGCGGCTAGGTAGTCGAAATCGCCTTGAGTGCCTTCGATGCGGTAGTCCAGCTTGTAGCCAAGTCCTTCGGACTCAAAGCGTGTGGGCGCAGTGAAGCTGATCCCTGCGTGCTGGCGTAAAGCTCCGCTGGCAGGGCGGCGCGTGACGTAGTTAATGATGCCGCCGGTCGCTCCCAAGCCATGCTCGGCGCTGGCGCCGTGAATGACCTCGATACGCTCGACCATCGATAGGTCGATTACGTAGCCGTCACGCTGGCTGTCGCGTAGCGGTGTCGACTGCGGTACGCCATCGATCAGGATCAGCGCCGAGCGGCCACGGAACGTCTCACCAGCGCTGCTCATCTTCTGCCTGCTTGGCGAATAGGAGGGGATCAGATTGCTCAGGATCGCGCCATGGTCACCAGTGATCGCCAGTTGCTGCTCGATCTGCTCGCGGTCGATCACGGTGATTTTTTGTGGGGTCTTGCCCGCTTCACTCCTGGCCCGGGTCGCGCTGATGGTGACCGCTTCAAGCTCCGCCGCCTCATTCGCTGCTGCGACCGGCGAAGACGAGAGTGAAAGGGAGGCGAGCGAAATGGATAGGCACAGGCAGGTTTTGCGAAACACGTGGAGCTCCCGGATTTGGATTTATAGAGGGGAGCGTGAAGGTAAACTAAATGCAAATTACTTTCATTAAGATTGTTGGGGCGTACAGATCGCTGCACACTTCACGTCTTTACTGCCTAGGTCAGGCTAGTAAAGCGAGGCGCCCAGCAGGCAGAACCGACTAGCGGCCACGCATTTCCTTGCGCCATTCCCATGGGGGCTGCTGTTCGGATTTCTGCAACGACCATATGCCGCGTTTGAATTCGCGTGCGACGGCTTCCAGGTCGAGCAGCTTGCGGTCCTTCAAGTGGCCGCGGTACGCCCAAGCGGTCCCAGTCCTGACCATCTCTGAGTTGACGTCGACATTACCGACCTTGACCCGCGCCAGCGTCCTTCCAAGGTCGTCGCGGCCCATGATTGCGAGTGCGACGTCCTTGCCGAAGATATAGCTGGAGAGTGCTTGTCGAGCTTGACTGCCGTAAGGCTGCTTGAGCTCTGGTGTGTCGATCTCGGCCAGCCGGACCCTCAGTCGGTTGCCTTCGGCGGTACGGCAGCTGAAGGTGTTGCCATCCGCGATACCGATCACCCGGCAGTCGATCGATTCGGCACAGACGGGGAAGGCGATAACGAGCAGGACGGCAAGTAGATAGCGCAGCATGACGGCATCCATGCGTTTAGGGGCGGGCGAGGGTAACAGGCTGGCCGTCGACCGAATCTGAGCCAGGTCTCAGATGGTCCGCCTTGCTTGGGCAAATTGGGGGGCGCTGCCGCCGCACAGCTCCCTGTCGGCATGCTCTGCCGTGTAGAGGGGGCTAAGTGCGCGCTGAGGCTCGCACCGCGAAGGGCTATCGCGAGGCAATGCACCAGGGCTTCTTTGACTGGACCGTCGATGCAGAGCGCTCACGGTTTGCGCGGATATTCAAAGGGATGGTGTTTGCCGACACCCGTTAGGCCACCATTGGGTTTCAGTGGTTGCCGTCTTTTAGTCCGCTCAGTACGCGGCTTCGAGTTGGTGCCGGCGCAGAATCGCCGGCACCGTGCCATCGGCAATTGCCGCGTCCAGCGCCTGCTCGAACGCTTCGAACTGCGCCGTGCTCACTGTCCTGCGCGAAAGGCCAATGCCATAGCTGATCGGGCCCATCTCGCCGGCCTCGCGCACTCCGGAGAGGCGCTCTTCCTCGATCAGGTGCCAGGCGACATCCTGATTGAGCACCGCCAGGCCGTCCACGCCGAAGCGTCCGGACTGCAGCATGCGCAAGAGCCGGCGATTGTCGGTAGTCAGGTGCAGGCGTACGTCAGGTACCGACTTGAGGCGTTCGGACAGTACGTAAGAGGTTCCGGAAGGGCCGTAAACGCCAACCAGACGGCCAGCCATATCGGTGGGCTGATTGAAGACGAAGCTGCTGTCGGCCTGGGCGAACACGCTGTAGCGGGAAGTGACCAGCATCCGGCTGATGTGGAATATCTGCTCGCGCTGCGGTGAGCGTGCCAAGGTGAAGATGCCATCCACCTGGCCCTGCTCGGCGAGGCGGAATGCTCGCTGCCAGGGATACAGGGTGATCGTGCATTGGTACTGCAAACGCGCGCAGATCGCGCTCACCACTTCCACAAACGGGCCCGCCGCGCCAACGCCCGCTGTGTTGCTGACTGAGGCGTCAGCAGGATAGGTGAAAGGAGGGAAGTCTTCGGTTACGAAGCGCCACTGCACGCTGCTGGCCGTGGCAGCGGTCGACAACAGCCATAACAGCAGAATCGAGAGATTCCTGTGCATCGTTCGGCTCCTTGCTATGCGCGGCATTCCTTGGCAGCTCGACGCAGTTGAGCAACACCCTGCTCGGGCCCGCTCTGTTAGCACCAGCCTAGCGCAGAATGAAGTCGGAGCGATGAAGTGAATGAGGCATACGCTTCGCTGGCCCGCATGCTTGGATGGCGGCTATCTCGTGCGGCGAGCGACTGAACCAGGCTTTTTGCCAAATTGCAGGCAATAAAAAACCCCAAGGAGGTTAAATTCGCTTGGGGTTTCTCGGTATTAGTGGTGCAGGGACGGAATCGAACTGTTCGCTACAGGTATCCGAATCTCTGGCTGTGTAAGGTTTTGCGTTGCTGCAATGCCCCCAAAAATACCCCCAAAAAGAAAAGCGCTCCGCTTCTGGCTACTATCTTCCTGACCAATGCCAAGCAAAACCGGCAACAGTAATGGCACAATGAAGCAACAGGCGAGCATTCGGATGTTAGGGTTCTGTTCGGCATCGCCGAATTAACGCCTACGCACTGCTTAGTGGGTGATCACCCAAGCAGTTAGTGAAAGCTGGCAACCATAGGCCTCATAGTCCTAGCCTCAAGGAAGGCAAGCACATCACTCTTCGTGTACAGCCTGGCACCGATTCCGACGATCTACTTGCGTAGCTGCTTCTGGATGGGATCACGATCCGCGTTGGGCAGAGGGGTGGCGGGCAGGTAAAGGTAGGCGAGGCGCCGCGGGATCTACAAATTCTCGCGGGCGAGCTGGAAGAGCGATGCGTGCTACCGGCGCTGCGCCGGGTTGCCGTTTGGCGAGAACGGGCCCGCAAATGCAAATTCAAAGACGGCATCTCGTCGTTATTTAACCGTTAGTTCTTTACCCATTTGGTAAAGAGCTATAGTCTTAGGGGGCGTGGTTTGGAGCTTGATTTCAAGGACCGTAAGCTTCGCGAAATGTGCGAAAAGCCACGTGTTGCTGAGAGAAGGCTAGGAGCTGACTCTGCTCGAAAACTAAGAGCTCGCCTTTCGGATTTGTGGGCAGCGAGTACGGTTTTTGATCTCCCGTTCGGGAACCCTCACCCGCTAAAAGGCGACAGGAAAAATCAATACTCTGTGAGCTTGTCTGGCGGCTGCAGAATCGCATTTGAGCCAGACTACGATCCGTATCCATTGCGCGATGATAAATCGCTGGATTGGTCAAAAGTACATCGAGTCATAATTGTATTTATCGGAGATTACCATGAATGATTTGGCTGTTTCGTTTAGGCCAGATTGGGTATCCCCGCCTGGCGATACCATTCTCGACCTACTTGAAGAAAAGGATTGGACCCAGGACGAACTCGCAACGCGGCTTGGGGTATCAGCAAAGCACGTTAACCAGCTGATTAAAGGAAAGGCGAGCCTAAGCCAGGAGGTCGCTCTAAAGCTGGAGCGCGTATTGGGCGGAACCTCTGCATTTTGGATTTCACGAGAAGCTTTATATAGGGAGCAGCTAGCTCGCGCCCAAGCGAAAGAAAAGCTAGCGGAATGGACGACTTGGCTAGACTGCCTGCCCATTAAAGACCTGATGGCTTCCGGAGCTCTTGAGAAGTGCCGGGTCGTACAAAAGAATAAGCCCGGCCTGGTCGAGCAGTGTCTAAAGTTTTTCGGTGTAGCGTCACCGGATGAGTGGGAGAGCCATTACTCCGGCATGCAAGTGTCTTTCAGGCGAAGTAGAGAAGATCAAAGCGACGTCGCCGCGATCTCAAGCTGGCTGCGGATGGGCGAGATCGAAGCCGAACAGTTTTCCGGGCCAAAGTACAACAAAGAAAAGTTTGAACGTGCGCTTACTGAAATTCGGGGTCTTACAACGGCCTCTCCGGCTGACTTCGAACCCAGAATTCGGCGGCTGTTCGCTGAGGCGGGGGTGGCGTTTGTTCTGGTTCCAGCAATCCCGCGAGCTCATGTGAGCGGTGTCGCTAGATGGCTCAACGCGCATCGTCCGTTGATCCAAATGTCGCTCTACGGCAAGACCAACGATAAGTTCTGGTTCACCCTCTTTCATGAGTCGGCACATATTCTCCTCCATGCGGACGAGAAGAAATCAGTGTACTTGGACGATCCAAGCAAGCAGGGCAGCAGGGATCCAAAGGAAATAGAGGCGAACGATTGGGCCGGTAACTTTTTGGTGCCAGATCAGTACGCGGCCGCACTGGGTAGCCTGAAAACCAAAGATGCCGTGCGCGACTTTGCGCGCCGGATCGATATCCATCCTGGTATTGTTGTAGGCCGACTCCAGCATGACGGCCTGATTGATGTCTCGTGGATGAATGACTTAAAAGCAAGCTTTAGATTTGCTGACGCAGATCAGAGCTGACCGATTCATCCAAGGCCCCGCACTTAGTGCGGCTTTTCATCATTACCACGCCTCTCGCTGCTGCTGGGCGATCGAAGCTCTCAGCTTTGCAGTTAAATATGCAAGGTTATGGCCCATCATCAACATGCACGCTGTGCAGGCGCCGGGCGATCGCCCCGCGCCGCGTTCAGATTACAACCCTGCTGATCCAGCGAAAGGTCAATGCTGCTGGGTGCCCAGTCCTTTTTCCTGAGGAGTTGACCGACCCGAGTCCGGTTCTCGACATTTCCTGCTGGATCACCCAGCACGAAGACCCTGGCAGGGGCAGTCAATTCTTGAAGCCGCTCTATGCCGCTGTGCACGGACCGCTCGCCATCTAAGCATTAAGCCTGCTGCGCCAGTCGCTTAAGCACTTCACCTCGACCATCACTGGCTTACCGTCGACTGTTTCCGAGTACAGATCGGCCTTTTCTGCGCTGTCCATAGCCATGGTCAGTCCAGATCTCGATACGCTTGTAATACTAGGCGTAAAGGCTTATTTCAGCCTGAATCCAGTGCTCGCGACACCTGCTTAGCAGGACAACCTGACCGAGACGATCATCTATTGATTTAAATGCGCGCTGAAGTAATCCAACTCATTCTGTTGCAGTCATCACGCTCTCCGGTGAGCCCGTCATACCGCTGAGAGTGATGCCATTTTGACGGCGGCCGATGTCGATCATTGGAATCTCGAGCTGTTTGATCGATAAAGCAATCGCATACGATCTGGGCGCGGTAGCCTGCCGGTAAGTCCGCATGCGTTCTATATGCGATCCAACATTCTTTCTAGCGAGGCATCACGATGGGGGCTGCATCAATTTTCAAGGCGGCAATGTTGGCCATGGCTATTGCCGGTGCGTCCGCCGAAGGGACTGCAGCACTGACTTTGGGTATTGAGGCCTACAAAGAAGTCGTGAACGTCAGCCAATCGTTATATGAAACCCGCCCAGCATTCCGGTCGCCCGAGGAAATTGAGGAGGACCTCGCAGTAAGGCCTGCCTTCCTGATCGCCTTCGTGCTTGGGCGCGATTGCCTTTTAAATAGGCCATTTCGGGCAGATCCTTGGGCAGCTCTAAAAGCAAAGCTTGCCGGAGCACAGTGGCAACGAGTCAGCCACTGTGAGATGGACGACCAGGTGATCTCGATAATGATCTCGACTCCGCCAGCGCCTTGGGAGCTACTGCCGCTTCTTAGCGCCCTTAGGGAGCACTCGTTCATATTTGCAGTCGACGATGGGTCTGGTTTCTTCTCGCCTGCAAATACCTTTTCCGGCGCGAATAGAGGGGTTAAACGTGCAGCATAATAGGTCAGCGAGAACCGATCTGAGTCAGCGTCATTGTCGTGGCGATGAGTGCATGCCGCAGCCGTTCCGCTAGGACTCCTTTTCTCCTCTGCGGGTCATTGCACTATCGATTCACCTATGACTGGTTCCGTATATCGCTCCGGTTACCCATTGTTCGCGGTGCAGCGCATTTTTTGAAAGCTGCTCAGCATGCGGCGTTTTCATGGATACCAATGCGTGGATACCGGCATATGTCCAATCAGAGCGCTGCCCTTGAACCAGTTTTGAGTTTGCTGAACTATGCCTGTTGATGCCGGCGGGCACGGCATTGCTCCAGAAGCGAAGGTAGGAATGGTGCGCAAAAAAAACTTATCGTTTCCGTGCGTACCACGTTGCGTACCGCTCTTTGCGCACCAGCTCACGGCACCGGGGAATCGAGCGCTCCGTTACTAGGCGACAATGCGCTCGGCCGGCTTCGCTCATAAGCGAGTAGCGCGATACACGCAATTTTCGGGAGACGAGTTTTGAAAAAAGATAAAGACGGTCACGAGGCGGAACCGGTCGATCCTTCGTTGTACGACTATCACCTCACTACCATGATCACTAGGCGGAAACCCTTCTCCGAAAGGAAAAGGGAGCAAAGGACCATCTGGTCATGGCTGCGTCGCATGTTCGGCAGGTCGTAGGCTGCGAACCGGCGGGCCAGCGCCGGTTCCGCTTGGGAAGTTACCTCGCCACGTCTCCCTTGCTGATTGCCACGCTGCGTTCGACGTTCAGCGCGAGCAGCCGCCGTAGCACTTCGTCGTCACTCATATCGGTATCGTAATCACCCCAGCCGTAGGCTTCTGCGACGGCCTTGTCGAGCGCCTTGTGGGCGTTGTCGAGCCAGGCCGGGCGGGCGTTGTAGAGGTTGGTCAGGGTGCGCTTCTTCAACTCGGCGGCGTGCTCGGGCTTGGCGACGATGCGCTCCGGGTAGCCTTCGGCCACTTCCGGCACACGCTCAACCCACTCGGCTGGATTCAGCCAGTTGTCGCGCAGGGTGACCAAGCGTTGGGCGGCGCTGGCGATCTTCACCGCTGCCGGCAAATGTTCGGCAGTGACCGGCGGAAACAGCAGGTCACCCTCAGCTACTGGCTGACCCTTGGTGTCAGTTAGCGTCAGCCCCTCCGGGAAGGGGAAGGTCTCGAAGGTGCTGCTGGGGGTATAGCGAGGGCGATCTTCCAAAGCTGTGCCAAGGCGCAGCGACCATAGCTCGTGGAAGCGCGAATGCAGGATGCCGAAGGTGGTGTCGTCGGCACGGGCACTGATGACCAACTGCCCGTCGCAGATGACTGGCGGTTTGATCCATACGAACAACCGATGCTTGGCGACGCGCGGTGTTGCAATAAAGCGCGGCAGCCCAGCCACAGCTGAGCGTAAATCGGGCGCGGGCCGAGCATGCAGCCACCACTTCCTGCGCTCATTCGCATTGCTGACCTGATCCCGTGCCGGTTTGACTGCTGCGAGTACATGGGCGAAAGGTAGCTCAAAGAGCGATGCATCGTCCTCCGGCATGTCCAGACCGAAGTCGACAATCCAGGTATCGGAAGGCCGGCGAGTAATGTCCAGGCCATTTACCCAGGGGAACAGCACATGCGAATTCGATTTACCATTCGGGTTCGGCAGAGGCAGCCAAGAGCGAGCCAGATCCCCAGCGACATCGAACTGGCGTTTTTTCATGGGTATCCGGATTTTAGTGTGGGAAGACCGCACTAGCCCTTCTTGTCTGACAGCTCTCGTTCGGTAGGTTTCTGGTATCGCAAGGCTTACGCGCTTTTAGCCTTCAGTGTGGGCTTTGTCTGGCGCATGTCGGTGCAAGGAAACAATCAGTGGCAGGTCACCTTGCCCCCGGCTCGAACTGGGGTTTGAGGCGCAGTGGAACGGAAAACCGGGTTAAGCCACGCGCCTAGCTCCCGTGTAGAGAATCGATCAGCGGGCACGACACAGTGCCTCGCTGCGCATGGCACTCGTTGACCAACCGTGACAGCACCGCTTCGATTCGCGTCAGGTCCGCCATCTTGGTGCGCACGTCGGTGAGCTGGAGCGCAGCCAGCTCGGCGGCTTCGCTGCAGTGAGTGCCGTCCTCAAGCTGTAGGAGTTGGCCGACTTCGTCCAGGTTGAACCCCAGCCGCTGGGCGGATTTCACGAAACGCACCCGCGCCACGTCCGCCGATCCGTAGCGGCGAATACTGCCGACGGGCCGACCTGGTTCTGGCAATAACCCCTTGCGCTGATAGAACCGGATGGTCTCCACGTTGACCCCAGCGGCCTTGGCGAAAGCCCCGATGGTCAGTGTTTGCGGATCGTTCACCATCGCGCTTGACTCCGTACTTGACTACGGAAGTAACCTTAGCGCATCACGCAACGTCTCGGAAGGAGATCCCTCACATGGCAGACCCCAGCAACGGCCGCGGTGCACTGGCCGCCGGTGGCCTCGCCGCCATCCTCGCCTCGACCTGCTGCCTCGGTCCGCTGGTGCTGATCACGCTGGGTTTCTCCGGCGCCTGGATCGGCAACTTGACCGCGCTGGAACCGTACCGGCCGATCTTCATTGGCGTGGCGCTCGTGGCGCTGTTCTTCGCGTGGCGTCGCATCTTCCGGCCGGCTCGCGCCTGCGCGCCGGACGACGCATGCGCCGTGCCCCAGGTGCGGACGGCCTACAAGGTGATCTTCTGGATCGTCACCGCCCTGGTGCTGATCGCGCTCGTGTTCCCCTACCTCATGCCCCTGTTCTACTGAAAGGAGATTGCCATGAAGAAACTCGTCGCATTGCTCGCTCTGACCGTTGCCCTCAGCGCTCCCGCCTGGGCCGCCACCAAAACCGTCACGCTGTCGGTGCCGAGCATGACCTGCGCCACCTGTCCGATCACGGTCAAGAAGGCGCTGACCAAGGTCGAAGGCGTCATCGAGGCCAAGGTGACCTGGGAGCCCAAGGAGGCGGTGGTAACCTACGACGATGCCAAGACCACTCCGGCCGCGTTGACCAAAGCCACCGAGAACGCCGGCTACCCGTCTACCGTCAAGAAGTGAGCACACGCTCATGACCGAGGCGATCACGCTGCACATCGATGGCATGACCTGCGGGTCGTGCGCCGAGCACGTCAAGCAGACCTTGGAAAAGGTGCCCGGCGTGCGTTCGGCCTCAGTGTCCTACCCACAGCGCCGGGCCGAGATTGAGGCCAGCGTAGGTACCGCCGCGGACGTGACCTCGCTGGTCGCGGCGGTATCCGCACTCGGTTACCGAGCGCAGCTTGCCGATGCGCCGGGGCAACCCAGCGACCTGCTGAACAATGCACAAGAGCGGCTGGGCGGCGAACCAAAGCGCGAGGACGATGAGGCTGCACTGCACGTGGCCGTGATCGGCAGCGGCGGCGCGGCGATGGCGGCGGCGTTGAAGGCCGTCGAGCAAGGGGCGCGTGTGACGCTGATCGAGCGCAGCACTCTCGGCGGCACCTGCGTCAACGTCGGATGTGTGCCGTCCAAGATCATGATCCGCGCTGCCCACATTGCGCATCTGCGTCGCGAGAGTCCGTTCGATGACGGCATTGCCGCCGCCTCGCCGAAGATTCTGCGTAAGCGCTTGCTGGCTCAGCAGCAGGGGCGCGTCGATGAACTGCGCCACGCCAAGTACGAAGGCATCCTGACGAGCACCCCGACCATCACCGTGCTGCGCGGCGATGCCCGATTCAAGGATGCGCACACGCTGACCGTGGCAACCGCTGACGACGGGATGCGCGAGGTGAGTTTCGACCGCTGCCTCATCGCCACCGGGGCCAGTCCGGCGATTCCACCGATCCCGGGCTTGAAAGACACGCCCTTCTGGACGTCGACCGAAGCGCTGGCCAGCGACACGATCCCCGATCGGCTGGCCGTGATCGGCTCGTCGGTGGTGGCCGTCGAACTCGCGCAGGCCTTTGCCCGGCTGGGCAGCAAGGTGACCATGCTGGCGCGCAGCACACTGTTCTTTCGCGAAGACCCCGCCATTGGCGAGGCCATCACGGCCGTGTTCCGCGCCGAAGGCATCGAAGTGCTGGACCACACCCAGGCCAGCCAGGTCGCCTATGAGGATGGGGAATTCGTGCTCACCACCGAACGCGGCGAACTGCATGCCGACCGGCTGTTGTTCGCCACCGGCCGCACCCCAAACACCCGCACGCTCAACCTCGACGCGGCCGGTGTGGTGGTCAATGCGCAAGGCGCCATCACCATCGACCACGCGATGCGCACTACCGTGCCGCACATCTATGCCGCCGGCGACTGCACTGACCAGCCGCAGTTCGTCTACGTCGCGGCGGCGGCCGGCACCCGCGCTGCAATCAACATGACGGGTGGCAACGCGACGCTGGATCTGACGGCGATGCCGGCGGTGGTGTTCACCGACCCGCAGGTCGCCACCGTGGGCTACAGCGAAGCCGAAGCGCACCACGACGGTATCGAGACCGACAGCCGCACGCTGACGCTCGACAACGTGCCCCGGGCGCTGGTCAACTTCGACACGCGCGGTTTCATCAAGCTGGTTTCGGAGGCCGGTTCGGGACGACTGATCGGCGTGCAAGCGGTAGCCCCGGAAGCAGGCGAGCTGATCCAAACCGCAGTACTGGCGATTCGCAACCGCATGACGGTGCGAGAGTTGGCCGACCAGTTATTCCCCTACCTGACGATGGTCGAGGGGCTGAAACTCGCGGCACAAACCTTCACCAAGGACGTAAAGCAACTGTCCTGTTGCGCGGGGTAGTGGCTGGGCCTCTTACCTATGCTTCATCGGCTGAATCACAAATTCAGGCTGAAGCGCCGCCTCTTGCACAATGGGCTGAGGACTATTCGAAATACCCCTCTTCGAGTAGCCGCGCCAGCGTCGGGAGATAGGGGCCGTACTCGACCACGCGCGTGATCTTCTTCTTGCGCGTTGCCGCCGTGGTCATCCGCTGGAACACGAAGTCCGTGGTCATTGGGTCGTCGTCATCGACCAACACGGTTTCGATAACCGAGCCATCCTTGCGCGCCTTCTTGTCGTAGAGCATGCGCGCCCGAAGCACCTCGAAGCTGTAACCCCTGCCCATGCGGTTCATGTCTTTGGCCACTCGGTTGACTGACTCAGTATAGGCATTGGTAATCGGCTGCTCGAAGTAGGCGAAGATTTCGTCGTGCCAGTTGTGCACGGCGGTGGTCAGGTCCTTGAACGTGGCCGCCAATTCGGTCGGAATATTGGCCTGCCACTTCGCGCAGGCGGCTTCTGCTGCTGGGCGGGTCTTCTGATCCCAGATCGACAGAAATCCTTCCTTGAGCGCGTGGGCTTCGCTTAGGAGCGGGAACTGTTGGAACCATTCCCGCATCCGGTCCATATCTCTCCCTGTCAGGTCGTGCTGCCGCTTGAGCAGCAGGAACCGCTCGTCCTTGAGTTTGAGGCGCTGCCGGGTGGACAAATCCTTGCGAATGCGCTTGCGCAGCTTCTCCAGCGCGTCGTTCGCCATGCGCTGGATATGGAATCGATCGACCACGATCCGGGCCTGTGGCAGCGTGGCGCGCACCACCTGCCGATAAACGTGGTACATGTCCATCGCCACCCACTCGACCGAGTCCTTGTCCCGCAGGTCGCGGAAATAGGGCATCAACTCGGCTTTGGCCCGGCTGGGGCGGATATCGAACACGGTCTTGCGCTCGACGTTGGTGATCATGGCCCGGTACTGGCCGATGATCTTGAGCTCGTCGATACCCAGCACCCGCGGCGTCCGGAACTGGGTCTTGGCCTCGACCTCCTCGATGAAATCGTCGAAGACGTGGCGGACCGTCTTTTCGTCCACGGCTACTTCCCGGGCAAGGGCCGCAAAGGTCTTGGAGAAGGACTGGTCGCGGATATAACGCACCAGACGCGCCGTGGCTTGGCGTTTTCCATCAAGGTCCGCCACAGGCTCAAACAAGGTCTTGGTGCAGCTTGTACAGCGATAGCGACGGCGCTGGATGAAGATCACGACGGGTTTGCCGTGCGTCGGTGTGTCCTGAAACGACTGTTCCTGTGAGCCGTGACCATGCAGGCGTCCGGTCTTGCACAGCGGGCAGGTCACCCACTGATTGACGCCTTCGGCCTTGACGACGTAACTGTCCTCGCTGGTCAGGATTTCAAGCGTCTTCAGGCTTCGCAGCTGGAGAAAGTCCGTCACTCAGCACCTTGGGCGAACCCACACTGAAATCCGACTTTTACTCTAGCACATCCGCTCAGCCGTCCAACACCAAAATCCATTCTTTGAAAGTGATAGCTACAAAGACCCAAGGAGCCAGAACCCACACCAGATTCCGGATACCCTTTTTCATCCCGCCGATGAAAGCGCAGCCGGCGTTCAGCAATAGCCTCGCTGCCTTGGTGAGGTCGAGGCTGTTTTCTGTGGTTGCGGTGGCCGTGAGATCCGGGTTGATTCGCCCGACCTGATGTCCATTCAGCCACGCCCCGCCTTCCGGCACGGTAGCAGCGAAGGCCACGAGCGAAACGCGCACCGCCGCACCGTCGTTGATCCAATCCTCGTCGCCCCAGGCGTTGAAGATGACCAGATGCTCGGCAATTGCATCCAGCACCTTGCGGTTGGCGCCGCCACGGATGCTGTTGGTGGAGACCAGCCCGGAGCGCTGCGCCTGGCCGCACAGGATCTGTTCGCGAGCCTTGTGGAACCAGTAGCAGACCAGATCGGCACCGCCTGGCACCTTGCCGGCGTACAGCTTGCGCAGGCGTTCGGTGTACTCGGCGCCCAGCTCTCCGCGCATCTTCTTGTCACCCAGGAAGGGCGGATTACCGACGATCACATCGGCGGTCGGCCACTCCGTTTCGCTACCATCCGCATTCATCAGAGCGTCACGGTGCTGGATGCCGTCGAGGGTGCGCAGAATGGGGTTGCGCGCGATCGACTGGCCGTTGCGCTGGCTCCACTGGATATCGCCGATCCATACGGTGACGCGTGCCAGTTCAGCGGCGTACTCGTTGATTTCCAAACCAAGAATGTTGGCAGGGCCAGTCTCGATGCCGATCTGCCGGCCGAATCCGAGCAGTTCGGCATCTACCTGGGCGGCATGCTCAAGATCTTTGAGCGCATGCATGGACAGATAAAGGAAATTGCCGGAGCCGCAGGCGGGATCAAGCACGCGGAAGCTCTTCAGACGCTCCAAGTAGCCTTGGAATGCCGTCATGGCGGCCTTGTGAGGGGCGGAGCGCGGCCCCTTGCCCTGAGCCTTGATAAGTAGCGACTTGGCTGCTTCCCACTCGGCGGCCAGCGGTTCAACGATAAGTGGGCGAATCAGCTTGGCGATGGTTTCGACGTCGGTGTAATGCGCACCAAGCGGGGCGCGGGCGCTTGGGTCGAGGCCGCGTTCGAATAGTGTGCCGAATATGGTTGGGTCGATGGCCCGCCAATCTAGCTTCTGCGCTGCATCGCGCAGGGCTGCAAGGTCGTCGGCCACCAGCGGGGGCACGTCGATAATCGTGAACAGCCCGCCGTTGAACCAGGCGATGTCGTCATTGCCGTAGGCGCCGCCGTTCCGCATGGCAGTGAAGAGGTTAGCGATGCGCTTGGTGGCCCGTTCGGCGTCATCCCGGGCGCTTTTCAGGATGGCGGTGAAGATTTGCGGATCGTCGCTGATGCCCTCATGCAGCAGCCCTTCGTCCTCGGCGTACATGCAGAAAATGCATTGAATCAAGAAGTGGGCGACCTGCTGGCTATCCAGGCCACGCCCACGCATGGCCATGGCGACTTTGGCGAACTCGCCGGCGGCCTCAGCGGTGATGGCAGCGTTGGACTTGAGCGGGCGCAGCTTGTGGATGTCCTCGGGCGAGAACAGCCAGCGCAGGGCTTGCAGATTTTCTAGCTGACCGATGTCATCCAGCTGGATGATGCGCGGCGTGCTTGGGTAGCCGGTGAAGCAGGGGTGGATCTCGATGCGCTCGCGGTTGCAGACGACCAGCACGGGCGGGTTGTCGAGGGCGCCGGCATAGTTCTTCAGCTGCATGAGCGCCGGGCCTAGATCCTTGTCCGGTCCCTTGTTCTCCCAAGCAAAGCAGCCGCGCTTCCACACGTCGGCAAAGCCCGCACCGCCAAGCGTTTTCTGGAGTCCCTGCTCATAGCAGTAGTCACCTTGCTGACGCGGTGGATCAACGCTGAGCAACCGGCAAAGGTCTTCAAAATGGGGCTGCGCGCCACCCTTTTCTGATAGGGAGTTGTTTTTCCAGGTGGCGATAAACTTCTGGGTATCCGGATTTTTTGGTTGATTGGCTCATATCATGATGACGGAACCAACCATCAGCTCAGCGGATTACCTGGTTGATGACGACTCTTCTTCACGGCCCCTGCAAGTTTGCAGCAACGCCCAGGTTCGCATGCCGAGATACGCAGTGAGGCTTCGCGATCAACACACCATGCATTCACAATGTCACTGCAAGGTCCGGCATGTCTCTGCTCAGTCCTTACGGCCTGAGCTAGCCCTATACAGCTGTTGTTTGCTCTCCTCGCTGATCCCCGTCAGGATGCCGCAGGCATTGATCTCCCGACCCTCGTTGCAACTCGCCCTCAGTGAAACGAGTTGTTGCTCAAGCGCTTGCAGAGCAGTTATCTGCGACCGCACATGAGAGATGTGGTCATCGAGCATGGCGTTGACGGCGGTACAAGGCTGGCGAGGGTCGTCCTGATAGCTCTGTAGCTCGCGAATCTCTGTCAGTGACAGGTCCAGAATTCGGCAGCGGCGGATAAAGGCAAGCCACTCGCCATGCTTCTCGGTATAGACACGGTAACCATTCTCCTGCCGTTCTGGCGGCGGCAACAGGCCCTGCTGCTCATAGAAGCGGATCGTCTGCGTGTCGATACCCGCTATCTGGGCTAACTGACCAATGCGCATCAGGCTTACTCCTCAACGGATCATCTGTCCCATTGACCTTATAGTAGCTATATAGTTTTTAATACTAGCAATCTATGTTGGTTAACTGGAGCCGTATCGTGAGTAAAGCCTGTGGTGGCCCATGTAGCTGCGATGCAACGCCTGCAGCGGATACCGATATGCCGGTCTCCTCCGAAGCGTCAGGGGAATGGGTCAGCGTGTATGCTGTGCCGAAGATGGATTGTCCCTCAGAAGAACGGATGATCCGCTTGGCGCTGAACGGCTTTGATGAGATTCGAACGCTGTCCTTCGACTTGTCGAACCGCCGATTGGAGGTCGTGCATGACGGCGAGGCTGAGCCCATTACCGCGAAACTGGCGACCTTGGGGCTAGGCGCCTCTCTTCAGGAAACCGTCATTGCCGACCCAGAGACGATCAAGGCCGCTGAGAGCTCGGCAGTCTCTGCTACGCAGGAGTCAGGCACTCTGCGCGTGTTGCTCGGTATCAATGCGATCATGTTCGTGGTGGAAATGACTGCTGGCCTGATCGCCCAGTCTACCGGCCTGATCGCTGATTCCCTGGATATGTTTGCCGATGCAGCCGTCTATGGCCTGGCTCTCTATGCCGTAGGGCGCAGTGCGAAAATGCAGGTACGTGCCGCGCATCTGGCAGGGGTACTGCAACTGATTTTGGCTATCGGCGTACTCGTCGAGGTGGTGCGACGCTTTGTTTTCGGTAGTGAGCCTGAATCGCTGATGATGATGGCGATCGCCTTCGTCGCGTTGATCGCCAATACCGGTTGCCTGCTGTTGATATCCAAGCACCGCGAAGGCGGCGCGCATATGAAGGCAAGCTGGATATTCTCGGCCAATGATGTGGTGATCAACATGGGCGTCATCGCCGCCGGTGCCTTGGTCGCCTGGACGGGGTCCAGCTACCCTGACCTGATTATCGGTACCATCGTGGGCCTGATCGTCCTCAACGGCGCTCGGCGCATCCTGGCGCTCAAGGGGTGAGGCTGCACGGTACGCAGCTATCGATGCCTGGGACACTTGATCGAAGTGGCTGTACAAGCGCGCTAGGCCTGAACGACAGCATATAGCGCGAAGGCTCGGAGCCAGCAAGGTAGCGTATCTAGGAATCAACCAAGGAAGGAAGATGATGGATAGTATCTGGCTGGTACTCGGCCTGGCGCTGTTGCCCGCCTTAGGCAATTTTAGTGGTGGGCTCGCTGCGGAGGCCTCCCGAACTACCGGGCGCCGTCTCAATTACGCCCTTCACGGCGCTGCCGGCCTCGTCATTGCGGTGGTGGCGGTTGAAATCATGCCGCGCGTGCTAGAGAACCTCTCAGCCTGGGTAATCGCCCTCGCTTTCGCGCTGGGCGGCATTGCTTACGTAGGTATCGAGAAGCTCGTTGAGAGTCTCCAGAAGCGACAAGGCCAGCAGGGAGAAGGCGGTCAGACGAGTGTCTGGATGATCTATATCGCCGTATCCATCGACCTGTTCAGCGATGGCCTCCTGATCGGGGCGGGGTCGGCGGTCTCACCGTCGGTCGCGATAATCCTGGCGGCGGGTCAGGTTCTCGCCGATGTTCCTGAGGGCTTTGCGACGATCGCCACCATGAAAGATAAAGGAATCCCTCGTAGCAAGCGGATACTGCTCTCTGCTTCCTTCGCGATTCCTGTGCTCTCGGCAGCCGTCTTTGCTTACTTCGTACTCAGGAACCAGCCGGAGGCATTTAAGCTAGCGGCACTGACGTTCACGGCAGGCCTTCTCACGGTCGCTGCCATCGAAGATATGGTCTCCGAGGCTCACGAGAGCGGTGACGATACGCACATCTCACCGCTGGCTTTCATAGGCGGCTTCGTCCTGTTCGTTCTGGTATCAGCGGGCTTGGAAGGGGTGGTATCGCAAAGCTAACGTACTGCTCCCCAACACAGCCACTGTCGTGCTGGCCGAATACGAAGCAGCTCCCAGCTTACGGCGCACCTAGTCGAGTCCAGAAACATTCACTTTGCCACCCTGGCCAGCCGGCCGAATGAATTGACGCAGCTTGATTAAGCGGAGCAAGAAAGCATGAGCCACAGGGTTGATCCTGGATTCGGAGGCGAGAGAGCATTGGGTGATAAGTGCGCGCTACCCTCTAGCCTATACACGGGCGTGCGCTATAAGCCGCTTCTGACAGGGGGGATGGCTCTACTTGCTGGAGGCGCCATGCCGCTTGCCTTTGCCCCTGTGGGCTGGGCATGGCTTGCGGTGATCGCTCTGGCAACATTTTTTGTCCTGACCGCGCAGTCTTCAAGGCGTCAGGCGCTGTGGTCGGCCTACCTCTTTGGCCTTGGCTACTTCGGCGTGGGTGTCTCCTGGGTCTTTATCAGCATTAGCCAGTACGGCAATGGCCCCGTGGTGGCGGTGTTAGTCACGGCGGCCTTTGCCTCGCTGCTCGCCCTCTTTCCATGGGGCGTCGCGTACCTCGTGCGCTGCCTGCGCCCTGAGATGGATGCAATGGCACTCTGGCTAGGGCTACCTGCGGCATGGGTGCTGAGTGAATGGATGCGCACCTGGTTCTTGACCGGCTTTCCCTGGCTCTTCATTGGCTACAGCCAGACCGACACCACACTTGCCACTATCGCTCCCGTCTTTGGCGTGCTTGGCGTGAGTTTACTGGTGGCACTTCTCGCTGGCGGGCTTGCCTGGGTTGTCCAGGGGCCAAGCCTGCGCCGTGCTGCGGTAGTCGGTGCCGTGTTAGTCGCTACCCTCGCCGGCTTGCAACTGCTGGATCGTGAATGGACGCAGCCAGCCGCTGACCCGATCGATGTCGTCCTCTTGCAAGGAAACATCGCGCAAGACAAGAAATGGGACCCGAGATACCGGGACATCACACTTGAGCGCTATCAGGCGCTTACCGCGCAGCATCTCGGAGCCGATATCGTGATCTGGCCAGAAGCGGCAATCCCGATGTGGCATGACCAGGCCAAAGCATATCTTGCTGAGCTTGAGGCGTTAGCCGATCAGGCAGGCACATCGTTAATGATTGGCGTCCCGGTACGCGAGGCGGAGGGCCGTACCTACAACGCCGTGGTAAGCCTCTCCGATCCCTCAGGCTTCTACTACAAACGCCACCTGGTGCCCTTCGGTGAATATGTTCCGTTTCGGGATCTTTTGGGGTCGGCCCTCGACGTGCTCGGGGCGCCCATGTCCGACTTCACACCGGGACGGGAAGCGCACGTCCTGAATGCAGCAGGGGTGCCCGTAGGGGCACTCATCTGCTACGAGGCGGTCTTTGGTGCCGAAGTCACTGAGCTTCTGCCCGAAGCGCAGTTACTGGTGAATGTCAGCAACGATGCCTGGTTCGGCAGCTCGCTCGGCCCCCTCCAGCATTTCCAGATGGCACGCATGCGTGCCATCGAAACCGGACGTGACCTTCTTCGAGCCACGAACACCGGTATCACAGCAGCCATCAATCATGAGGGCAAAGTGCTCAAGCGTGCTCCGCAGTTCGAAGTGGCCACCCTCAGCGCCGAAGTGACACCGCGAACTGGCGCGCCCCCTTATGTGCGCTGGCGGGATTGGCCTGTCCTTGGCCTGACCGCACTCGGACTCGGCCTGCTCCTGCTCCGTCGAATTCGTCGGCATCATCGGTTGGGTACATGACGCTTGTTATTTAGCAGCGAGCAAATTCTAGATTGGGTCAGGAGGAAGGGGATATGTCTACTTATGGCAGTCGGCTCGCAGAGAAAGCCCACGAGCCGGGAAAGGCGATGCGCTGGCTGTGGCTCTCGCTCCTGTTACTGTTTGTCGATCAGGCGAGCAAGTACCTTGCCAGCACCATGCTAGCGCATGGTGAAAGCGTGCCTGCCGCACCCTTCTTCAATTGGGTCCACCGCCACAATACGGGGGCGGCCTTCAGCTTTCTCGCGGATGTCGGCGGTTGGCAGCAGCCGCTTTTCATCGGACTGGCCCTGGTTATCTCGATATTACTGGTGTACTGGCTTTGGCGTTCACCACGCGTACTGAGTTATCGGCTCGCCCTCAGTGCGATCCTCGGCGGCGCGTTGGGCAATGTCGCAGATCGCTTGCGGTTAGGCTACGTAGAGGATTTTCTCGATTTTCACTATGCCCAGTGGCACTGGCCATCGTTCAACCTAGCGGACGTATGGATCTTCCTCGGTGTCGCCCTCTTTATTTGGGCGGAAATACGACATCAACCAGGCAGCCGCCGCCGCTGAATCGCCTAGCGTCTTCGCTATCGCATGCTTGACTTCCGGAATAGGCGCGTCCTGGGCCTTGATAAGGCGGCACGCCTTCATGAGCCAGCTGTACGTTCCTGATGCACGACTGCTGCCAAGGGCTCTGCTGCATCCTAACCAATCTGGAAGAGCGCACCCTGCTGGACCTGCTACCCGGTCGTCAGCAAGAGAGGGTGACAAGACGCCTCATGAGCATGGCCAACCGCCACCAGGTCGAGATCGTCAGCATGGACATGTGGAAGCCCTACCGCCGCGCCTTCCAGACGGTGCTGCCACAGGCCCGTATCGTGGTCGATAAGTTCCACGTCGTGCGCATGGCCAACGAGGCCTTAGAGAAGATCCGCAAAGGCCTAAGGAAGGAGTTGAAGCCCAATCAGCGCCGGACCCTCAAAGGTGACCGGAAAATCCTGCTGAAGCGCGCTCACGACGTTTCAGACCGCGAACGGCTCATCATGGAGACCTGGACAGGAGCATTCCCCCCAGCTCTTGGCGGCTTACGAGCACAAGGAGCGCTTCTACCATATCTGGGACTGTACCAATCGGCGTGGTGCCGAACAGGCTCTCGCCACCTGGATTGACAACATCCCTCAGGGGCAGAAGGAGGTTTGGAAGGATCTCGTCAGCGCCGTCAGTGGCTGGCGTGAAGAGATGCTGACCTACTTTGAGACCGACATCCCGATCACCAACGCTTTCACGTAGTCGATAAACCGCCTAGCCAAGGACAAAAACCGTGATGGCCGGGGCTATTCGTTCGAGGTAATGCGAGCCCGGATGCTCTATACCACCAAGCACAAGAAGAAGGCGCCACAAGTCAAGGAATCCCCGTTTCTGGGCAGAGCCACCATGACCTACAACATGGGACTCCCCGAGCCTGAGAAGAACTTCGGTGTCGATCTATCAACCTTCTGGAAGGACTAAGGGTTGGATGGGGCTGGAAGGCCCATCAACCACTTAATCCGGATACCCAAATTTCTCAGGAGTCACAGGCGGTTCCAGGCGGAGCTGCCGGTCAAACGGGGCCAGGCGATTGCGACACTTCCCTATGACCTGGCAGTACATCCTGGTCGCAATGCTTGGTGATTATCTTCGCTCAGGATTTGGGTACGTTGAGTGCTCCGGCTGGCTCCAGCGCTGGCTTTCAGCTTGGCCTGTTTTTCATTCTTCATTCAGCAGGCTCCCGCGGCTCTCGGCAATACGGGCGTCCATCCAATCGATAATCTCAGCCTCGTTCCAGACCACAGACTTAGGGCCGAGGGTGATCTGCTTGGGGAAGGTGCCGGCGGCGATGCGGCGGTAGATCTCAGTACAGGACAGGCCGGCCATGCGCTGTACGGCCTGGCGCTTTATGAAGCGTGGAGGGAGTTGAGAGGTGTTGGTCGTTGCAGCCATCGCTAATGCCTCCTTGGGCGTTGTTGGGTGCGATTGGCTACGGATTGGATATCACTTGATTGGGCTAATCACCGCAACTGCGGCATGGAAAACCGCAATTGCGGTACATCTGATGTGTTATTCGAGCCTCGCCCTCGCCTTTGCGACAGCCTTGTTCGCTCTGGCAAAGATTTCTTCGAGGTTACGGTCCGACAGTCCGCGTAAGGGGAATTTATCCAGTATGTCTCCTTTGATGGCTTCCTGATTCATGCCATGCGGTCTTGGAAATTCTACAGGCGCTGTAAGCAATTCCATTAATGCTGCAATCGCTAACAGATACGATGGTTTAGGCTCCTCTTCTGTTGATTCAACGGCGCCGGTAATCTTGGCGGCCAACCGTTGGATGTCGATGGGTCGGAATAACAATTCCTGTTTCAGCGCGCCCTTGCCGTGTGCGCTCTCCATCCACCAGGGGCATGTAGCCGAATCTCCTGAGTGAGTCCAACACTCTCCAAGAACTAGCAGCGTATCGGTTTTATCAATCGATTCGATATTCAGCAGTTGGGAATGTCCAAAACCATCTACATTCACCTCGGTATTTGCATCAGAGTCAGGGTCAAAAGCCGTCGCAACAGTCGTTCCTTTTCGGCCATTACAATCTATATATGCAGAACATTCATGAGCCTTACATAGCTGTAGTAACAGGGGTCCATTGCAAGGGATTTTCGTCAGGAGCCCTATGTATTCAACGGCCTGTGTGACGCTAAGCCAGGGCAGCAGCCGGTATATTCTTTCCATTAAAAAGACGCCCTCCCAAGCGATCTACTTCGGTTAGTCGGCCAGACGATGAAGTCTGCAATCCTTTTTGTTTAGGGAGACGCTGAACAATTAGCCAATTCTCACCGTCCCCCTTTTTCAACCCGGTTTTTTCAACCTACCGGCCTTAT
>NZ_JBEOPU010000018.1:0-58066 GCF_040310405.1 Pseudomonas sp. E45-MNA-CIBAN-0222
GCGGGATGGAGCAGTCTGGTAGCTCGTCGGGCTCATAACCCGAAGGTCGTCGGTTCAAATCCGGCTCCCGCAACCAATTTTTGAAAGCCACTCAGATGAGTGGCTTTTTTTTTGCCGCCTGAAAAAGCGCATCCCCTTGGCTAGCTCCTCTCCGCGCGACCCGGGCTAACCTTTTGAATAAATTAACCTTTTTTATTCATTTCGATTGACATCGAGTGTTCCGACTGTAGAATGCGCCCCACAGACGCGGGATGGAGCAGTCTGGTAGCTCGTCGGGCTCATAACCCGAAGGTCGTCGGTTCAAATCCGGCTCCCGCAACCAAATACGAAAAGGCCACTCAACCGAGTGGCCTTTTTCGTTTGAGCGTCTTCTTTGCCGCCCCAGCAGGTGCGCGCCCTTCGACTAACGGTCGAATCCCCCAAGCATTCATAGAATTAACTCTTTCCAAGAGTAGTTGCCTAATGCCCTCGGAATAATAAGCCTCCCGTTTATGCAATCGATACTAAAGACCCAGTAAGGCGACGAGTTCTTATTCACCTTGGAGCTAATTTTAACGCTCACTATAACGGCCCATGATAGTCATCATGGGTCAGCCTCTAAATCAAAAATCAATATAATTCAATATGTTAACGCGCCCGACTGACAAGGCATGGCTGAATTCAACATTTTTTTGGCTCGCTAGCTTGACTTGGTTCACGTTATGACGGATATCTATTCACAACAGGGAGCAATACGTTGCAAAGCAGTTTAAGACCAACTGGACAGGTCAAGTTTTGTGACGCGAGAGTTAAACCCCCTGCCTGATTAGCAGCGCTTCCGTAGAGTAGCGATGTAGGCTTGTTCGTCATCGGTATCGTATAAAGCCTCTGGATAGTTTCCGGGGTGCGGTAGCTTTGCCTGAACATTCCACGATCTCGCGATACTCGAATAGACGAGAAGTTCTACTGCTGAAAGGCAAGCATTACGCAGCAAGTAACCTGCAGCGGCTTAGCATGCCGGTGGCGGTAGCTTTACCAAAATAAAAAGCAGAAAACGCAATCACAGGGAGAACTATCGTGTCCATGTTTCATAGCTTGGAAGCTCAGGATAAAGCGCTGATTGCCTGGGAGATAAATCGAAAAGGGTTCGCTTGCCTGCCCGGTTATCTGAACAGCAATCAATTAATTGAGTTGCGTGAGCAGGTGTTTGACCAGGCGCAACGGCATCGCGGGGAGTATTTCGCGATTCACGACGGAGAACAAATATCCGGCTCACTCATACTGAGTGCCGCGCCGGAGTTCAGGGCTTTGCTGGCCGACATCTATCGGATCGGTGCAGGTATGGCCGCTCACAGCAACCGCATTTATCTGGTTATGCGCTGCGTGCAAGGTCAAGCGGGACGAAAGGAGTCGAACTGTTTTCACTTTGACGCCTCGCTGGTTACCGCGTTGCTTCCGGTTGAGATACCGCGTGAAGGCGAGGAACGCGGTGATCTTCTGCTGTTTCCCAACCTTCGCAAAGTCCGCAAATACGTGCTGTTCAACGTGCTGGAGAAGGTATTGCTGCAGAACAGCCTAAGCCGGAAGCTGGTTACTCGAGCGATCGCAATCGGTCTTCTCAAGCCGCAGCGCCTGCAACTGGTGCCAGGCAATCTCTACCTGTTCTGGGGCTATCGATCGCTGCATGCCAACGAGCCTTGCGATCCGGCGAAGCTACGCGCAACCGCGATATTCCACTTCGGTGATCCGCATGCCGGGAGCCTGCTTACTCGAATGATCCTAAGGCATAACCAGCGCAGAGCACGGCGCGCCAGTGTGATTGGTGCCCACCAGCCGGTTTGAGTGAGCGTGCTGCTCTCATGAGCGCGCGTGCTGAATAACAGCCGGATGGCTGAAAGCCTCGATAAGGAAATCACCATGATAAATGTCACCAAGTCTTACCTGGGCAGCAAAAACAAATTCAAAGCTTATATCGACCGAATCTACAACACTGGCTGGCTCACCAATAACGGGCCACTTGTAACCGCCCTCGAGCAACGACTGAAAGATTATCTGGGAGTGAGGAACATCATTCTCACCAACAACGGAACCATTGCACTACAGATTGCCTATCGGGCACTTGGAATCAATGGCAGTGCAATTACCACTCCGTTCAGTTTCGTGGCCACCACCAGCTCGCTACAGTGGGAAGGCATTAAACCGATCTTCGCCGACATTGATCCGGCCACATGGAATCTTGACCCGAACCAGATCGAGCGCCATATACAACAGGACACATCCGCCATAGTTGCCACCCATGTATTCGGCAATCCCTGTGATGTGGAGCGTATCGAGCAGATTGCGCGTATACACAACCTGAAGGTTGTTTATGACGGCGCACATGCGTTCGGCGTTCGCCATAAAGGACAGTCCGTTTACAAATGGGGAGACATCAGCACCCTCAGCTTTCACGCCACCAAACTGTTTCACACCATAGAGGGCGGAGCCATCGTCACTAACGACGACGAATTGGCCGACCGGGTACGGCTGCTATGTAATTTCGGCATCGTCGACACCGATCAGATCGAAGGCATTGGCATCAATGCCAAGCTCAATGAGTTTTCCGCAGCCATGGGCATGTGCGTGCTCGATGACATCGAACTCATTCTCGAGTGCCGCGCCGAGATCGGTCGACGCTATGAAAAACGCCTTGGCGACCATTTCGACCTGCAGTTGCTACAACCCGAATCTCAATGCAACTACAGCTATTTCCCTATCGCACTCGATGACGAAAACCAACTTCTGCGCTGCCGCTCGCAGCTGAATGAAAACGGTATCAATCCGCGGCGTTACTTTTACCCCTCGCTGGACACGCTTGAGCACTTGCAACCACAGACGCCGCAGCCCCGCTCCCGCGCACTGAGCCGCCGGGTGATGTGCCTGCCGATTTATCCAGGTTTGCCGCGCAAGGTGCAGGAGATGGTCGTGCAGACACTGATTCAGGAGTCGGTTCACAGCTCGCAGTCGAGCCGTACGCTGTTTCAGCCGTTCGTCGAAGCGTTCGGGATGCTCGGCGTCGCCGAGCCCATATCCGCTACGGAGTGCAAACACATTTCCTGATTTATCGAGGCTACTCACAGCTTATGTCAGATCCCAAGCGGCTATCGGTGATCCGAAACACCGGCCTGAATTACCTTGGCCAGGCCTACGCCCTGCTGATCGGCATTCTGATTCTGCCTTTCTATCTGGGGCATCTGGGAGCAGAGGCGTATGGCCTGATCGGCTTCTTCGCCGTGCTTCAAGCCTGGCTGCAGCTACTTGATGCCGGGATGTCGCCGGCACTGGTGCGCCAGGTGGCGCACTATAGGGGCCAAGCCGAACTGATGGCCGGACCGGGGCCCGCCGGGCGTCTACTGCGCTCCTTCGAACTTCTGTTGCTGCCGATCGTACTGACCACGTGCGCGGCTATTTTTCTCGCCAGCGGCTGGATCGCACAGACGTGGCTACAGGCTCGTGAGCTCAGCACCGGAACCATCATGCAGTGCATCAGCCTGATGGGCCTGATGGTCGGCCTGCGTCTATATGCAACGCTGTACAAGAGCGGCCTGCAGGGCGTGGAGCTGCATGGCTGGCTGAATGCCGCGAACATGCTGATCGCCACCCTGCGTTATTTCGGCGGGCTGTTTCTGGTCGCCTACATCTCGCAAGACCCGCTGGACTTCTTTCTCTTTCAGAGCGCAGTTGCCCTGGTAGAGACGCTCGCTTTCGCCAGCAAAGCCTACGTCCAGTTGTCCAGCCCTAGGCTGTTTACCGGAATCGACTGGAGAGTCGTCCGACCGATCCTGCCGTTTGCTGGCGGTATGTGTTTCACCTCGCTGCTATGGATCGTACTGACGCAGCTGGACAAGGTGCTGCTTTCCAAGGTGCTGCTGCTCAGGGAGTACGGATACTTTTCACTGGTGGCGCTGATTACCACCGGAATAATGACCCTGACCAATCCATTAGTGCAGACGTTGCTGCCGCGCATGACTGTACTGGTGGCCGAAGGACGGATCGCTGACATGGAACGGCTGTATCTCAACGCCAGCCGCTTCGTCTGCAGTGTTTTATTTCCGATGGCGGCAGTAATTGCCTGGCACGGACAGCCATTGATATTTGCCTGGACCGGCGACGCGGCCGCTGCCGAATGGAGCGAGCGCATGCTGTTCTGGTATGTGCCGGGCAGCGCCCTGATGGCAGTCAGCGCATTCCAGTTCTACCTGCAATACGCCTATGGGCAGCTGCGGCTACACATCTGGTACAGCGTGATCTCCACCGTCATCAGTGTGCCGATCGTGATCTACGCAGCCCTTGCCCACGGTGCCTACGGGGCTGCGTTGGCGTGGTTCTTTCTGCGCCTGGCGACCTTCGCGGTCTGGCCTCCAGTGGTGCACCGACGCTTCGCGCCCGGCCTGCAAAGCATCTGGATACGCGACATGTTGCGGATCACCGCAGCGACCGTACTCGGTCTGGCAATCAGCGAGCCTCTGTTTGCGCTGATCGCCAGCGATAACCGCTTCGACATCATCGTGGCGCTGGCCGTGAGCGGGTTGATCTGTCTGTTGCTGGTCGCTGCCAGTTCGAAGCCGCTTTTACTCACGCTTTACCTCCTTATCACCAAGCGAGCATCCAAAAATGGAATTGAAGAGCGAGCAAGCCTTGATTGAAAGCTGGGGCGGCAAGACCGAACCGCTGCTGAGCATCGTCTGCCTGGCCTACAACCATGCATCGTTTATCAGGAAGGCGCTGGAGAGCTTTCTCCAGCAGGAAACGGATTTCCCTTTCGAGGTGATCGTTCACGACGATGCCTCGACCGATACCACCGCCGCGATCATCGCCGACTACGCGGCACGCTACCCAAGCATCATCAAGCCGATCTACCAGACGCAGAACCAGTTCAGCCTTGGCGAGCCGTTCAGCATGCGGCTATTCGCCCGTGCGGGGGGTAAGTACATCGCCTACTGCGAAGGCGACGACTACTGGACCGACCCGACCAAACTGCAGCAGCAGGTGGACTTTCTCGAGCAGCATCGTGACTACGTGATCACCTTTCACGATGCATTCATGTTCAACAGCCAGGGCATCATCCAGAGCCCGCAGCTCACCGGAAAGCTGCGCAAGGACGCCACCGCGCTGGAACTGATGCAGGGCCGTCCGCTGTCGACGCTGACGGTGTGCTTTCGCAACCTTATCCAGGAACTGCCGCCGGAATTGCTCGGCGTGAAAGTGCTGGATATCTGCTGGTGGTCGCTGCTCGGCGCCTACGGCAAGGGCAAGTTCATGGAAGAGATTAGCCCCGCCGCCTACCGCGTGCACGAGGGCGGCATCTTCTCCATGCAGCCGAGCCGGCAACGCATCCAGATGGCCATGCACGCCCACTACTCGCTGGCGCGCTACTACAACTGCATCGGCAACAACGCGCTCTACGAGTACTTCCTGATCCAGGTGTTCGGCGAGTGCCTCTCGCTGATCTCGCCGTTCAGCAAGATCCAGGCGCTCTCGACGATCGCCCAGAACATCAGCCTCAACCTGCTGCGCCGGTTGAGCCCACGGCTGGCCAGGAGCTGACCAGCCCGCCCCGCTTCTTTGCAAACTCGCACCATGAGGAAGGACCCCAATGACTGCCTTGACCCGCTCTTCGCTGGAATATGACGCGGACAACCGCATCGATCTCGCCGGAATAATGCGCACTGCCTTCGACCACAAGGCGCTGATCATCGCCATTACCGGGCTATTCGCCGCGCTGGGTGTCGCCTACGCACTGATCGCTACCCCGATCTATCAGGCAACCGCGATGATCCAGATCGAACCGAAAAAAGCCGCGATCACCGGCGTGCCGGAAATATCGGCCCGGCCAGATTCGGTGTCCCAGGCGGTCACCGAAATCTCACTGCTCAAATCCCGCGCGGTGCTGGGAAAGGCAGTAGAAGAGCTCAAGCTCTATATCGTGGCGAAGCCGCGGCATTTCCCGCTCATTGGTAGCTACCTGGCTCGCAGACATGACCCCGCGACCGATGGTGCCCTGGCTGCTCCGCTGTTCGGCTTGGTTGGGTACGCCTGGGGCGGGGAGAAGCTCGACGTATTCCAGCTCGATGTTCCGGAGGCCTATCTGGGCATGGAGCTCACACTGGTGGCCGGCAATGCAGACAACTACAGCCTGTATGACGACGAGCAGCAGCTGCTCCTGCGTGGCCAAGTGAACCAGGCTGTTGAGAGCCAAGGCTTCAAGGTGCAGGTCGCCAACCTGCAGGCGCGCCCCGGCACCGAATTCCTGCTGGTCAGGAATCGTCCGCAGACCACCGCGCTGGATTACCAGAACCGCCTGAAAGTCGGCGAAGCCGGCAAGGACTCGGGGATCATCTACATGTCCCTGGAAGATCCCGACCCACAACTGGCCAACCGGGTGCTTGATGAAATCAGCCGCCTGTACGTCAGTCAAAACATCCAGCGCAGTTCGGCTGAAGCGGCCCAGCGCCTTGAGTTCCTGCGCTCGCAGCTGCCACAGGTGCGTAAGGAACTGGAAAAAGCCGAGGCGGCGCTGAACGCCTACCAGACCAGCTCCAAGTCCGTAGACATCAGCATCGAGACCAAAGGCGTGCTGGATCAGATCGTCGCCCTGGAAACACAGGTTTCCGAACTGTCTCTCAAGCGCGTGGAGTACGACCGCCTCTATACCCGCGAACACCCGACCTACCGGACACTGATGACCCAGATGAACGAGCTGCAGGCGCAGAAAGCTCAGCTGCTGAAGAAGGTCGACGCTCTCCCCATGACGCAGCAGGAGTTGCTGCGCCTTCAACGTGACATGGAAGTCACGACCCAAACCTACACGCTGCTGATGAACCAGGCCCAGGAGCAGGACATCCTGCGCGCCGGCACGATCGGCAACGTGCGCGTCATCGACAACGCCTACTCGATGATCGAGAAGCCCTCCAAACCGGTCAAACCACTGGTGGTGGCCATCGCGATCTTCGTCGGCCTGCTCGCCTCGGCGGCAGTGATTCTGCTGCGCCAGGCGTTCTACCGCGGTGTGGAAAGCCCGGATGTGATCGAGAAGCTAGGCGTGCCGGTCTATGCCGGCCTGCCCTACAGTGCTTCGCAGGATCAGCTGAACCGCAGCCGCAAGAGCCGCGACGGCAAAACCCGGCTGCTCAGCCTCACCGAGCCGACCGACCTGGCCGTCGAATCGCTGCGCAGCCTGCGTACCAGCCTCAAGTTCGCCATGCTCGAGGCGCGCAACAAGGTGCTGATGATCACCAGCCCAACCCCTGCGGTGGGCAAGTCGTTCGTGTCCAGCAACCTCGCCGCCGTCATCGCCCAGACCGGACAGCGCGTGTTGCTTATCGATGCCGATATGCGTCGCGGCTACCTGCATACCCTGTTCGGCATGGCACCACGCCACGGACTCTCGGATGCGCTGGCCAGTGGCCTGAGCCTGGCGGAAGTCAGCAACCGTACCGAGCAGAAGAATCTGCATTTCATATCCGCTGGTTTTTCCGCACCAAACCCGTCCGAGCTGCTAATGCACGACAACTTTTCCCGCCTGCTCAGGGAGGCAGAGAAGCTGTACGACTTCATCATCATCGATACGCCGCCCGTGCTGGCCGTCACCGATGCGGTGCTCGTTGCGCAGCAGGCCGGTACCAACCTGCTGGTAGCTCGCTTCGGTCTCAGCACGAGCTCGCAGATCGATGCATCCAAACGCCGGCTCGCGCAGAACGGCGTGATCCTCAAGGGCGTGATTCTCAACGCCGTGAAGCGCAAGGCATCGACGTCACCTTATGACAGCGGTGCCTACGGCTATTACACCTACACCCAGCAAGCCTGAACGTCAGACAAGGAGGTGCACTGTGCTCAGAACCGTCTCGATGATGCAGCCTTACCTATTCCCATACCTGGGCTACTTTCAACTCATCGCGCTCAGCGACGTATTCGTCCTGGGCGACGACCTGCAGTTCGTCAAAGGCTCATGGATGAATCGCAACCGGATATTGGTCAACGGCCAGCCCAAGTTGATTACGTTCCCACTGAAGAAAGGTCACCAAACCGAGCACATCAATCAGCGCTGGCTCTGCGACGACTTCGACAAGGAGGCCGAAGCGCTGATGACGACGCTCGAGCGTTGCTATGCCAAGGCTCCGCAACGCGACACAGTGCTGCCGCTGATTCGCGGGATCCTCCAGTGCCCGGAACGCAACCTGGCGCTGTTTACCGAGAACGCCCTGCGCTGCCTCTGCGCCTACATGAATATCCGTACGCCAATCTATCGCGGCTCCAGCCTTGGCTTGCCGGCCAAAATGGAGATGCAGGACAGGGTCATCCAGATCACACACCGCATGGACGGCGAGCTCTACCTGAACCCCATTGGCGGCATGGATCTTTATTGCCCGGCCCGCTTCCGCGCTGACGGGCTGCTGCTGCGTTTCCTGCGAATGGACGACATCGCTTATCCGCAGCTCAAGCATCCATTCGTACCGTCGTTGTCGATCATCGACGTGCTGATGTTCAACAGTCGCGAGGCGCTCAAGGACCTGCTGCAGTGCTTCAGCGTGGTCGAGGGTCACGAAAAAAGAGCAACCCTGGCACCGGCGTGACGACATTCAGCCTGTCATCGGATTGAGGCAGGCCAATTCAGGGAAGGAACTCGTTATGACAACCAACACTACAGCCCGCTGGTATCTGATCCAGACCAAGCCACGCCAGGAAGCACGCGCTGAGGAACACCTGCTGCGCCAGCACTTCGAGTGCTACCGGCCGATCAAAGCGCCGCCGCCATTGCGCGGCTCATCAAGCTTCAGGACCGGCGAAGCACTGTTTCCGGGCTATCTGTTCATCCGCCTGGATTGCATCAATGACAACTGGTACCCGATTCGCTCCACCCGCGGCGTCAGTCGTGTGGTGAGCTTCGGCGGCCAGCCCACACCGGTACGCGACGAGCTGATCGAGCAGTTGCGACAGCGCCTCGCCCAGGAGCAGAACACGCCGGCCAGGCCGTTCACACCCGGAGATCGGGTACAGCTAAGTGGCGGCAGCTTCAGTGAGATCGAAGCGATTTTCGTCAGCAGCGACGGCGAGGAGCGTTCCGTCATCCTGCTCAACCTGCTGCAGCGTGAACAGAAAGTCCGGGTGCCCACCCGCTATCTCCAGTGCTATTCCTGACCAGGCGAGGCGCTTCGGCGCCTCCGAGCAGCCTGACAGGATCAATCAGCGAGCCAACCGATGAAGATCCTATTCCTCAATGCGTTCTACGCCCCGCATGTCGGCGGCGGCGCGGAAGTCATCCTCCGCCACCTGGCCGAGGGACTACAGCGTCGTGGTTGCGAGGTAGCGGTACTGGCGACCGGTCCGGATGCCGGACTGAACATGCAGCTTCAGGCAGGCGTGCGGATCTATCGCGCCGGCCTGGCCAACATCTACTGGCATTACACCCAGCAGCGCCCGAGCCGTGTTGCCCGATTAGGCTGGCACTACCGCGACCGCTACAACAGCGACATGCGCCGCTACGTACGCGACGTGATCGAGCAGGAGCGACCCGACATCGTCGTCAGCAACAACCTCACCGGCTGGTCGATTTCCGCCTGGGACGAAATCACCGCTGCGGGGCTGCCCATCGTTCAGGTGCTGCACGACCTGTACCTGCTCTGCCCAAAGGACACGATGTTCAATCGCGGCAAGTGCTGCCAGCGCCAGTGCGGCCTGTGCTCGGTATTCCGCCTCGGCCACGCCGGTGCGTCGGCGCAAGTTGCCACCGTGGTCGGTGTCAGCCGCTTCGTGCTCGAACGAATCGCCACGCAAGGCTACTTCAGCCACGCCCGCCGCCATGTGGTGCATAACTGCACGCCGGCCAATCCTGGCCAGGACAGCAATCCAAAGCAACGCAGCAACCATCCGCTGCGGTTCGGGTACATCGGCACACTCTCGGAGAACAAGGGCGTCGGCTGGCTGATCGAGCAGTTCCAGCGACTGGAAATCGATGCCCGGCTGGATATTGCCGGGCGCGGCAAGCTGGAATACGAGGCCAAGCTCAAGGCCATGGCCGATCCAACCAAGGTCAGCTTTCTCGGCTACTGCGACAGCGACGCCTTCATGCAGAGCATCGATGTGCTGGTGGTGCCGTCGCTGTGGGCCGAGCCGTTCGGCCTAGTAGCCGTCGAAGGCTGCGCCAACCACCTGCCGGTGATCGCCAGCAACATGGGCGGGCTGCCAGAGATCATCCGCGACGAATGCAATGGCCTGCTCTGCTCACCCGATGACCCCGACTCACTCGGCATCGCCATGCTCTGGCTCTACATCGACGGCGCACTGCGGCAGCGGCTCGCCAGCCAGGCGCGGGCCAGCGTACTGCCGCTGCTGGATATGGAACGCATGCTGGATCAGTACCAGACCATCCTGCGTGAAACACTTCAGGGAACGAGAATCCACCATGAACCAGAGCCTGCTGATTACCCCGCGGCGACGCGACTCGAATCCGTTGGCCTTCGACAAGCCGACATTGTTGACGCTGGTCGTCGCCTCGCTGCTGCTGACTGAAACCTTTTCCGGGGCGCTGCGCTATTACTTCGACATGGCCGGAATATCCTGGCTGCTGTACCTGCCCAAGGTTGCCTGTCTGATCGCGCTGGGCCTGGAGCTTTTGCGCTATCGCGGCTGGCCGGCGTTCTGGCTGGTGCTGCTGGGAATTATCACGTCCGCCCAGTTGGCACTGATGCACGGCGCGGAGCTGGCCAACATCGGTTTCAGCCTGTTCATCTACATACCATTGCTGTTCGGCCTTATTTGCGGCCGGCATCTGGAGTTACGGCTGGCGCTCCTGCGGCGGATCATCGGCTTCTGTCTGATCGCCAGCTTTGTCGGCATTGCCCTGGACATGCTCACCAACGTGCCCTGGAAAGGCTACAGCTACATGGTCGGCGAGGTGGAACTGAGCGCCAACCGCTCCTGGGCATTCGACGACATCGACCGCATCGGCGGCTTCGCCCGCATGTCTACCGCGCTGTCGGTGATGATCGCGATCTACAGCCTGTTCATCGCCGCATTCACGCGCTCGCGGCTACTACGCGTACTGCTCTACATCGCCGCCCTGATCGGCATCGTGCTGACCACCAATAAATCCACTGCCGCAGCGTACGTACTGACGCTGTTGATGCTGATATTGACCGCCTACCGCTTTGCCAGTGCGACGGCCTTTCTCGTTGCAGTGCTGGTTGGCCTCGCCCTGCCTATGGCCAGCCTGGTGCTAAGCCTGGACCCAAATGCAGCCAACAACGGCACCCTACTGGCCTCCTTTGCCGATCGGTTGATCAACAGCTGGCCGAACTTCATCGAAGTCATCACCCGCGAGGGCTGGGCCTTGTGGGGCGCGGGGTTCGGTGCCGTGGGCAGTGCCGGCCAAGTCTATCCATTGCCGGGGCTCGAACTGCTTAGCATCGCCGACAGCACCGCGCTTTACCTGTGGGGAATGCTCGGCGTATTCGGCGTGCTGCTCTACCTGCTGACCTTTCCACTCATGCTGCGTCTGCATGAACGTGGCCCGCGGCTGCGCAGTGCCCTGCTGCCGATCGTGTTCTGCATCTGTCTGGTCGCCTGGGCCACGGATGTACTGGAGGTGTCCATCGCCACGCTTTTCCTGGGCCTGGCCATCTCCCACGTGCTGACCCCGGCTCGCGCCCCGAGCAACAACCTGGCGGCACAACGGCTGCCCGAGTTGCAGCACCTGACCTGAGACCTACCTTCACGGATGATCCACATGACGAAGCGCTCTACCCCGCTCAACGCCCTGCTGCTGGGCGGCCTGCTAGGCCTTGCCCCATTTGCGCCGGCCCAGACCATCGAGGAGCCTTTCGTGGTCGGCGTCTGTGCCCATGAGCTGCACAAGGGCGACCCCAGCGGCCGTGCCTACGCGATGATGCGCGACGCTGGCATCACCTCCGTGCGCACTGATGCTCACTGGGCCTATGTGGAGCGCAGGCCTGGGCAGCTGAAGATCGAACCGCACTGGCACCGTTATCTGAAGGCAACCGCCGCTCAAGGGCTGAGCACCCAGTTCATCCTCGGCTATGGCAACTCGCACTACGGCGGTGGAGAAAAGCCCCGCACCGAGCCGGTCAGAGCAGCTTTCAACCACTATGTCGAGTTCATCACTGAAGAGCTGAAGGGCCAGGTGGCCTATTACGAGATCTGGAACGAATGGGACGTCGAAGATCCGCGCGACCCCGAGTTCACCCAGGATTACGCACGGCTAATCGCCGATGCCTCGGGCATCATCCGCCAGCGCGCGCCCAATGCGAAGGTGCTCGCTGGTGCCGTGACCACCCAGGGCATCGAATCCGGCTTCGCCCTGCGTCTGCTGGAGAACGGGCTGATGCAATCGGTGGACGGCCTGTCACTGCACCCTTACGTGCACTGCCGAGGCTGGCGACGTAACACACCTGAAGCCTGGATCGAATGGATGACCGAGGTCGACAAGGACCTGACCCGCGCTGCCGGACGCCCAGTGCCGCTCTATTTGACTGAGATGGCCTGGCCGTCGCATCAGGGCGCGTGCGGCATCGACGAGACCCTGCAGGCCGCCTATCTCGCCCGCAGCTTCTTCCTCGCCAAAACGCTCCCCAGTATCAAGGGCATGTGGTGGTACGACTTCAGAAACGACGGCACCGACAAGACCGAGCGAGAGCACAACTTCGGCCTGGTTCGGCAGGACTTCACACTGAAGCCGGCATACCTGGTACTCAGCGCCATCAGCGAGATCGTCAGCCAGTACGCCTTCGTTGGACGTGAAGAGAACGCGAGGGGCGACGTGGTGATGCTGCGCTTTGCCCGCGGCGACGAAGAACTGATCGTGGCGTGGAGCGCTGGTAAACCGCGCTCGGTCGAGCTGCAAGCCAGCACGCAGGATGCTGGGCGGGTCGCTCTGATCGATACCGCACAGCCACAGCACGGACGAGTAACCACCAGCACCGAGTGGCAATGTCCAGGCAAAGATCGTGGCTGCAGCGCCACGGTTGAGCTGACGGGATTCCCGAAGATCGTCAGCCTGCGGGCTGTGCCGCACGAAGGTTGAGTGAAATCACTGAACTGCTTGCACCTCCGTCCGCCGCATTCCAGGCGCGTATGACAACCCAGTCATCACGGCGCTGACCACTCTGCTTTGACTCTGCGTCGCTGCTCACCCGCGGCGCAATGACCTCTCGTCATCCTCGCTTCTGATAACGACGCACCTTCCCGCAAGGAGAGCCGCTCATGATTGTGATCAACGCTCGTTTCCTGACTCAGGAAACCCGCGGCGTACAACGTTTTGCCGAACAGGTCTGTCTGGAGCTTGCTGCCATGCGCAAAGACCTGACATTCGTCGCCCCTCACGACATCCATTCGCGCGCCAGCGCCGAACGTCTGGAGGTGCGCCGCATCGGCCGTAATCGTGGGCACCTCTGGGAGCAACTTGATCTGCCGCTGTGGCTGGCGCGTAACGGGCATCCGCCACTGCTGTCGTTGTGTAACACCGCGCCGTTGATCTACCGCAACCAGATTGCCACGCATCATGACATTACCTACGTCCGCCACCCGGAGAGCTATTCGCGTACTTTCCGCAGCCTCTACAAAGGCCTTACGCCGTTGCTGCTCAAGCGGATCAAGGCGCTGATCACCGTCAGCGATTTCTCGCGCAAGGAAATTGCCCGCTATTACGGCTACCCGAGCGAGAAAATCTGCGTGGTGCCGAATGCGGTGGCAGCGAAGTTCCACCCGCCGGTCAACACGGCGGGCCAGCACAACGGCAGGCCCTATCTGCTAGCCGTGTCTTCACCGAATGCGCACAAGAACTTCACACGAATGGTCGCAGCATTCCTCAGCCTCGAAGGCTTCGATGACGTGGAGCTGCACATCGTCGGCGATTCGCACTCGGTGTTTTCTGGCAGCGATTGCAGCGTTAGCGGCGAGCCGCGGGTGCGAGTACTCGGCCGACTCAACGATGAGCAGCTGGTACGCGAATACCAGGGCGCGACAGCGTTCGTCTTCCCTTCGCTGTACGAAGGTTTCGGCATCCCACCACTGGAGGCGCAGGCCTGCGGCTGCCCGGTGATCGCAGCACGGGCCGCCTCGATCCCCGAGGTGCTCGGCGACAGCGTGCTCTATTTCGAGCCGCTGAATATCGAGGACATCGCCCGTTGCATGCGCCATGTGCTGCAGGACCGCCGGCTGCGCGACGACTTGCGCACCCTGGGCCTGGCAAATGCCGAGCGCTATTCCTGGAAGCGCTCGGCACAGACGGTATCGCAGCTGATCGATCAGGCTCTGATGGGCAAGGCCAACCCGCCAACGTTCATCGCCTGGTCACCGGATCGCCCTTAACGGCGAGCCAAGCGCTTATCGACCTTCAACCTCTCACCAAGCGAGGCGGGACCATGGAACGGTTGACGCATATAGACGCGCTGCGCGGCAGCGCAGCCATACTTCTGATTTTCCAGACGCTGCTGGTGCCACTGCTGGCCGGCTCCTGGGTGCTGCGACACGTGGTGGACCCTGGGCTTGTGGCGCAGCTGTGGTTTCTGCTGGCTTGCGGCTTCGTCGTTCCGGCCAGCCTGCATGTCAGTGTCGACGCCGAGCGGGGCTTCATCATTCGCCGTCTGTTGCGCCTGCTGCCCGTCTATCTGCTGGCCGTTCTGCTAACGGCCATCGTGCTGCCGACCAGCCCGGCCTGGTTGCCGGGCGTGGCCCCGGCAACCGCGGGCGTCGCATTCGAAACAATCGGTGCTTACGGGGCATTACCGCCAGTCCTGCTGTTTTACGCACTCTGCCTGATGCTGCGGCTGCTTGGACTGTTGCACAGCGTGAGCTTGCGGGCAGGCTGCGCACTCGTTCTGCTGGCCGCCGCGTTGCTGCTCGCGCTGGTACAGCAGCTGATTGGCACAGCGCTACCGGTGACGTTGCCGCTGGTGCTGTCACTGATGTTCTTTGCATCGCTCTGGTACGAGGCTCAGCTCGAAAGCAGCAGCTATGCCCGCAGGCGCGCCCGCGAATATGCGCGCTATACGCTGCGGCTTTACCTGCTGGTAATGCCGGTCATCTTCCTTGCCGGTTGGTCAGCGGGCGCCACGGTCGGGCCTCGGGATCTGCTCAGCTATGCGCTGGCCACCGTGACCTTGCTGCTGTTCACCAGTCGCCTGCCATTACGAACTCCGCTGCTCGTCTGGCTCGGCAGCCTCAGCTACTCGCTCTATCTGTTGCTGCCGGCAATGCACCGGCTGAGCGAACTGCTAACCCACTCGCTCGGCCTGACCGGGTCTACCGCCAGTCTCGCCGGCACAGTACTTGGCCTGGTACTGGCGCTGGGCAGCGCCCTGCTCTGCCGCCACCTGCTCGAACAGCCGCTCGCTCACGCCGGCAAACGCCTCACCGGTCAGCACGAGCTGCTGCCGTTGGTACGCCTGCATAGCCGTTAAAACGCAGCGCTTCATTCTGTATGGCGGCAACGCCATTCACTTTTATTTTTCGATCAAGGATGTCATCCATGAAAGTTGCCATCGTTCACGATTGGCTGGTGACGTATGCCGGCGCCGAACGGGTGCTCGCCAGTCTCTGCGCCGTCTGGCCGGAAGCCGACCTGTTCGCAGTCATCGATTTTCTTTCCGACGCAGACCGCGCTCATCTTGGCGGCAAGCGCGCCAAGACCACCTTCATTCAGCAGCTGCCGAAGGCGCGCACTCATTATCAGAAGTACCTGCCACTGATGCCTCTGGCCATCGAGCAGCTGGACATGTCCTCCTATGACCTGATCATTTCCAGCAGCCATGCGGTGGCCAAGGGCGTGCTGACTGGCCCGAACCAGCTGCATATCAGCTACGTGCACTCGCCGATTCGCTATGCCTGGGATCTGCAACATCAGTACCTGCACGAAGCCAGCCTGGAGCGCGGAATCAAGGCCAAGCTCGCGCGCATGCTGTTGCACTACATGCGCATGTGGGATCAGCGTACCGCCAGCGGTGTCGACGAATTCATCGCCAACTCGCAGTTCATTGGCCGCCGCATCAACAAGAGCTACCGGCGCCAGTCGACTGTGATCTATCCACCGGTCGACACCCGCCACTTCACCCTGCACGAGGCCAAGGAAAGCTTCTATCTGACGGCCTCGCGCATGGTGCCGTACAAAAAGATTCCGCTGATCATCGAGGCCTTCTCGGCGATGCCCGACAAACGCCTGATCGTGATTGGCACCGGGCCGGAAATGGACAAGGCTCGCGAAGCAGCCGGCCCCAACGTCAGCCTGCTTGGGTACCAGAGCTTCGAGATGCTGCTGCGGCACATGCAGCGCGCCAAAGCATTCGTTTTCGCAGCCGAAGAAGACTTTGGTATCGCACCGATCGAAGCACAGGCCTGTGGCACACCGGTCATCGCCTATGGTCGCGGCGGCGTGCTGGAAACCGTGCGCGGCCTCGATCACCCCGAGCCCACTGGCGTGTTCTACCCGGAACAGACCACCCAATCGATCGTCGCCGCCATTGCCGAATTCGAAGCCCAGCGCTCGCGCATCAGCGCCGCCAACTGCCGCAGCAATGCCGAGCGCTTTTCCGGCGAACGTTTCGAGCAGGAGATCCGCGCCTTCGTCGAAGCGCGGCTACGCGAGGCCAGGGCTTACGAACACCCTGCCCTCATCTCCTCGCCGCCACCGAGCGCGCCGATCTATCCGGCGGCGGTGGTACCCATCAAGCACCCGTAAAAGCGCCCATACATTCACTTACGAGGTTTCAAGGATGAACACAGTAAAGAAGTGGATGAGAGCGACCCGCGCTCTCGGGTTCGCTCTCGTTGTAATGACGGAGCCTGCGAGCGCTACGGCGGTAGCGGAGTCTCTGATCGCTACACCCGCCTTCTCGGCCAGCCATACCACCACCTGCGATGCTGCGGGAAGCACCAGCGTCATCGCATTTAGCCAGACATCGGCCAGCTCCCCGCAGTGTTGTGCCTCGGCCCAGGCCGAGCAGCATGACGGCGCGGCATCAGGCCAGCAGAAACATCGGTTTGCCGAGCCGGCCTCCACTTCATTCTGGTACCCGCCAGTGGACAGCAGGCGCTATTCATTCTGATCAGGGCATCGCAGCGCCCGGCTACTCAGGAGCCACAGCATGAGCACAGAAGATATATCCAGAACATCGCTGATTCTGGCCGATGGCTACTCCTACACCGAACTCATTCCCGCTCCTAGCGCACCTGGCAGCCCCTCGGGTAATGGATTCATTCGCATCTTCCACGCCTTCTTCAGCCCGAACGATGAAGACCTGGCGTCCGAAACGCAGTCCCTTTGCCCGCCGCTCACCACTCAAGAACAGAGCTGAGGAGATCCCCCGTGCAGAACTCAGCATGCGCAAAAACGTGCAGCCAATCCGCGCAAGCGGTCGACATCGGCACAGACGAACCGACCATGAAGCCACAGACCACGATCGTCACCGTCACCTATGGTGACCGCATGGCCTACCTGAGGCGTTTGATCGAGCAGGCTTTCGCCTTCGAGCAGATCACTCGCGTGGTGGTGGTGAGCAACGCCTCCAGCGCACCGCTTGAACAGCTGTCCAGCCGCTGGCCAGGACAAGTCGAAGTTATCCAACTCGAGCAAAACACCGGTTCCGCTAACGGCTATGCCGTGGGACTGGAGGCGGCGCTGGCCGAAGGTGCGCAGTACATCTGGATGATGGACGACGACAACGCGCCCACTGCATCAGCCGTTCGCTTGCTTCACCAGGAGCTGGCGCTGCTGGGTGAGGACGTAGGGCTTAATCGAGCTGCCGTTCTGGGTTTTCGGCCCAGTCAGCAGGAAGACATCGCTCGCGGTGTGCCACAGCGTTTTGCCATTCAGCCGCGCTCCAGCTATTTCGGCTTCCACATAGCACAGCTGCCTTACAAGATCTGGCGCCGTCTGCCATGGGGTAAACCGCAAGGAACGCCACCACGGGCCATGGATCTGCCGTTCGCACCGTACGGCGGCATGCTCGCGCATCGCAGCTTGTATCAGGCGATCGGAGTGCCTTTGCGCGAGCTGGTGCTGTATGCCGACGACACCGAGTACACCCGGCGTATCACAGCAAAAGGAGGCCGCCTGCGGTTGGTCACCGACGCACTGATCGACGAGCTGGAGCTGTCGTGGAACATCAAGGCCCACACTCGCAACATCTACGAGGCCTTCCTGCTAGGCGACTCCGATTTCCGCGCCTACTACACCGCCCGCAACCAAGCCTGGTTCGACACCTATGTCTGGGCAGCGTCGCCCTGGTTGTACCGCCTGAACCGTTTGATCTTTCTCGGCCTACTGCACCATGTCGCGCGCCGCCAGCAGGCGCCGGAACGGCTGCGGCTGATCAAACAGGCCATCCGCGACGGCGAGAGCCGCACGCTTGGGATGAGCCGGACATTCCCGCTGCGTTGACCACACCCACAAGGAGGTTCCAATGTCCGCGCCCACCCTGGCGAACCGAGACAACAATTTCGATTTCCTGCGCTTTTTCGCCGCCGCGATGGTGGTGTTCGGTCACGCCTACGGACTCTCAGGCCAGGCGCATCAGGAACCGCTGCGCCTGTTCAGCGGCAGCTATGACTCGGCGGACATCGCCGTACACGTGTTCTTCGTGATGAGCGGTTTTCTCATTGCAGCATCCTGGCTGAACAGTCACAGCGTGCTGGAGTTCGCCGCCAAACGAGCGTTGCGCATTTTTCCTGCGCTGATCGTGTCGGTGCTGTTCGCCGTACTGCTGGTCGGCCCACTGGCAACCGAATGGTCGCTGGGTGATTACATAGCGGCACCGGGTACCTGGAACTACCTGGGCAACATGCTGCTGATTACCGAGTTCCGACTGCCAGGAGTGTTCGAGTCCAACCCGTTTGCAAATACGGTCAACGGCTCTCTCTGGACACTGCCCTACGAAGTACTGATGTACGCCACGGTAATGACGCTGGGGCTACTCAAGGTCTTCGGGCGCAGTGCCGCACTGGTTGGTCTGGCACTGATGATGGCCGTGCATTTCCACCTCATACCGGCCTACGAGATGCAAGCCGATCTGCTGCGCAAAGTCACTCGGCTGGGAATGTTCTTCTACGCGGGGGTAGCGTTCTATCTGTACCGCGAACGCATCGTATGGAACTGGAAGCTCGTCGCGCTGCTGGTGTCCGTGAACGTGCTCAGTGCACGCAGCGAATACTGGCAGCTGGTGCACGTGCTGACCCTGCCTTACCTCACGCTATACCTCGCCCAGCTGCGCATACCGCGGCTGGCCGGGTTCGGCAAGGCGGGCGATTTCTCCTACGGCCTGTATATCTTCAGCTTTCCGATCCAGCAGCTGATCATGCACTGGACCGACGGCCAGCTACCGCTGATACCGTTCATGCTCCTGGCCTTCGCCGCCAGCTTTATCGCTGCCGCGTTGTCCTGGCATCTGATCGAATCACCGGCGCTGGCGCTCAAACGCTATCTGCCTCGCCGGCGACGCCTCGCTGCGAATGCAGTTGCGGCGGCAAACCGCTGAGAGGAAGTATGCGGCCGCATGGATCAGCTAGAAATCCTCTACCGGACTGGCGAGCGCGTCCTGGAGCTTTCTTGCCTCCAGCTTGGGAAAGGAGAAGCGGATCGCAAGTATCGAGTCTGCACCATCATCCATTATCACTAGTTCAGCAGCACGGGTGTTGTCCTTGGCGGCGGCTACTGCTGTCGTGACATTGGGGTGCTTTTTCGCCCGATCCAGGCCTTCAATGAAGGTGTAGGTGAGGTTGCCCGCGTTAGCGGCCACACTTTCGTAACTCGACAACTTGGCCGCAAAATCCTGCCGGTTGTTCTGACGATCCAGATCAAGAAGATCTAGCTGCGAGTTGGCGTCGGCCAGCGAAACGAGGGCGAAGGACTTAGCCAGCGCAGCGACCGCCTGCACGTAGGCCTGCTGCTCGAAACTCGACAGCAGGCTGACCATATAAAGCTTCTCGCCGGAAAACAGTAAGGCTGCGGTAAAAGAGTGACCTACGAACTTGACGTCATCCACGCACAGTGCGGTGGCGCCAATTTCTGCAGAACAATCGTAATAGCCTGCCTGATTGCTGTAAGTGCTGAACGGCGCTCCATATATATGCTCCTTGAATAGCGCATCCTCGGCGATTGCGGCCGTACACAAGCCTATGGCGGCCACAATCGCCAGACAGTTCGATAGCAACGTTTTCATGAAGTCCCTTTGCTCGGTCTAATGAGACGCCAATGATAGCGTTTTGACATCCATTCAACACGGCCCGAATTAGACCTCCTCATAGGGCCAAAGGGATGTGGAGGTTAGTCCAGCCAGATCGCCATGGCATCTCGCTCGCGGCCTTAGCAAAGGAGCGACGAACCGCTGAACGGTCGAGCGCTGACGCCTCCAGTCTGGCTAAAAAATGCTCAGCTCTATATACTCGCGCGCCTTTTTCATACGCGGTTTTCGAGGTTCAAAGTCGATGAGCAAAACGCCAACAGTCGGGTTCGTGAGCTTGGGTTGCCCCAAGGCAACGGTCGACTCTGAACGCATCCTCACCCAGCTGCGCATGGAGGGTTACCAGATCGTGCCGTCCTACGAGGATGCCGATGTGGTGGTGGTCAATACCTGCGGTTTCATCGACAGCGCCAAGGCCGAATCGCTGGACGCCATTGGCGAGGCGATCGCCGAGAACGGCAAGGTAATCGTCACCGGCTGCATGGGCGTGGACGAAAACAACATCCGCGGCGTGCATCCCAGCGTGCTGGCGGTTACCGGCCCGCAGCAGTACGAGCAGGTGGTCAATGCGGTACATGAAGTGGTGCCGCCAAACATTGAGCACGACCCCTTCGTCGACCTGGTGCCGCCACAGGGCATCAAGCTCACCCCGCGTCACTACGCCTATCTGAAGATTTCCGAAGGCTGCAACCACAGCTGCAGCTTCTGCATCATCCCGTCCATGCGCGGCAAGCTGGTCAGCCGTCCGGTGGGCGATGTGCTCAGCGAAGCCGAGCGCCTGGTCAAGGCCGGCGTGAAGGAAGTCCTGGTGATCAGCCAGGACACCAGCGCCTATGGCGTCGACCTCAAGTACAAGTTGGATTTCTGGAACGGCCAGCCGGTCAAGACGCGCATGCTCGAGCTGTGCGAGGAGCTGGGCAAGATGGGCGTCTGGGTGCGCCTGCACTACGTTTATCCGTACCCGAACGTCGACGACGTGATCCCGCTGATGGCCGCCGGCAGGATCCTGCCGTACCTGGACATCCCCTTCCAGCACGCCAGCCCGAAGGTGCTCAAGGCCATGAAGCGCCCGGCCTTCGAAGACAAGACCCTGGCACGCATCAAGAAGTGGCGCGAGATCTGCCCCGAGCTGACCATTCGCTCGACCTTCATCGTCGGCTTCCCCGGCGAGACCGAGGAAGACTTCCAGTACCTGCTGGACTGGCTGACCGAAGCCCAGCTCGACCGCGTCGGCTGCTTCCAGTATTCGCCGGTGGACGGCGCGCCGGCCGAGGTCATGGGCCTCGAGCCGGTACCGGACGAGATCAAGCAGGATCGCTGGGACCGCTTCATGGCGCATCAGCAGGCCATCAGCGCCGCGCGCCTGCAGCTGAAGGTCGGCAAGGAACTGGACGTGCTGATCGATGAAGTGGACGAGGACGGCGCCATCGGCCGCTCCTGGGCCGACGCCCCGGAGATCGACGGCATGGTCTACATCGACAGCGAGAAATCGCTGCAGCCGGGCGACAAGGTCCGCGTGCGCGTCACCCACGCCGACGAGTACGACCTCTGGGCCGAAGTGATCTGAGCTGATCCGCGATACGAAAACGCCCCGCTTCTGCGGGGCGTTTTCATTTCTGCACGACTCGTCCTCGGCAGCGTAGCGTGGAAAACAGCGAAGCCTTTTCCACCACCTGACGGCGAACGCGTCAACGCTGCGGCGGTTGCCGCACCGGTGCGCCGTTGGCGACGTAGTAGCTCGCCGTGCTGCGCGGCAACGGCTCGCGACCGCGAATCCGGTCGGCGATCTTCTCAGCCAGCATGATGGTGGTGGCGTTGAGGTTGCCAGTGATGATCTGCGGCATGATCGAAGCATCCACCACGCGCAACCCGTCCACCCCATGCACGCGACCCTGCCCGTCCACCACGGCCATGTCGTCCGTGCCCATCTTGCACGAGCAGGACGGGTGATAGGCCGTCTCGGCATGCTCGCGGACGAAGGCGTCCAGCTCGGCATCGCTCTGCGCTTCCACACCCGGGTTCAGCTCGCGACCACGGTAGGGATCGAGCGCCGGCTGCGCGATGATCTCGCGGGTGAGGCGAATGGCATCGCGGAACTCGCGCCAGTCCTGCTCGTGGGCCATGTAGTTGAACAGGATGCTCGGATCGACCCGCGGATCGGTGGAGCGGATCTCGATACGACCGCGACTGGGTGAACGCATCGAGCCGACGTGGGCCTGGAAGCTGTGGCCGTCATGGGCGTTGCTGCCGTTGTAGCTGACCGCCACCGGCAGGAAGTGGAACTGGATGTTCGGCCATTCGAACTCGTCGCTGCTGCGGATGAAGCCGCCGGCCTCGAACTGGTTGCTGGCACCGATGCCGCTGCCGAGGAACAGCCACTCGGCGCCAATCGCCGGCTGGTTCCACCACTTGAGCGCCGGGTACAGCGACACCGGCTTCAGGCACTCGAACTGCAGGTACATCTCCAGGTGATCCTGCAGGTTCTGGCCGACGCCGGGCAGCTCCTGCACCAGCGTGACGCCGAGCTTCTTCAGCAACGCGCCAGGGCCAACTCCCGAGCGCTGCAGGATTTGCGGCGAGGCGATGGCGCCGCCGCACAGCAGCACCTCACGGCGCGCACGAGCCACCTGTGGCTGCTCGCGGCCGCGCAGGTAACGAACGCCGACGGCACGCTTGCCCTCGAACAGCACACGGTCGGTGACGGCATGGGTGTGGATGGTCAGGCTCGGCCGTTCCTTGGCCTGGTCCAGATAGCCGCGAGCGGTACTGGCGCGCCGGCCCTGCGGCGTCACGGTGCGATCCATCGGGCCGAAGCCTTCCTGCTGGTAGCCGTTGAGGTCATCGGTACGCGGGAAGCCCGCCTGCACGCCCGCTTCGACCATGGCGTGGAACAACTCGTTGTTGTCGGCTTTGGGTGTGGTCACGCTGACCGGGCCGTCGCCGCCGTGGTAGTCGTTGGGGCCGATGTCGCGCGACTCGGCCTTGCGGAAATACGGCAGGCAGTCGAGATAGGTCCAGTCCTCCAACCCCGGTGCCTTGGCCCAGTTGTCGTAATCCAGGGCGTTGCCTCGGATGTAGCACATGCCGTTGATCAACGAAGAACCGCCCAGGCCCTTGCCACGACCGCAGTCCATGCGGCGGTTGTTCATGTGCGGCTCGGGGTCGGTCTTGTACGCCCAGTTGTAGCGCGTGCCCTGCAGCGGATACGCCAGTGCGGCGGGCATCTGGGTGCGGAAATCCAGCCGATAGTCCGGGCCGCCGGCTTCCAGCAGCAGCACGCTGACGTCGGCGTCCTCGGTCAGGCGCGCGGCCAGCACGTTACCCGCCGAGCCGGCGCCGATGATGATGTAGTCATATTCCATGGTTCAAACCTCCCTCAGAACACCGAGGCGAACTCGCCCAGCTCTACCTGTACCGATTTGACCCGGGTGTAGTGCGCCAGCGAGGCGATGCCGTTTTCGCGGCCGATGCCGGACTGCTTGTAGCCACCGACTGGCATCTGCGCCGGCGATTCACCCCAGGTATTGATCCAGCAGACGCCAGCCTCAAGGCGATGGATGATGCGGTGCGCCCGCGCCAGATCGGTAGTGACGACGCCGGCGGCAAGGCCGTACTCGGTGTCGTTGGCGCGGCGGATGACTTCGTCCTCGTCCTGGTATTCGAGCAGGCTCAGCACCGGGCCGAAGATCTCTTCACGCACGATGGTCATGTCGTCGCTGCAGTCGCTGAAGATGGTCGGTGCGACAAAGGCGCCCTTGGCGTATTCGCCTTCAGTCACCCGCCCGCCACCACAGAGCACCCGCGCACCGCCGGCCTTGCCCTTGGCGATGTAGTCGAGCACGTTGTTCATGTGCGCGAAGCTGACCAGCGGACCGAAGTTGGTTTCCTCCTGCTGCGGATCACCCAGTCGGATGCGCTGCACACGCTCCAGCAGCTTGGCCTCGAATGCCGCTTTCAGACCGGCCGGCACGAACACCCGGGTGCCATTGGTGCACACCTGGCCGGAACTGAAGAAGTTGGCCATGACCGCGATATCGGCCGCGCGGTCCAGATCGGCATCCTCGCAGATGATCAGCGGCGACTTGCCGCCCAGTTCCATGGTCACGTCCTTCAGCGACGACGACGCCGCACTGGCCATGACCTTCTTGCCGGTGGCCACGCCTCCGGTGAAAGACACTTTGGCGATGCGTGGGTGCTCGGTGATCAGCGATCCGATACTGGCACCACTGCCGGTCAGCACGTTGAACACGCCATCGGGCAGCCCAGCCTCGCTGAAGATTTCCGCCAGTTTGAGCGCGCTCAACGAGGTGACTTCGCTGGGTTTGAAGATCATCGCGTTGCCGGCGGCCAATGCCGGAGCCGCCTTCCACAGAGCGATCTGGATGGGATAGTTCCAGGCGCCGATGCCGGCCACCACGCCCAGCGGTTCGCGCCGGGTATAGACGAAGCTGCTGTCGCGCAGCGGAATCTGCTCGCCCTCGATGGCCGGAGCCAGGCCGGCGTAGTACTCCAGCACGTCGGCGCCGGTGACGATGTCAACGCTGCGGGTTTCGCTCAGCGGCTTGCCGGTGTCCAGGGTTTCCAGCAGCGCCAGCTCGTCGTTGCGCTCGCGCAGCAGATCGACCGCGCGACGCATGATTCGCGCCCGCTCGATGCCGGTGAGTGCCGCCCAGATGCGCTGGCCCTGCTCGGCGCTTTGAACGGCGCGTTCCAGGTCGGTCGCACCGGCCTCCGCCACTTCGGCCAGGACTTCGCCGTTGGCCGGGTTGATGCTCTCGAAGGTCTGATTGCTGCTGGCGTCGACGTAGCCGCCATGGATATAGAGTTGCTGCCGTGGGAAACGGGCCATGTTCTACCTCGTTCGTACTGTTCGTGGCGGCAGCGGATCGACGCTGCCGCGACATGAATGGAACGCCTCGGGGATCGCCCGAGGCGTGCTGGGTCAGGGTGTCGGCGCCGCGCCTGGGTTGGGCATGCCGCTTTCACCACCGCCGTTCTCGCGCTGCAGATGCAGGAAGTGCATGTGGTGCTCGTAGTGGTCGAGGATGTCCTCGATCAGCTGGCGCCGGGAGTAGCCCATGAGGTCGTAGCCCAGGCTGCCCTGGCGCAGATGCACCTCGAGCCGGTAATAGTCGGCGTTGCTGCTCTGCGTGCGCAGGGCGAAGGACGGCATGGTGCCGCGCACTGGCCAGATCTGGTAGGTGAAGTCCTGCTCGCTGCCCAGATTGACGTGCAGCGCCAGGTGCTCGTTGCCCGGTTCGCCTTCGACGATCTCCACCGGCACGCCCTTCTCGCCCAGCGCCTTCTGAATCTCCTCCATCGCCGGCTTGCACACGTCCTTCAGGTAGCGACGGATCTGCGAACGGCTGGGAAAGCTCATCGCCCGCGACAGCCGCTGACTCCAGTTCATCTGCGTGTGTTCCAGCGTGGCGCGCCCGGACAGGTAGCCGGACAGGCTTTTCTGGTAGCTGTCGACCATGACGCCCTCGACGTGCAATGCCTTGAACAGCCCGTACATCATGAACAGCAGAACGATGGAGAACGGCAGCCCCATGATCACCACGGTGCCCTGCAGCGCGGTCAGGCCGCCAGCAATCAGCAGTGCCAGGGTGAGAATGCCGATGATCGCCGCCCAGAGGATGCGCATCCACACCGGCGCATCGCTGTTCACATCCTTGAGGATGGAGGTGAAGTTCGACAGCACCAGCGAACCGGAGTCGCCGGAGGTGACGAAGAAGACGATCGCGAGGATGGTCACCACGATGGTGGTGAGGCCGGCCCACGGCAGACTCTGCAGGAACAGATAGATCGACGAACCGGGGTTGCTCACCGCCTGCTGGCCGAATTCGAGGGCACCGCCCATGACCATCTCGATGGCGCTGTTACCCATGATCGACATCCAGGCCATCATGAAGGCCAGCGGCAGCAGCAGCGTGCCGATGACGAACTCGCGGATGGTGCGGCCGCGGGAAATCCGCGCCAGAAACAGGCCCACGAACGGCCCCCAGGCAATCCACCAGGCCCAGAAGAACACCGTCCAGGCATTCAGCCAGTCGGTCGGCCGGCGGTAGGCGTAGGTGTCCAGCGACAGACTGATGAAGTTGGAGAAGTAGTCGCCGACGTTCATCACCAGCGCATTGAGCAGGAACACCGTGTCGCCGACGACCAGGACGAACAGCAGCAGCAACACCGCCAACAGCATGTTGAATTCGGAAAGCCGGCGAATGCCGCGCTCCACGCCCGTGGCCGCCGAAATGGCCGAGAACACCACGATCAGTACCACCAGCACCGCCTGGGTCAGCGTGCCCTCAGGTATGCCGAAGATATAGTTGAGGCCGAAGTTCAGCTGGATGATGCCGATGCCCAGGCTGGTGGCGATACCGAAGATGGTGCCAAGCACCGCGGCGGTATCGACGGTATGGCCGATGGGGCCATAGATGCGCTTGCCGAAGATCGGGTACAGCGAGGAGCGAATCGACAGCGGCAAGCCCTGGCGGAAGCTGAAGTAGGCCAGCGACATGCCGACCAGCGTATAGACGCCCCAGCCAGAGAGGCCCCAATGCAGGAAGGTCAGCTCCATCGCATGACGCGCGGCCTGGGTGGTCCCGCCCTCGCCCACCGGCGGTTCGAGAAACTGGGTGATGGGTTCGGCGATGCAGAAAAACAGCAGGTCGATGCCGATACCGGCAGAGAACAGCATCGCCGCCCAGGTGACCACGTTGAATTCGGGTTTGGAATGATCCGGCCCGAGGCGGATCTTGCCGTAACGGCTGGTCGCCACGATCACTACGAACAGCAGGTAGAGCAGCACGGCGAGAAAGTAGAACCAGCCGAATGAATTGGAAATCCAACCAAGTACCGTGTTGATGATCGCCAGCGAGCGATCGGTGAAGAACATCGTCCATACGGCAAACAACACGATGGCGATTGCGGAACCGTAGAAAACTACGGGATTGATCCGGTCAGCGGGCGCTTCGGAATCATTGGGCGAGAGCTCAGCCTCGTTCATCAGTTCTATCTCCTGAACTTGTTCTGGCTTTTACGACATCGCGGTGCGACGTATTGCGGCAGGTAGCGGGCAAATCTCTTGAGATTGGTGCGCACCAATGGCGGGTTGGGCATGCATAGCAGCCGTACTGATGACGGCTATGCCCGTCGGCAAGGGGCTGCCGACAAAAAAACAAGTTTGAATTCTGCTCCCATAATGGCGAAGTCGGCGCGCATCCTACACGATAAGCTTCAAATTCGCGAATTTACGTCAAAGCCGGCGATATCTGCGCGCCCCGCTCCGACTCGGCAGTCACCGATTCAGGGCGTTATGAAGCAGATCCCTGAAGCGTTAAGCCACTGCGTTTTCAGCTGCAAATGAGGTGGCATATGATCAGCCAAATTCAATAGCAGAGATGTTCCTATGTCGTCCGATCCACGCTTCAACGCCATGCCCGATGCCAACGGATATTTCGGCCCGTATGGCGGCCAGTTGGTGCTGCCACACCTCAAGCAGGCGATGGACGACATCAACCTTGCCTACGAGGAAATCCGTCAACGGGAGGACTTTCAGCAGGAACTGGCGTCGCTATTCGCAGACTATGTGGGTCGGCCAAGTCCAATCTTCCATGCTCGGCGCCTGTCTGAGCAGCTCGGCGGTGCGCAGATCCATCTGAAGCGTGAAGACCTGAACCACACCGGCGCACACAAGATCAATCATTGCCTCGGCGAGGCCCTGCTGGCCAAGTTTATGGGCAAGAAGAAGGTCATCGCAGAGACTGGCGCAGGACAGCACGGTGTTGCCCTGGCTACCGCCTGCGCGCTGGTGGGTATTCCCTGCGAGATTCACATGGGCCAGGTGGATATCGAGAAGGAACATCCCAACGTCACCAAGATGAAGATCCTCGGCTGCAAGCTGATCGCCGTCACCCGCGGCGGCGCCACCCTCAAGGAAGCGGTGGACAGCGCCTTCGAGGAATACCTGAAGGACCCGCACAACTACATCTACGCCATTGGCTCGGTGGTCGGCCCGCATCCGTTCCCGAAGATGGTCCGCGATTTCCAGTCAATCATCGGCACCGAGGCCCGTGAGCAATTCCTCGCCAAACATGGCCGCCTGCCCGATCACGTAGTTGCTTGCGTCGGTGGCGGCTCGAATGCCATGGGCATGTTCACCGCCTTCCTCGAAGATGCCGCCGTCGAGCTGGTCGGTATCGAGCCGGCCGGCGAAAGCCTGGACAAGCCAGGCCGCCACTCGGCCACGCTGACGAAGGGCAAGCCAGGCGAACTGCATGGCATGGCCTGTTACGTGCTGGAGGATGCCGATGGCAACCCGTCTGCGGTGCACTCCATCGCTTCCGGTCTGGACTACCCCGGTGTCGGCCCACAGCACAGTTATCTCAAGGACATCGGCCGGGTGAACTACCAGACCGCGACCGACCAGGAATGCCTGGATGCCTTTATGACTCTATCGCGTGTGGAGGGCATCATCCCTGCCTTGGAAAGCGCCCATGCCGTGGCCTGGGCGATTCGCACCGCGCCGACGCTGGGCAAGGACAGCCATATCCTGGTCAACCTTTCCGGCCGCGGCGACAAGGACGCCGATTACGTCGCCAACCTGCTCGGCCTGTAACACATCAGCGCGGGCCGACAGTGCATATGCGCGTCGGCCGGGCGTAAACGCAACAGGCGGCCATAGCGGTTAAGATGCGCAGCCGCCCGACTGCTTCCAGGCCCGTGTAATGGATCACAGCGTCTCGCCTATCGGCTACGTCCGCTCCTGCTTCAAGGAGAAGTTCGCCATCCCCCGCCAGCCCAGCCTGGCGCCAGCCGCACGTGGCGTGCTGGAACTGCTGCCGCCGTTCGACAGTGGTGATGCGGTAGCCGGGCTCGAGCAGGTCAGCCACGTGTGGCTGCTATTTCTTTTCCATCAGGCGCTGGAAAGCAAACCCCGCCTCAAGGTTCGCCCGCCACGTCTGGGCGGCAATCGCATGGTTGGCGTGTTCGCCACGCGAGCAACGCACAGACCCAATGGCATCGGTCAGTCGGTGGTCAGGCTGGATAAGGTCGAGCCGGGACGACTGTTCATTTCCGGCATCGACCTGCTGGACGGCACCCCGGTGCTGGACATCAAACCCTACGTGCCCTACGCCGATGCGCTACCTGACGCACGCAACGACATGGCCGCCGATGCGCCAGAGTTGATCGAGGTGCAATGGTCGGAATCGGGATTGCTGCAAGCCCGCCGCGAAGCACTGCGCCTGGGCGAGCCTCTGGTCGAACTCATCGAACAGTGCCTGGCGCAGGACCCGCGCCCGGCCTATCAGAAGCCGGAGCCCGAACGGCGTTACGGCGCGCAGTTATGGGATGTGGACGTACGCTGGCACTACCCTGCGCCAGGCGTGATCCGCGTTCTGGAAGTAGCGCCAGCAGCGCCGCAACCGGCCTGATGCCGGTGCGGCGCTCCCGTCATTTACCAGCAGGTGTCAGCAACAGGCGCTGCGTGCCGTAGACCTTGTCGAGATTCTCCGTCTTGAACGGGAAGCTCATGTACTGCGCCCTCATCCATGCATCGATACCGTCGGCGTAGTGCGGGCTGGCCGGGTTGCCTGACTGGCCCGAGCTGTTGAGACCGATCATCGGCTCGTCGCGGCCGAAGTCGACGATGATGCGCATCGCCGGGATCAGCCAGGTATCGAAGTTCGCCCCCATGCTGTAGGCCGAGGCATTCAGAGTGCTGTGATCGCCACCCATGGCATAGGGGCCACGGTCGAGGTAGCTACCGATGGCGTTGATCTTGCTCCGCTGGCTGGCCGGCATATGCGGCGCCAGCTGCGTTGCGCCAGAGGTCCAGCTGGCCGTGTGAAGCTTGCCCCACTGCCACGCACTGCGATCATTGCCCAGGCGGCCTTCCAGCAGACTCACGGCACCAGCAAGACTGCGTGCCAAAATCGCTGGCTTGTCTTCGGTTTGCGCAGTCTGCTGGTCGTTCCAGAACGGGCTGTCTTCACGTCCGAGCAAATGGTCCGCCTGCGCCGAATAGGACGTGTTGGCCGTCTGCACCAGCGCACGCCACGCCGGCGTATCTTCCGGCCCTAGCTCATCAAGGAAGATCTGCCGTGCGCTTTCGTGCAGGAAAGCGCCATACAGCGCGGCATCGGCCGAATCCGCAGCCAGCTTGCCGTCGAAGGCCATCAGCCGATCCAGCGCTTCTCGCGCCTTGTGTTGCTCACTGGCCGGCAGCGCATCGATTGCCTTGCGCAGCGGCTCGGCCATGCCCGGCGCCTCGAACATTACCCTGAGCTTGGCGGCGAACGGCGTGATCTGGTCGTACTGCATCGCGATGGTGCTGCGGGTGTCGTGCTTGCCCCGCCCCGCCAACTCCGCCAGCCGCTCATAGCGTTCGGGGCCATACCAGGAGTTGGAAAGCTGCATTCCGTAACCACGCGGCACGCTGCGATGGTTGGCGGTGCCCAGCCAGCCCTGGATAGGATCCTGGTCGTAGGGATGCAGCATCGGATCAGCGAAGCCGTCCCATTCATAACGATTGTCCCAACCCGGCGACGGCACCAGCCCCAATCCCTCGCGACGATTTGGGAAACGTCCGGTGACCTGCCAACCGATTCCCTGCTGATCGGCAAAAACCAGATTCAGCGCGGTTGCACGAATTTCACGGGTCGCCTCGAAGGCCTGATCCACCGACTGCGCGCGGGACAGGTCGAAGAAGGCGTCGAGCGTGCGATCGGCCTCCAGTTGCGTGGTTTTCAACGCAAGGCCGTAACCACTGCGGAGCTGTAGCGGTTGCAAGGGGTGCTTGCGCTCGCCGAGCGCCGTGTTCAGCAGAGGCCCATTGCGGGTTTCGTAGATGGTCTCGCGAATCGGCCGCTCGCCTTTGACGAAGTAGGTTTCGTGCCGCTCGCGGGCCGGCAGCCACTTGCCATCGGCCAGATACATCAGACGCGAGCCTTCGCGGCGGATCTGCTCGAGAAACAGATCCTGGTTGTCACCCATGACCATGGTCATGCCCCAGCCGAGCTTGCCGTTGAAGCCGGCCACAACCGCAGGTACGCCGGCGATAGTGACGCCCGCCGCCTGAAATTTCGGTGCGCGTATCTGCATGAAATTCCAGTACGAAGGCATCGACAGTGGCAAGTGCGTGTCGTTAGCCAAAATCGGCTTGCCACTCCGGGTGTTGCTACCGGCAATAGCCCAGTTGTTGGAGGCAGCCATGTCAGTGGGAGTTAACGCCGCCAAGTGTTGCGCTGCCTGCTCGATTGCCGCCAGCCCGGGCACTGATCCACTCAGAGCGAGGCCCTTGAGCTTTTCGGCTTCAGCAAACGGCAACGCCTCGTCCGGGTAGATCGGCAGCAACCAGGCCAGCTTGTCGCTACCCACCTTCTGCGCCAGCAGCAGTGCGGCAACCTCTTCCTGCAGGTTCTGAGACAGGCCGAAGTTGAGCAAACAGAACACCAGCACCGAATCCTCAGGCTTCCAGTACTCAGGCTTGTAGCCGGACTCGGCGAGGTCCATCGGCAGCCTGTCCTGATGGCGATACAGGTAAGCATTGACCCCGCGGGCGTAGACCTCGAAGAACTTCTTCATCCGCGGCGAGGATTCGCGATAGAGCAGCTCAGCGCTCTGACGCAGATTGACTGCACGCATGAAGCGATCGGTCTCCAGCACACCCGGCCCGACCATTTCCGCCAGGCGCCCCTGCGCCATCAACCGCAGGCTGACCATCTGGCTCAGACGATCAGTCGCATGGATGTAGCCCATCGCGAACAGCGCATCATGGAACGATGAGGTTTCGATCAGCGGCATACCCAGCGAGTTGCGCCGGATGCTCGCACTGCCCGCAAGCCCGGTCAGCGGTTGAATGCCCTGTGCCGGCGGCAGGCTCGCGCTATAGCGATTATCGAGATAGGCCTGACAACCGCCGAGGCCGGCCAGGCCGAGCGCGGCCCCCAACGTCAGGCGAACCATTGCGAACGACAGACGCAGAGACATCTAGGACTCCTGTGCGAGCTTGCAAGAGAAAAGAGTGCTAACAGCTTAGAGGGTGTACAGCGAAGAAGATCGGTCTATCAGGCCGCGTCACGCGATTTTGGCAACGCTTCGTCGAGCAGCCAACGCGCCGAACGCCGTGCCTCGGCCTTGTGTTGCAACTCCAGCGCGCTGAACTGCGCCTCGTGCCGGCGCCGCTCATGCTTGTCCAGCGCCTTCCAGGCGGCATGGGTTGGCACTTGCTCAGTGGCCTCGAATAGCTGCTGGAATACCTGGCAACGGGGATGCTGCCCCAGCGCCACGTCATAATTGTCGAGCAGCACTTTGATTCGAATGGCGCCTTCAATGAGCGGCAACTGTCCGTCCAGCAGGCAGCTGGCAAGTATCCGCAGATCCTCTGCCAACGCCGCCTGCTGCTTCGCCCGGGCCTCCACCTGCTGATGCTCATTGCGCCATACACGGCGCCAGAGATAGAGCGCATAACCGCCTAACGCAGCAATAAGCAACGCGGCGACGACGAGCAGACCGAGAGCCAAGGTCATGACAGGCTCAAGCGCCGTGGCATTTCTTGTACTTCTGCTGGCTGCCACAAGGGCAAGGATCGTTGCGACCAACGTCCTTCAGCGGATTGCGCACAGGTTCATGGCTGTGATTGCAATGCGGCCCGTGGACGTGGTGGTGGTCATGGCCGTGATCGTGATTGCAGTCGGGACCATGCACGTGGGGTTCTTGACTCATCTGGGTACTACTCCGGAATAAAGTTGCCCGGGATTATCTCGCCATCTGTGGAAATGTGCACGCGCCGCCCCGCCATCAAACCAGTCTTGAGCTCGCCGGCCAGGCGATAGCTGATCGGACGGTCGGGCTTCTCCAGCAGTCGCACAATGTACTTCATGTGCCGCCACAGGTTGGTATGCACCGGAACCTCGTAGTATTCGAAACTATTGGCCGGCACCGTCAGCCAGCCACTGGACTCGCCGCTGGCCAGCTCTACATCGTTGAGATGAACGGTATAGATGAGCCCGCGAACTGGCAGGCTACGATCATTGGGATTGTCGATACGAAAGCGCAGCATGAACTGCTGCTCGAGCAACCTTGCCTTGATGATATCGACTTTGGTGAGCTCGACCTTGGGATCCTTGAAATTCCCTGAGAACCAGGTCGAACAACCGGCCATGCCGCCAAGCAGCGTCAGCAACACGACCGTTCTAAGAATTCTTATTGTGTGTGCCTGGCAAAACATTCCGGTACTCCAAAGGACGGTCAAGTGTAGCAAGCGGCATGCTTGCCGCAATGGTGTCCGCCGCAAAAAATACCAGTCTCATGCCGCAATATGACAACGTTGTTTCAGATGAACGCAGCAGTACCGCGGTGCACCTGCGCAACAAGCTGTCAATTCCCGAGAACCCTGGCGAGTACCAGCCGCGCTTTGCCGATGCCAGCCGCAAGGGCAGCCTCGATCTCCGCCATGGTGATTACCCCGGCCGCTTTTCCCGCCGCCGGGTTCACCACGAGGGCCAGGCAGGCGTAAGGCAGATCGAGCTCGCGAGCCAGAGCGGCCTCTGGCATGCCAGTCATGCCGACGATATCGCAACCATCGCGCTCCATGCGGGCAATCTCCGCAATGGTTTCCAGACGCGGCCCCTGCGTACAGCCATACACGCCGTGGCTGCTGAATGCATAACCCTCGGCGGCCAACGCGCCGATCAAGCGTTCGCGCAGTGCTTCGTCATAGGGATAGCTGAAGTCGATATGGGTTACGTGGTCGATATCGCCTTCGAAGAAGGTGTGCTCGCGCCCATAGGTGTAATCGACGATCTGATGGGGTACGCAGAAATGACCTGTGCCCATGGCCGAATGAATGCCGCCCACTGCATTGACCGCGAGGATCGCTTCGGCGCCGGCATGCTTCAATGCCCACAGATTGGCGCGATAGTTCACCTGATGCGGCGGAATGCGATGCGGATGCCCGTGCCTGGCCAGAAACAGCACCTCTCGCCCACCGTATTCGCCACGCAGAATCTCGCAGGACGGACGCCCATAAGGCGTATCGATGAGCTGCGCGCGCTGCATCTTGAAACCGCTCAACTGAGTCAGGCCGGTACCGCCGATGATGGCATGGACTGTCATGGGTAATCCTTGAAAGAGAAAAGTCAGGCGATCAGATCGGCGGCCTTCAGCGCGCCCATGGCGTCCAGCCAACGAGGGTTCTGCTTGTAATCCACCGCGTATTCGCTACGAGCGCGCATGCTAGAAAGCGCAGAGGGAGGTGTAGCGCCCAGGCGTTGTAGCGCACCCAACGCCAGCTCCGCTGCCGCCCGATCATTGCACACCAGCCCCATGTCACAACCAGCAGCCAAGGCAGCTTGAATCCGGTCAGCCGCATCCCCGGCGACATGCGCACCGGCCATCGACAGATCATCACTGAATATCACGCCCTTGAAGCCGAGCTCGCTACGCAGAATGTCCTGCAGCCAGCGTCGCGAAAAGCCCGCGGGCTGGTCATCGACCTGAGGATAGATCACATGCGCAGGCATGATCGCGTCCAGGCTGCCGCTAAGTGCCCGGAAGGGAATCAAGTCACAGCCGCTCAGCTCTTCGAGGCTTCGCTCATCGACGGGGATGGCAACGTGAGAGTCCGCCTCGGCCCAACCATGACCGGGAAAGTGCTTTCCAGTGGCCGCCATGCCAGCAGCATGCATCCCACGGATGAAAGCGTCGATCAGCACCACAGCATTCTGCGGATCACCCTCGAATGCTCGCGTTCCCACCACTGCGCTGCGCTGATGGTCGAGATCAAGAACCGGCGCGAAACTGAAATCCAGCCCTACAGCCAGCACCTCAGTCGCCATCACCCAACCGCAGGCTTCGGCTAGCCGCGGGGCATCGGTGCAACGTGCCAGTTCACGCATCGGCGGAAGCTTTACGAAGCCCTGGCGTAGCCGCTGCACGCGGCCGCCTTCTTGATCCACCGCCAAGAGCAAGTCCGGCCGAACAGCTCGGATCGAGCGGCACAGTTCATCGACCTGGCGCCGATGCTCGATATTTCGCGCAAACAGAATGAGCCCGCCCACCTCGGGCTGGCGTAGCAGGTGCCGATCCTCGGCAGTCAGCCAGGTACCGGCGATGTCCAGCATCAGTGAACCGTGCATAGGCAGAAGGGATCCTTATTCGAGTTCGGCGGCGACCCAGTTCGGACAGGACGCCTCGTCGATGCTCACCGCACAGTGAGGCGGCACCAATGGAAAGAGTTGAAGCAGGTCGGCGTTGCGCATGCGAATGCAGCCGTGAGAAAGAGGCACGCCCATCGGCTCGCAATCAGGAGTGCCGTGAATGTAGATGTAACGGCGGAACGTATCGACCGCCCCCATTCGATTGACTCCCGCCTCACACCCACTGAGCCAGAGGATACGAGTCAGGATCCAATCTCGCCCAGGAAAGCTATCGTGAAGGGCCGCAGACCAAACCTCGCCGGTCCAGCGCCGCCCTCGCAAAACCGCTGCCGCAGGCAGGCCGTCACCGATTCGCGCACGCACCTGATGCATGCCACGTGGCGTGCAGCCAGAGCCATTCTGCTCACCGACGCCGTTGCGTCCGGTGGAAACAGGAAAACGCAGACATAGCCGCCCGCCAGCGAAACCGTAGAGTTGCTGATCAGCAATAGAGATATGCAGAAGATCGAGAGATACCATGGGCGGCTAGCTTAGCCGATCAGCCGGCAGGCTTGTAGATCAAGCCTTTGCCGGAATGGCCACCGCGTTACGCCGCCCGATCGGTAAAGCCGCGGCCAGCGTCGTGTCATCGATACCACTGTCGGCGCGCATACCCGCTGCGAGAAACGGCACCATCATGCGCATGACCTGTTCGATCGATGTTCTGACGCCGAAGTCGTTCTCGGAAATCGCGCGCAGCGCTTTGATACCGGACATACTGAATGCCGCGGCCCCCAGCATGAAATGCACGCGCCAGAACAGTTCGATAGGTGGAATGGCCGGGGCTGCGTCATGCACCTTGAGCATGTAGCGGCGGAACACTTTGCCGTACATGTCTTCCAGATAACGTCGCAAATGGCCCTGACTCTGGCTGAAAGAAAGGCCCAAAAGGCGCATGAAGATAGAGAGATCATCGCCGCTACGCGGTTTCACCGCCAAGGCTTGCTCGACAAGAATCTCCAGCAACTCTTCGAGCGTGTCCTTTTTATCGGTTAACGCCTCACGCCTATCCAATTCGCGCTCAAGGCTGGCGCAGAATGGACCGAGAAATCGCGAGAAAACGGCCTGGATCAGAGCCTTCTTCGAACCGAAATGATAGTTCACCGCAGCCAGGTTGACCCCAGCTTTGCTGGTAATCAAGCGAAGCGAGGTTTCGGCGAAGCCTTTTTCTGCGAACAGCTGTTCCGCTGCATCAAGAATGCGCTCAACTGTTTCCGACTGCGCCATGCCCCCTCCGAAAGACAAACAACTGTTTGAAACTTACGTTTCACCGACCGGCAAGTCAACCACGAAACGCCTTGTGGCACTAGCGTCATTGTCGCAGACGCGTCATGTCGCCAGCGGGGCGGAGTAACTGCGCGCTCGAAACATTCGTTGCCAAGGCCTGATCACTGTATATAATCCCAGTCACTGTATAAAAGAACAGAGACCGACATGATCAAGCTGACGCCTCGCCAGACGGAAATCCTCGCGTTCATAAAGCGCTGCCTGGAAGACAATGGGTATCCGCCCACTCGCGCAGAGATCGCTCAGGAACTCGGCTTCAAGTCGCCCAACGCTGCCGAAGAGCATCTCAAGGCCCTTGCCCGCAAAGGTGCTATCGAGATGACGCCCGGCGCGTCCCGCGGGATACGTATTCCAGACTTCGAACCCGCCGCATCCGAGAATGGCCTGCCGATCATCGGCCGCGTTGCAGCTGGCGCGCCGATTCTGGCGCAGCAACATGTCGAGGAATCCTGCCAGATCAGCCCAGGCTTTTTCCATCCGCGTGCCGATTATCTGCTACGCGTGCATGGCATGAGCATGAAGGATATCGGCATCTTCGACGGCGACCTGCTCGCTGTGCACACCACCCGCGAAGCGCGCAACGGCCAGATCGTAGTCGCTCGCATTGGCGACGAAGTCACGGTGAAACGCTTCAAGCGTGACGGCAAGAAGATTTGGCTGTTGGCGGAGAACCCCGAGTTCGCGCCCATCGAGGTGGACCTCGAACAGCAGGAACTGGTGATAGAAGGCTTGAGTGTCGGCGTCATACGCCGCTAAGGAGAAGGTTCATGCAGTACCAGACCAGCACTTCCCGGCCCCAACTTTCATTGTTCGACGGCGTCATAGCGCAAAGCCTGGCGCCGTTCGGCAGTCTTAAACCACGCACCAAGCCCGAGCAGGAAAAGGAACACCTGAGCGAGTTGAGCCTGAGCGGCAGCAGCGAACACTGCCACCTGTTGCTCGCTCCAGTCCTGCGTGAACTCGGTGATGCGACAGACAGTCGGTGGCTGACGCTTATCGCTCCGCCCGCTTTCCTCTCGCAGAATTGGCTGCGTAAATGCGGCCTGAATCGCGAACGGATCATCCTGCTGCAACCACGCGACGCGGAAGGCGCGCTGGAGCTTGCCTGCAAGGCTCTGGCTTCAGGCTGCAGCCATACCGTGGTCAGTTGGTTTGATCAGCTCAATGGTGCGACCCGCAGCAAGCTCCGTGCTGCAGCGAGCCTGGGCGATGCGCAGAGCTTGAATATTCGCCTGGGATGCTGAGCGACAGAGCACAGGGAAGTGCCGTTACATCGCTTATGGGGTCCTGACGGTACTGCGTACGAGTTCCAGCACGCTCAGTGCAGAACACGCGGCTCGTCATCGTCACGCTCGAAATCACCTTCCGACATACGGCCAGCCATCTGAACGCCGACGTTGAACATCGCCTTGGCGATCTCGACGTGTTGCCCCTGCAGGAACGCCTTGGCATCGCTGGAGAAATCCAACGTGACCAGCACCTCTTCGTCCTCGGCACGACGAAGCACGATGCGCCCGTCCGGTAGCTCGACGATTTCCAGAAAAGATGTAGGCATGGATCAGCTCCGCGTGAAAGGCCGCCATTGTAACAGCCGACCAGTCTCTGGGCAGCCTTTGCTGAGTCGCAGAACCGATGCAGCCCATCGACGCATGCACTGCGAGCGCAATCAAACCATCCACTTCCAGAAAACGGTACGCACATGAGGCAGTGCCACGTAGCATGCGCTGAAAAAAGCGCGTGCACGCCGTGCCTCGCAATAAGGACTTGCGCATGACCACTCGCATACTTCTGCTTACCGCTCTGGCCATGCTGGCCTTCGCTGGCAATTCCATACTTTGCCGTATCGCCTTACGGGACACCGCCATCGACCCTGCCAGTTTTACCGGTCTACGGATCCTTGCCGGAGCACTCACGCTCTGGCTTCTGTTACAGATCGGTAAGACCAGACAATCAGCAGGCGGCGACTGGTTGAGCGCCCTGGCGCTGTTCGTCTACGCGGCCAGTTTTTCCTATGCCTATATCAATCTGGATGCCGGAGCGGGCGCCCTGCTGCTATTCGGCGCAGTGCAGTTGAGCATGCTTGCGTGGGGCTTGCTGCGCGGCGAGCGCTTCAGCGGCGGGCAGATTGGCGGTTTGCTGCTGGCGTTGAGTGGGTTGCTGATCCTGCTACTGCCGGGAAGCCGTGCACCAGCATTGGATGGGGCACTGCTCATGCTGCTGTCCGGTGTTGCCTGGGGCATCTATTCGCTGCGCGGACGGGGCGCGAGCAATCCTCTGGCAGCAACTGCGGGCAATTTCATCAAGGCCGTGCCATTCGCTGCAGTGCTTTGTCTGGTGATGCTTGGCCAGCAGCAATGGGATGCGCCAGGAATCATGTACGCCCTGCTCTCCGGGGCGCTGACATCTGGCGTCGGCTATGCCATCTGGTACGCAGCGCTGCCCGGTCTTGTGGCAATACAGGCGGCGAGCGTGCAGCTCAGCGTTCCGCTACTCACCGCCATTGCCGGGGCTGTGCTGCTGAATGAAGCGCTAACGGCAACGCTGATTATCTCAGGCGCGGCGATTCTCGGCGGCATCGCCATGGTCCTGAGCATCAGGCACCGCAGCTGATACCGCGGCACCGCTGTCACCACTCGGTGAGCGACTCACGAAAACGCAACGCCAGGCCTTTGAGGTTCTGTCGCCAGGCTTCCAGCTCGACACGCGACAGCGGCGGCACTTCATCCTCGACACTGACTGCCTCGATCAGCGGCTGCCGCGGATCGGTCTTGGCCTTGGCAGGAGCGCGTGGCGGCTGGAAAAGCTGCTTGTAGGCAGCAAGCAACTGTCCGAGCCAGGTGCTTGGCTGCTCCGACAACTCCAGCAATTCGGCGAGCTCCGGGCTCGGCGCAGCCTCGAGCACGCTACGGGTTAGAAACGCCTCGACCATCGGCGCATCCGCACCGGGCGATCGGTAGTAACCAGCGATTTCATGGCACAGTCCAAGCAAGGCACCGTAGAGGTGGAACAGGCAAGCCTCGCGCTCAGCCTGAATCATGCCTTGAGAATTCATCGACGCAGACTCTTCGGCCTTGCGCCAGCTTTCCAGTGACAAGCCGGCGAAGAAGATCTTCTGATTGGTGCGCGTGTAGAGCTCGTGAGCCATGGCGTGCCCTCCGAAAGAAGATGAACAGAGAATGGACCTTCACAGGTTGCCGCACCAGATCGGCTGACGAAGCGTCAGCCGATCTGAAGAACGCGCGCCTTCCGGCCGACCCGCTGAGTGGTCGACCGCAGCGAAATCAGCGCTTGTCTTCGACCTTCCACTTGCCGCCGTCGTAGAACGCCTTCCAGCCGGTCGGCTTGCCGTCCACTTCGGTCTGCACGTACTGCTCCTTGGTCTTGCGGCTGAAGCGGATGACCGCAAAGCGGCCTTCCGGATCTTTCTGCGGCGCATCGAGCAGGAAGTGGTACTTGGGATCGATCTCGTCCTTGTGCGGAATCAGCTCACGCACCAGGGGCGCGCGGGTTTCGCGATTCTTCGGGAACTGACTGGCAGCCAGGAACAGCCCGGAAGCGCCGTCACGCAGCACGTAGGTGTCATCGACCTTTTCGCACTTGAGCTCGGGCATCTTCACCGCATCCATCTTCGGCGGCGCGGCCTCACCGTTCTTCAGAAGCTTGCGGGTGTTCTTGCACTCGGCATTGGTGCAACCGAAAAACTTGCCGAAACGGCCGGTCTTGAGCTGCATCTCGCTGCCGCACTTGTCGCATTCCAGGCTGGGACCTTCATAGCCCTTGATGCGGTACTGGCCCTTCTCGATCTCGTAGCCGGAGCAATCCGGGTTGTTGCCGCAGATATGCAGCTTCTGCGTCTCGTCGAGCAGATAGGCATCCATCGCGGTGCTGCAGATCGGACAGCGGTGCTTGCCAAGCAGCACGCGGGATTCGGACTCGCCCTCGTCATCGGCCGCAATCTCGTCACCTGGGATCAGGTTGACCGTCGACTTGCAGCGCTCCTTCGGCGGCAGGCTGTAGCCGGAGCAGCCAAGGAACACGCCGGTGGAAGCGGTACGGATCATCATCGGCCGACCGCAGACCTTGCAGGGGATATCGGTCAGGGTCGGCTGGTTGGCACGCATGCCGTTCTCGCTGGCTTCGGCAACCTCGAGCTTCTTGCGGAAGTCACCGTAGAACTCGTCCAGCACGTGCTTCCAGTCGCGCTCGCCCTGGGCTACGTCGTCGAGATGCTCTTCCATGCCGGCAGTGAAGCCGTAATCCATCAGATTGTTGAAGCTCTCGGACAGACGCTCAGTGACGATGTCACCCATCTTCTCCGAATAGAAACGGCGGTTGTGCAGCGAGACGTAGCCGCGGTCCTGGATCGTCGAAATGATCGCGGCGTAGGTGGACGGCCGGCCGATACCGCGCTTCTCCATCTCCTTGACCAGGCTGGCTTCGGAGTAGCGCGCCGGCGGCTTGGTGAAGTGCTGGCTCGGGTCGAGCTTGAGCAGCTTCATGTCGTCGCCCTTGTTCATCTCTGGCAAGACGTCATCCTCACCGGCCTTGCTCTGCTGCGGCATGACCTTGGTGTAGCCGTCGAACTTCAGGATGCGGCCCTTGGCGCGCAACTCGAAATTGCCGGCAGCGACGGTCACGCTGGTGGACAGGTACTGTGCCGGTGGCATCTGGCAGGCAACGAACTGGCGCCAGATCAGCTCATAGAGGCGCTCGGCATCACGCTCCATGCCTGACAGCTGGGTCGGCCGCATGTTGACGTCGGACGGGCGAATCGCCTCGTGCGCCTCCTGGGCGCCCTCCTTGCTCGAATAGACGTTCGGCTTCTCCGGCAAGTACTTGTCACCGAACTCGCTTTCGATGAAACCGCGCACCATGCCGACCGCATCAGCGGAGAGGTTGGTCGAGTCGGTACGCATGTAGGTGATGTAACCGGCTTCGTACAGGCGCTGAGCCATCATCATGGTCTTCTTCACGCCGAAGCCGAGGCGATTGCTCGCCGCCTGCTGCAGGGTCGAAGTGATGAAGGGGGCCGAGGGCTTGCTGCTGGTCGGTTTGTCTTCGCGTTTGCTGACGCTGTAGTGCGCGCCCTTGAGCTTATCCAGTGCAGCAGTGGCTTGCGCTTCGTTGAGCGGCTTGAAGGCTTCGCCGTTTTCACGCGCGACCTCAAAGCGCACCTTGGCCTGCTGAGCATTCGCCAGGTCTGCGTGTACTTCCCAGTATTCTTCCGGAACGAAAGCACGGATCTCGCGTTCGCGCTCGACAACCAGCTTCACCGCCACCGACTGCACGCGACCGGCAGACAGACCGCGGGCGATCTTCGCCCACAGCAGCGGCGACACCATGTAGCCGACCACACGATCAAGGAAACGACGCGCCTGCTGCGCGTTGACCCGGTTCAGATCGAGCTCACCAGGCTTGGAGAACGCCTCCTGAATCGCCTTCTTGGTGATCTCGTTGAACACCACGCGCTTGTAGCGGCTGTCATCGCCGCCAATCGATTCGCGCAGGTGCCAGGCGATGGCCTCCCCCTCTCTATCCAAGTCGGTCGCGAGATAGATGGTGTCGGCTTCCTTGGCCAGACGACGCAGTTCCTCGATGACCTTCTCCTTGCCCGGCAGGATCTCGTACTTGGCCTTCCAGCCGTGCTCCGGGTCGACGCCCATACGCGTGACGAGCTGGCGCTTGGCCTTCTCCTTCGGCGACAACGCTGGCGCCTCGGCGGCCGCGGCCTTGCCGCGCTTGACCGGCTCCTTGTTGGCAGAACCGCTGGTGGGAAGGTCGCGGATATGGCCGATACTCGACTTCACCACGTACTGGTTACCCAAATACTTGTTGATTGTCTTGGCCTTGGCCGGTGATTCCACGATGACCAGCGATTTACCCATGGAGAGGAGAGTTCCTGAATCTAGAGGTGAACAGAGGCGGCGCCTCCGACAGTTTGAATACCCGTACCGGCGCTAATCGGCAAGGCATCGGCGTACGTTAGTGCGCGTTTTGCGAACGGGCCGACCTGGCAGGACAATTTGTGCTGCTCGGCTCCGTCTGGTGCGAATCAGAGCAGCGGTTCGATGCCATAAACCAGACGTCGAGGTTTTCGCTCTGCCTAAAAAGCACCGCTATATATAGTGGCGATGGACGTGAGGTCAAGGGCGAGCCTGATGGCCGCATGCCAGCTCAGCCTTCAAAAACACTCTTTTCGGCTTCGATCAGTGCAAAACGCGGGACCGTTTCGCCGTTGACTTCGACGCTCTCGCTGAACATCGACAACGGGCGCACCCAAAGTCCGCGTTCCCCATACAGCGCCTGGTAGAACACCACAAACTCCTCGGTCTCGGAGTGCCGCGCAACGGCGAACACGCGATACTCCGGCCCCTTGTAATGGCGATAACGCCCCGGCTGCAACTGCATGCCTACCTCCACACAAATACAAAAAAGAAAAACCGGGGCACCAGGCCCCGGCTTCCATGCACCGGCTGACAATCATATTCCCGCTCAGTAGCGAGATTGGCTGTCAGCCTAGCGCAGTCATTTGCATCTGTCTGTTAGACGCGTTCGAAGACCGTACTGATCCCCTGGCCTAGACCGATACACATGGTGGCGATACCGATCGTACCGTTGTTCTGCTTCATCACGTTCAGCAGGGTGCCGGAGATACGCGCACCGGAGCAGCCGAACGGGTGACCCAGGGCGATGGCGCCGCCATGCAGGTTGACCTTCTCTTCCATCTTGTCGAGCAGCTTGAGGTCCTTGAGCACCGGCAGAGCCTGTGCAGCGAAGGCTTCGTTCAGCTCGACGTGGCTGATGTCGTCCATGGTCAGACCGGCGCGCTTGAGCACCTTCTGGGTGGACGGCACCGGGCCGTAACCCATGATTGCCGGGTCAACGCCAGCCAGTGCCATGGCGCGAACCACGGCCAACGGCTGGATGCCGAGATCCTTGGCGCGCTGGGCGGACATGACGATCATGCAGGACGCACCGTCGGTGATCTGCGAGGAAGTACCTGCAGTCACGGTACCGCCCTTCGGGTTGAACGCAGGCTTCAGCGCAGCCAGGCTTTCCAGGGTGGTGTCCGGACGGATGGTTTCGTCGTAATCGAAGACCTTGAGGAAACCGTCCTCGTCGTAGCCTTCCATCGGGATGATCTCATCCTTGAAGTTGCCTTCCAGCGTGGCCTTGTGCGCCAGGCGGTGCGAACGCTCACCGAAGGCGTCCTGCTGCTCACGGGTGATGCCGTGCATCTTGCCGAGCATTTCAGCGGTCAGGCCCATCATGCCGGACGCTTTGGCGGCGTACAGCGACAGCTGCGGGTTCGGGTCCACGCCGTGCATCATGCTGACGTGGCCCATGTGCTCCACACCACCGATGACGAACACGTCACCGTTGTTGGTCTGGATGGCCTGCACGGCAGTGTGCAGGGCGCTCATGGACGAACCGCAGAGGCGACTCACGGTCTGGCCGGCGCTGGTGTGCGGGATACGCGTCATCAGCGAAGCCATGCGGGCGATGTTCCACCCCTGCTCGAGGGTCTGGTTCACGCAGCCCCAGATCACGTCCTCGACTTCGGCCGGGTCGATCTTCGGGTTGCGCGCCAGCACGCCGTCGATCAGGTGTGCGGACATGGTTTCAGCGCGGGTATTACGGTGCATGCCGCCCTTGGAGCGCCCCATCGGGGTGCGACCGAAGTCGACGATGACTGCATCTCTTGGATTCAGGCTCATGAATTCTCTCTCCCTCGATTAACCGTAGAAGCGCTGGCCGTTGGCAGCCATCTCACGCAGCTTCGCGGTCGGGTGGTACAACGGGCCCAGGTCGGCGTACTTGTCGGCCATCGCGACGAACTCGGCGACGCCGATCGAATCGATGTAGCGCAGCGCACCACCACGGAAGGGTGGGAAGCCAATGCCATAGATCAGGCCCATGTCGGCTTCGGCAGCGGTCTCGACGATGCCGTCTTCCAGGCAGCGCACGGTTTCCAGGCACAGCGGGATCATCATGTAGTTGATGATGTCCTCGTCGGACAGCTCGCGAGTCTCGGCAACGATCGGCTTGAGCAGCTCGTAGGCCTCGGCATCGACGACCTTCTTCGGCTTGCCCTTCTTGTCCATCTCGTAGGCGTAGAAGCCCTTGCCGTTCTTCTGGCCGAGGCGGTTGGCCTCGTACATGACGTCGACAGCCGTGCGGGTGTCGTCCTTCATGCGATCCGGGAAGCCTTCAGCCATCACGTCACGGCCGTGGTGGCCGGTGTCCATGCCGACGACATCCATCAGATAAGCCGGGCCCATGGGCCAGCCGAACTTCTCCATCACCTTGTCGGCGCGAACGAAGTCGACACCGTGGGCGATAGCGCGGGCGAAGCCGCCGAAGTACGGGAACAGCACGCGATTGACCAGGAAGCCCGGGCAATCGTTGACCACGACCGGGCTCTTGCCCATCTTCTTGGCGTAGGCGACGGTGGTAGCAATAGCCACTTCGCTGGTCTTCTCGCCACGGATCACTTCCACCAGCGGCATCATGTGTACCGGGTTGAAGAAGTGCATGCCGCAGAAGTTTTCCGGACGCTTGAGCGCCTGGGCCAGGTAATTGATGGAGATCGTCGAGGTGTTGGAGGCGATGATCGCGTCTTCGCGAACGTGCCCTTCCACCTCGGCCAGCACGGCGTGCTTGACCTTCGGGTTCTCGACCACGGCTTCGACGACGATGTCGACGTTGCCGAAATCGCCGTAGGACATGGTCGGGCGGATCGCGTTGAGCGCCTGAGCCATCTTGTCAGCGGTCAGACGACCTTTTTCAACACGCTTGCCGAGCAGCTTGGAGGCCTCGTCCAGACCCATCTGGATACCCTCTTCACGGATATCCTTCATCAGGATCGGCGTGCCCTTGACGGCCGACTGGTAGGCGATGCCGCCACCCATGATGCCAGCGCCGAGTACGGCAGCCAGTTTCACGTCACGCGCCTGCTTGTCGTAGGCCTTGGCTTTCTTCTTCAGCTCCTGATCGCTGAGGAACAGGCCGACCAGGCTCTGTGCAACCGAGGTCTTGGCCAGTTTGACGAAGCCGGCGGCCTCGACTTCGACGGCCTTGTCACGGGTGAAGTTGGCGGCTTTCTGGATGGTCTTGATGGCTTCGACCGGGGCCGGATAGTTCGGGCCGGCCTGGCCAGCAACGAAGGCCTTGCTGGTTTCGAAAGCCATCATCTGCTCGATGGCGTTGAGCTTGAGCTTGTCCAGCTTCGGCTGACGCTTGGCCTTGTAGTCCAGCTCGCCGGAAATGGCGCGCTTGACCAGATCCAGTGCAGCGGCCTGCAGCTTCTCCGGAGCGACCACGGCATCGACTGCATGAACCTTGAGCGCGTCTTCGGCGCGGTTTTCCTTGCCGGATGCGATCCACTCGACGGCGTTATCCACACCGATCAGGCGCGGCAGGCGCACGGTGCCACCGAAGCCCGGGTAGATGCCCAGCTTCACTTCCGGCAGACCGACCTTGGCGGCGGTGGACATGACGCGATAGTCGGCGGCCATGCACATTTCGAAACCGCCACCCAGGGCGATGCCGTTGATGGCGGCCACGGTGGGTACGCCCAGGTCTTCGAAATCACTGAAGATCTTGTTCGCTTCGAGGTTGCCGGCGACCAGTTCCTCGTCAGCCATCTTGAAGTTGTCGACGAATTCGGTGATGTCGGCGCCGACGATGAATACGTCCTTGCCGCTGGTAACGATGACGCCTTTCACCGACGCGTCAGCCTTGATGGCATCGACGGCCTGGCGCAGATCGTTGAGAGTGAGGCGATTGAACTTGTTGACGGACTCACCCTTGAGGTCGAAATTCAATTCGACGATGCCGCTCTCAAGAGCCTTAACCGTGATGGCTTTACCTTCGTAAATCATCAACTGATCTCCAGGTATGGAAGCTGAACGTTACGTGTCTCACGTCTTCGGCCCTACTCGGCCGCGCCTTGCGGCGAACGACACCCACCGACACGATAATCCGGGTGACCGGCATCTGCTCTGGCAAACGCTCGATTCATACGCCCGTTTGATTTGGGTCGGCACACCTTCGGGGAAAAGCTCAGCATTGTCAATCAGCTGGTTTGCCTAACCGAAAGCCACCTGCAAGCGGACATTTCGCGACCGTCGGGTCATTATCGACTGCAGCCATCGTGCTGCATTCACTGCCTCGATGATCGCAAGCTCGGGCTGGCCGACTGGCTGAAACCGCACCGTACCCACCGAGTCAATCGTAGACCTAGCCGAGCAGTTACACTGGCGCATCTCGCTCTTTGCCATCACCGGCCTACCGGCCGCGAACCAAATCCGGAGTTACTACATGTCCCACGCCCCCATCGCCCGCGCCGACACCGGTACCGATCCCTACCGCTGGCTGGAGAATCGCGATGCCGAAGACGTGCTGGCATACCTCAAGGCGGAGAATGCCTATCTCGAAGAACAGCTCGCCGACCAGGCCGAACTGCGCGAGACGCTGTTCCAGGAAATCAAGGGCCGCATCCGCGAAACCGACCTCTCCCTGCCGTCGCCCTGGGGGCCATGGCTGTACTACCAGCGCACCACGGCTGGCGACGAATACCCGCGGCACTATCGCTGCCCGCGCCCGGTCGATGGCTCGCTCACAGTTGACGAGAACGCCGAACAGCTGCTGCTCGACCCCAATGAGCTGGCCGGCGGCGGCTTCCTCTCCCTGGGCGCGTTCAGCGTCAGTCAAGACCACAGCAAGCTGGCTTACAGCCTCGACCGCGAAGGCGACGAGATCTACCGGCTGTTCGTCAAGGACCTCGCCAGCGGCGACGTGACCGCCCTGCCCTTCGACGATTGCGACGGCAGCATGACCTGGGCCAACGACAGCCAGACGCTGTTCTACAGCGAACTGGACGACGCCCACCGTCCGCACAAGGTCTACCGCCATCGCCTCGGAGAAACCGGCAGCAACGAGGTTTATCACGACCCGGACGGGCGCTTCTTCGTGCATTGCTACCGCGCCAGCTCCGAGCGCCAGCTGGTCATCCTTTCCCACAGCAAGACCACCAGCGAAGCCTGGGTGCTGTCGGCGGACGAGCCGGAAGGTCAATGGACGTGCCTGGCACCACGCCAGGAAGACCACGAGTACTTTCCCGATCATGGCCTTCACGAAGGTCAGTGGAGCTGGCTGATCCGCAGCAATCAGGCTGGCATCAACTTCGCCCTCTATCTCGCCAGCGAGGCGCAGCCCGAGCGGGAGCATTGGCAGGAACTGGTCCCGCATGACGACGCGGTGATGCTCGAGGATGTCAGCCTGAACGCCGAGGCGATCACCCTGACCCTGCGCGAAAGCGGCCTACCAGTGATCGAGGTGCGGCCGCAGGGCGTGCAGCCCTATCGCCTGCAGCTGCCCGATGCGGCCTACAGCCTGCACGTACAGAATTCGCTGGAGTTCACTAGCACGGTGATCCGCCTGCGCTATGAAGCGCTCAACCGACCGGCACAAGTCCGTCAGCTGACGCTGGTCGACGGCTCGCAGGAAGTGCTGAAAGAAACACCGGTGGAAGGCCCGTTCGATGCGGACGCCTATGAAAGTCGACGCATCTGGGCGACCGCCCAGGACGGCACGCAGATTCCCATCAGCCTGGTCGGCCGGCGTGACAGCTTCGGCAAGCCGGCTCCGCTCTATCTCTATGGCTACGGTGCCTATGGGCACAGCCTCGACCCGTGGTTCTCCCATGCGCGCCTGTCGCTGCTCGACCGCGGTTTCGTCTTCGCCATCGCGCATGTGCGTGGCGGCGGCGATCTCGGCGAAGCCTGGTATCGCGCCGGCAAGCTGGAACACAAGCCGAACACCTTCAGCGACTTCATCGCCTGTGCCGAGCAGCTGCTGGCCGACGGCTACACCACCTCGCCGCGCCTGGCCATCAGCGGCGGCAGCGCCGGCGGCCTGCTGATCGGCGCGGTGCTGAACATGCGCCCGGAGCTGTTCGGCGCGGCCGTCGCCGAGGTGCCCTTCGTCGATGTACTCAACACCATGCTCAACGCCGACCTGCCGCTGACCGTCACCGAGTACGACGAATGGGGCGACCCGAATCAGCCGGAGGTGCATGAGCGAATCAAGGCCTATGCGCCCTACGAGAATATCCGCGCCCAGGCCTACCCCGCACTGCTCGCAGTGGCCGGCTACAACGACAGCCGCGTGCAGTACTGGGAAGCCGCCAAGTGGGTCGCCAAGCTGCGCGCCACCCGCACCGACGACAACCTGCTGCTGCTCAAGACCGAATTCGGTGCCGGGCACGGCGGCATGAGTGGGCGCTACCAGGCGCTCAAGGACGTGGCGCTGGAGTACGCCTTCGTGCTCAAGGTATTCGGCATGGCGGCTTAGCACGCTCTCGCGCGGCCTGTCGGGTTGCGCTAGACATTCAGCCTCGGGGCCAGCCGTGAAGCACGGCTGCCCCGCGCCGATGTTGGTCGCGAAGTTCGTCCGTCGCACTTTCACGATTCGCGGTCAGGACCGTTCCCGCGCATTGGCGCGCCCTGGCTCCCTCCTCCCGGCGTCCGTTTGGCTTCCCACAACAGCCACTTCAACGGCGTTTCCGCCAGATGCCGACCTGCGGCACCGAACAGCCTGCGCTGGCGAGAGTCATTCATTGAGAATGTCCTCGTCGGAGCCACCCATGAACAACAAGTCCTCGAACCACCAGAATCAGAACGTCCACGGCTGGGAGCGCGCCATGTCCCTGGCCGGCGGGCTGTATTTACTTGCCAAGGGCCTCAGCCGCGGCGGTTTGGGCGGACTGCTGCAGCTGGGTATCGGCGGCCTGGCGCTGTCCCGTGGCGTAACCGGGCACTGCGAGGCCAAGCGCGTGTTCAATGAAATCAACGAACAGGCCGGCATGGCCGAAGGCCGCTCGCACCACATGCCGTTCGAACGCTCGGAAAAGGATCGCCAGCAATTGCAGGCCAACGCCGCGGCAGCCACCAACGGCACTACCGTAACCGGCAATGACAGCCTGAAAAGCCCGCCTGCCGGCGTCTGATCCCGCGCCCATTCAAGCGCGGAACATTGAGCCCGGCGAGTCGTGGCATGGCCGCCGGGCGCAGGCTCACGGGTAAAGCGTTACTAAGCTCCGCTCGCCCTCTCCTTTAGCGCTTCTTCACCGCCTCATGAGCCTCGATCAGCTGATCGACCACACCAGGATCGGCCAGAGTCGAGGTATCGCCCAGCGCGTCGTAGTCGTCCGTTGCGATCTTGCGCAGCAGCCGGCGCATGATCTTGCCGGAACGCGTCTTCGGCAGCCCAGGGGCCCATTGGATCACATCCGGTACGGCGATCGGCCCGATCTCCTTGCGCACCCATTGCTGCAGCTCCTGACGCAGCGCATCCGTGGGCTGCACGCCGCTGACCAAGGTCACATACACGTAGATCGCCTGCCCCTTCAGCGCATGCGGAACGCCCACCGCTGCCGCTTCGGCCACCTTGGCATGGGCGACCATCGCGCTTTCGATCTCCGCGGTGCCCATGCGGTGTCCGGACACGTTGAGTACGTCATCGACCCTTCCGGTGATCCAGTAATAGCCATCCTCGTCGCGGCGCGCGCCATCACCGGTGAAGTACATGCCGCGGAAGGTCTTGAAGTAGGTGTCGACGAAGCGGTCGTGGTCCTTGTAGATGGTGCGCATCTGCCCCGGCCAGGAGTCGAGGATCACCAGATTGCCCTCGGCAGGGCCTTCGAGCAGGTTGCCGAGGTTGTCCACCAACCCCGGCACCACACCGAACAGCGGGCGCGTGGCGGAGCCCGGCTTGAGTGCGGTCGCCCCTGGCAGCGGGCTGATCAGGATGCCGCCGGTCTCGGTCTGCCACCAGGTATCGACGATGGGGCAGCGCGAGTGGCCGACCGTTTCGTAATACCAGTGCCATGCCTCGGGATTGATCGGTTCGCCCACCGTACCGAGCAGACGCAGGCTGGAGCCATCGGCCCCCTCCACCGCCGCGGCCCCCTCGGCCATCATGGCGCGGATCGCCGTGGGCGCCGTGTAAAGGATGTTCACCTTATGCTTGTCGATGATCCGGGCGATGCGGGTAACGTCTGGATGATTCGGCACGCCTTCGTACATCAGCGTCGTCGCGCCGTTGACCAGCGGACCATAGATCAGGTAGCTGTGCCCGGTGATCCAGCCGATATCGGCCGTGCACCAATAGACCTCCCCGGGGCGGTAGTCGAACACCCGCTCATGGGTCAGTGCGGCATAGAGCAGATAGCCGCCGCAGGTATGCAGAACGCCCTTCGGCTTGCCCGTGGAGCCGGAGGTATAAAGGATGAACAGCGGCTCCTCGGCCCCCATTTCCTTTGGTGCGCAGACCTCACCGGCCACGCGCATCAGGTCGTCGTAGCAGATGTCGCGATGCGAGTGCCAGCGAATGTCCGCACCCGTGCGGCGCACGACGATGATCTTCTTCACACAGCTGGTCTGGGGATTGGTCAGCGCCTCGTCGACGTTCTCCTTGAGCGGCACGGGTTTGCCGCCGCGAATGCCTTCGTCGGCGGTGATCACGATCTTCGACTGACCATCGATGATGCGCCCGGCCAGCGCTTCCGGGGAGAAGCCACCGAACACCACCGAGTGGATCGCGCCGATACGCGCGCAGGCCAGCATCGCCACCGCAGCCTCGGGAATCATCGGCATGTAGATGGTCACCACGTCGCCGCGGTGCACATCCTGACCGCGCAGCGCATTGGCGAACTTGCTGACTTCCTGGTGCAGCTCGCGGTAGGTGATCTCGCGGTGTTCGGAAGGATCATCGCCCTCCCAGATGATTGCCAGCTGATCGCCGCGCTCGGCCAGGTGCCGATCCAGGCAGTTGGCCGAGACGTTGAGCGTGCCATCGGCGAACCATTTGATGTCCACATGGTGATCGTCGAAGGAGGTGCGCTTGACCTCGGTGAAAGGCCGGATCCAGTCCAGCCGCGCCGCCTGTTCACGCCAGAAGCCCTCGGGATTGATCACCGACTGCTGGTACATGGCCTTGTAGCTGGCTTCGTTGGTCAGTGACTGAGCGGCCACCTCGGGCCGAACCGGATATACGGACGCAGCGCTCATGGCAGTTCCTCGTCTGTCTTGTTGGTATGCAGAACCCTGTCCAGCAGGCGAACCCAATGACCAACCCAGCGCCTGTCAGACGGTGCACTCCAGCCAAGCACGCCACCCATGGCGTATCGGCTTTGCTCAAGCATAGACCGCGCCTCACCGCATGGCGTGTGCACTGCCGCCATTTGCCAGAGCTTTTGCGTAGCTGAATGCTACGGCCCCGACACCCGCGGACGTGTTTTGCGGGCAAAAAAAAGCGGCCTCAGGGGCCGCTCGGTCAACCATCCGGTTGCAATACACACTTGTCCGATCACGCAGATAGACACCGCCATTCTGTGCAGCCAGCGCCGTGGCCGAAACTGCACATTGGTCTAACAGACCATTGGCGGGCTTGCCTCAGGGCGCAGAGTTAGCTGCGCGCGCGGCCTCGATCAGGTCCTTGCCGATATCGGCTTCGAACTTCTTCCACGCCGGCTGCACCGCGTCGCGCCACTTGTCGCGTTGCTCGTCGGTAAGCACCAGAATCTCGCTCTTGCCCGAGTCGATGACGCCCTGCTTGGCCTTCTCGTTCAGCGCCTCGGCCTGGCGGTTCACCTCCACGGTGACCTCGTCGATGATCGCTTCCAGCTCGCCGCGCACCTCTGCCGGCAGGCCGCTCCAGAACCTGGTGTTGGTGATCAGCAGGTAGTTGCCGATGCCGTGACCGGACTCGGTGATGTACTTCTGCACCTCGTGGTACTTCTGGCTGTAGATGTTCGACCAGGGATTGTCCTGGGCATTGACCACGCCGGTCTGCAGCCCTTGATAGATTTCGGCGAAGGCCATCTTGCGCGGTACTGCCCGCAGGGCGGTGTACTGGGCGGCCTGCAGGTCCGAGGGCTGCACGCGGAATTTCAGTCCGCGGGCGTCGGCCGGCTCGCGCAGCGGCTTGTTGGCAGTGAAGTGGCGCATGCCGTTGAGCCAGTAGGCCAGGCCGGTGATGCCCTTGTCCTCCATCGACTTGAGCATGGCGCGGCCCTTGTCCGACTGCTGGAAGCGCTGCGCCGCAGCCATATCGTCGAACAGGAACATCAGGTCGAACAGCTGCAGTTGCTTGGTGTATTGCTCGAGCTTCGACGGTGCCGGCGCCAGCAGCTGTACCTCATTCATCAGCAGCGCTTCCATCTCCTTGCCGTCGCCATACAGCGAGGAGTTGGCGAACACCTGCACTTCTACCTGGCCGGGCAGGCGCTCTTCCACGAGCTTCTTGAACATCAGCGCGCCCTGGCCCTTCGGCGTGCTGTCGGCGGTGATATGGGAGAACTTGATCAGGATCGGATCGGCCTGGGCGCCGAGAGCGGTAAACAGCGCCGAAGCGGCGAGCAGACGGGTAATGCCACGGGTGAGTCGTGCCATGGGGAGCTCCGTTTTGTAGTTGTTTGAGCCATGCAGCTGGTCCGACTCTACCCCGCCGCCCCCCGCGGACTGAATTGCTATTTGGCCAAGCGCGACTTCGTGATTGGCGAAGGCAGCAGCGTAATCACACGTCCCGGCGCGCTTCTTCAGACATTGCCTTCGCGAGCGGTGAGGTGTTCGAGCATCTGCCTCGCAGTCGCCGACAGGCTTTCCAGATTGCGCACGCCGAGCTTCAGCTCGCGTCGCGCCCAGGCGTCGCTCAGCGGCACGATGGCCACGTCCAGCGCCGGCAGGTAGTTGCGCACCACCTGCTCGGGCAGCACGCCGATGCCCATGCCGGTATGGATCATCCGGCAGATCGCCTCGAAACTGCGTACCTGGATGCGCAGGCGCAGCGGCGTACCCATCTGTTGCGCCGACTGCTGCAGCAGGGCATGCAGCGAGGCGTCCTGCTGCAGGCCGATGAAATCGAAGCCGGCGGCATCGCGCAGGGCAATTTCTGCACGCCCGGCCAGCGGATGCTCTCGTGGCGTCACCAGCACCAGCCGATCCTCGCGGTAGGGAAACACCTGCAGGTCCCCGGCCGGCATGTGCCCGGCGAAGATGCCGATATCGGTCAGCCCCTCGCGCAGGGCGCGCAGGGTGTCACTGCTGACGCGCTCCTCCAGGTCGATCTTCACTTCCGGGTGCTGACGGGTGAAGGTACTCAGGTCCTCGGGCAGAAATTCGATCACCGCCGAGGTATTGGCGTGGATGCGCACATGGCCCTTCACGCCCTGGCTGAACTCGCTCAAGTCGGCGTCCAGCTGTTGCAGGTTGTCCAGCAGGTTGCGCGCGTGATGCAGCAGCGCGTGGCCGGCCGGCGTCAGCTCGACGCCCTTGGGCTGGCGATAGAGCAGGCTGACGCCGAGCTGCCCTTCCAGGTCGCTGACGCGCTTGCTCACCGCCGCCAGCGCCAGGTGCTCGCGCTCGGCGGCACGGGTCAGGCTGCGCTCGTCGGCGATGGCGACGAACAGGCGTAGGGTGATGAAATCAATGCGGCGCATAGTGGATTCCCGTATTCGCGGTAGACGAAGCATGCGCCGCTACACGCCCACTATTCAAAGCGCCTTTCGTCTTAGCCTTCGTGAGGCGCGAAACCTCACTTGCCCAACGGCCAATTGTCCGCTGCCGAAGCGTCGGTCATGCTCGGCACCATGAATCAACCGGCACAGGTGTCGTGATGAGCGAACAGACAGACAAGAACCTGCCGCTGCAGGGCCTCAAGGTGATCGAGATGGGCCAGCTGATCGCCGGCCCTTTTGCCAGCAAACTGCTCGGTGAGTTCGGCGCCGATGTGATCAAGATCGAGCCGCCCAAGGTCGGCGACCCTTTGCGCAAGTGGCGCAAGCTCAAGGACGGCACCTCGCTCTGGTGGCATGTGCAGTCGCGCAACAAGCGCTCGGTGACGCTGGATCTCAAGGCCGCGGAAGGCCAGCAGATCGTTCGCCAGCTGGTGGCCGAAGCCGACATCCTGGTGGAGAACTTCCGCCCCGGCACGCTGGAAGAATGGGGCCTGGGCTGGGACGAGCTGTCGAAGCTCAACCCTCGGCTGATCATGCTGCGCATCTCCGGCTACGGGCAGACCGGCCCCTATCGCGACTTACCCGGCTTCGGCGTGATCGGCGAAGCCATGGGTGGCCTGCGCCACCTCTCCGGCTATCCGGGCCAGCCGCCGGTGCGGGTCGGCGTCAGCATCGGCGATTCGCTGTCCTCGCTGTATGGGGTGATCGGCGTATTGCTCGCCCTGGAGGAGCGCAACCGTAGCGGCCAGGGCCAGGAGATCGACGTGGCGCTGTACGAGTCGGTGTTTGCCATGATGGAAAGCCTGGTGCCCGAATACGACGCCTTCGGCTACGTACGCGAGCCGGCTGGCAGTGCCCTGCCCGGCATCACCCCGTCCAATTCCTATCTGTGCAACGACGGCGCCTACGTCCTGATCGCCGGCAATGGCGACAGCATCTACAAGCGCCTGATGACCCTGATGGGCCGCCAGGACCTCGCCGATGATCCGAGCTTCGCCCACAACGACGGCCGCGCCCAGCACGCCGAGCTGATCGATGCCGCCATCGGCGAATGGACCATCCAGCACAGCCGCGACGAGGTGATCGAAGCGCTCAAGGGCGCCCGCGTGCCGGCCGGCTATCCCTACACCGCCGCCGATATCGTCAAGGACCCGCACTACCTGGCGCGGCAGATGATTGAGCAGGTGCAGACCTTTGCCGGCCCGCTCAAGGTGCCGGGCGTGCTGCCCAAGCTATCGCGCACGCCGGGACGCATCGGCGAAGGCGGCCCGCAGCTGGGCGAACACACCGACGATGTGCTGGCCGGCCTCGGCCTCACCGAAGAACAACGCCAGGGCCTGCGCGAACGCGGGATCATCTGAACGCCACGTAGGGTGGATGACGCCTTTTTCATCCACCGCGACATTCCCGAAACGGTGGATGGGTGGAGCGTCATCCACCCTACGAACTACAGCTCTACGTAGGGTGGACAACGCGAAGCTTGTCCACCAGCCAGCAAGCCACGACGGTGGATGGGTAAAGCGTCGTCCACCCTACGCCCAGGCACAACCGACAGGACTCCCATGAGCAAACGCCTGTATATCCAGGAAGTCGCCACCCGCGACGGCTTCCAGATCGAAGCGAACTTCGTGCCGACCGAAGCCAAGATCGCCCTGATCGACCGCCTCTCGCAAACCGGGCTGGCGAAGATCGAGGTCACCTCCTTCACCTCGCCCAAGGCCATCCCCAACCTGCGCGACGCCGAGGACGTGATGCGCGGCATCCGCCGTGTGGAGGGCGTCGAGTACACCGTACTGGTACCCAACGTGAAGGGCTGCGAGCGCGCGCTGGCCTGCGAGGTGGACGAGATCAACCTGGTGATGTCGGCCAGCGATACCCACGGCCTGGCCAACCTGCGCATGACGCCCGAACAGTCGCTGGTGCAGTTCCGCGAAATCATCGAAGTCACTCGCGGCAGTGGCGTATTCATCAACGCCTCGCTATCGACCACCTTTGGCTGCCCCTTCGAGGGCGACGTGCCCGTGCGGCGCGTCTATGAGCTGGTGCAACGCCTGCTGGAGATCGGCGTGCAGGGCATCACCCTCTGCGACACCACCGGCATGGCCGACCCGGCGCAGGTCGAGCGCATCTGCCGCGAAGTGCTGAACAGCTGGCCACAGGCAGTATTCACCGCACACTTCCACAACACCCGCGGCATGGGCCTGGCCAACGCGCTGGCAGCGCTGAACGCCGGTATCGACCGCTTCGATGCCTCGCTCGGCGGACTCGGCGGCTGCCCCTACGCACCCGGGGCCAGCGGCAATATCTGTACCGAGGACTTGGTGCATATGTTCCAGCGCATGGGCCTAGACACCGCCGTCGATCTCGATCGCCTGCTGCAATGCGCCGCCGACCTGCCCCAACTAGTCGGCCACGACGTGCCGGGCGCGGTACTCAAGGCCGGCAAGGCCGATCGCCGTTATCCGAAACCGAAGTGGATGCAGGAAGCCGGCGTTTGACCGCATTTGGAGCGCCTGTTGGACGGTGGCGGCATGAGCGGTGTTTAAGCCGGAACTGGCACAACGCAAGGCCGCCCCTTACGGCAGGATTGAACAATGAGGTGATGGTTCTTGTTGTGAAGCAATACTGTCGGAACAGGCGAGACCTGCAGCAGAACAAGGCCGATAAGACAATGATTATCTCTGTGATCGTTTGAATGCTTGGCCCCTGCTGCACGAACTACAGACTAGCCAGGACACTGCAGGATCATTTCGACCCCCAAAATTCCAGCAAAGCATAAAATTATCAGGGCTGCCTTCCTAGCAATCTGGCAGCAATTTCAATTGCTCGAGGAACACAGAGATAACTTCTAGGCATTTATATTAGATGATAGCTGTATGCGCTCCAGGATAAACCGAGCAACTTCTTCTTCTGAGAATTTGCTCGCATCAATATAGCCATCAATTGAAAATAAGCCATCTATTTCTGCACTATCGAATCGAATGAACATAATTCTATCATCATCTTTGCATTTGATTATGTCTCTGACCGCCCTCCACTCTAGGCCACACCATTCCTTTTCTGCATATTCTTTGCACAAGAAAACAACAACCAAGCCGGAGTTTTTCCTGTATATACTCTGCAACACAGCGTCTAAATTTGGGACTGCCAACTGCGACTGGTAGTCGTAGTCATAAAACACTTGGTCTTTCCCTAAATTTACTCTTAGGATGTCAGCCACTTTTGACACAAAAGTCCGATGCTCACCTGGGAATGACAGGGACACCTTGAAGTTTATCTCACCAACCTTACTCAATGACTTATCCACTCTTTCAATTTCCGGATTCTCCAAAAGCCCTTCTAAAGCCAATAGTGATAAAGAAAAAGGATCCGGCTCAATTCTCTGACCCTTTTCTTTTCCCGGATTTACCTTGGATATATAGTACAGAAGATAATTTAACCAAATCGCCATTTCGTTAGAATTAACGGCTGCTGCGGGAGTCGAGACACCATCTATTTCAGCTTCTAAAATGTCTCCAATTACACGTGATTTTACTTTGCTCAATTCTTTTTCATTGAATAAGCTGCCGGCTCTTTTTGCCATCCGGCAAAACAGGCCGCAAGTTTCACCTTCCACCACAGCAAATGCAGATAGTTTTGAGCCTCTTAGCCCCCACTGAAGGTCGCTATCCTTTAGGTTTTGGAGAAACCTTTCAGCTCCGGTCTCAGGCTCAATTTTTCCATAGTACTGCCACAGCATTATCGTGTGATTTGGCGATAAAAATCTTCTAGGGATGGTCTGAAGTAGCCCTGTATTTCTGGCTGACTTCAGCCTCCGCCGATTTTGAAAGCGGTCAACCGATCAAAAA
>NZ_JBEOPU010000019.1:0-56157 GCF_040310405.1 Pseudomonas sp. E45-MNA-CIBAN-0222
GAGTAGGTCATCGTCAAGCTCTTATCCCAAACCCCCGATCGGAGAAATCCGGTCGGGGGTTTGCTTTTGCGCGTAAGGAAAGGTCGATCGCGCTGGCAGTGAAGGTGCGTGGCAAGGTAATTGGCTTACCTGCCCGTCATGGTTGTAAGTGGGTTTAAGTAGACGGGGCCGGCGGTAGCGTGTCGCCTGTATGGCGGCCTTAGCTGTTAGACGATCTGGATCTCTCACCGTATCCGCGCATATGCCGATGCACGTACCGCCTCGGTCTAGTGGATATATATAGGCGTGGAGCGCTAGCCCTAGTGTCTCTTCGAACGCCATGGGCCACTCGCTGATATACGTGTCGTGGTTATCCACCCGCCTGAGCGCTCACAGCAGCTTGCATCGCTCGTTTAGAATGAGCGCTTTACTCGGATATTGTTCCCATGCCGGAATCGGCTGCTACGCCAGTGCTTGAAGAGGTCCCGCTTGAGCGACTGGCCGCGTGCCCCGAATGTGATTTGCTGATGCTCAAGCCGGAGCTCAGCCTCGGCCAGGTCGCAGAGTGCCCTCGTTGTAGCTGCGAGCTGTTTCGCTTACGGCATCGCATCGTCGGGCCTGGGCTGGCATTGGTGCTTGCCGCGTTGTTGCTGTACTTTCCGGCCAACTTCCTGCCCATCATGCGATTGAATCTGCTTGGCCGTGTTACTGACGATACGGTCTGGAGCGGTGTGCTCAGTCTGTATAGCAGCGGCATGCAAGGGGTCGCCGTGGTGGTGTTTCTCTGCAGCATGGCTGTGCCGCTACTTAAACTCCTTTGCCAGCTCGCTGTATTGCTTTGCATTGCGCTTGATCGGGCGAAGCCATTGGGCATGCTGCTCTATCGGACATATCACCATCTCCGCGAATGGGGGATGCTGGAGGTCTATTTGCTCGGCATTCTGGTTTCGATCATCAAGCTTAGGGATATGGCAGAGCTCAGCCTGGGTATCGGCTTGGGGTGCTTTGTCGGTCTACTGGTCGTTCAGGTCTGGCTAGAGTTGGTGATGTCACCACACCAGGTTTGGGAAGCCTTATCGGAGCGTCGCGATGCGCGCTGCTGACGCCGGGCTGATGGTTTGCCATGAGTGTCATCAGCTCAATCGGGCTGATGCCGGTCAGCGTCATCAACGCTGCGTCCGCTGCGGTGCACGCGTGCATATGCGCAGACCCAACAGTATCGTTCGAACCTGGGCGCTTCTGATTACAGCGGCATTGCTCTATCTGCCGGCCAATCTCCTGCCGATCATGACGGTACGCATGCTGGGCAGTGGCACGCCGGATACCATCATGTCCGGTGTCGTGACCTTAGCCAAACACGGCATGTTCCCGATAGCCGCCGTGGTGTTCATCGCCAGCATACTGGTTCCCACATTCAAGCTTGTTGGAATCGCGATATTGTTGTTTTCAGTACAGCGCCACCATCCAATGTCGCCGCGCCAACGGATATTGGTTTTTCGCTTTATCGAGTGGATCGGGCGATGGTCCATGCTCGATATCTTTGTGATCGCCATTCTGGTGGCCATCGTCAATTTCGGCAGCCTCGCCAGCGTCGAAGCTGGCTTCGGTGCGGTTGCTTTCGCCAGCGTGGTCATCTTGACCATGCTCGCTGCCATCACGTTCGACCCTCGTCTGATCTGGGATAACACGGAATCCGGGAACAAGCATGACTGACCTGCCACAAGCTAATACTCGTCCTGCATCCAGCTGGTCGGCCATCTGGATTCTGCCGTTGATCGCACTGGCGATCGGCGCGTGGCTGGCGTGGGAAGCCTATAGTGAACGTGGCATATACATCGAGGTTGTCTTCGAAAGTGCCGAGGGTATCGAGATCGGCAAAACATCGGTGCTCTACAAGGGCATGACGATTGGTGTCGTAAGGGATCTGCGCCTCGGCGATGATGAGCGTCGCCAGGTGGTGGTAGCTGAAATCGAAATGAACAAGGATGTCGACGGCTACCTGCGCAGCGGCACACGTTTCTGGCTGGTCAGGCCCAGCGTGACCCTGGCAGGGATCACTGGGTTGGAAACGCTGGTGTCGGGCAACTACATCGGTATCAGTCCAGCCGATGGCGAGGATACCCGGCGCTTTGTCGCGCTGACGGAAGAGCCACCCATGTCCGATAGTCGTATCGGCCTGCATCTGACACTCAAGGCTGATCGACTTGGCTCACTAAATCGCGGTAGCCCGGTCTTCTATCGGCAGATTCAGGTCGGGCAGGTAAAGAATTTCGTGCTGGCCGAGGACGACAGCACGGTCGAGGTGCAGCTGTATATCCAGCCGGAATACGCGCATTTGGTGCGCAAGCACACGCGTTTCTGGAATGCCAGCGGGGTCACGGTTGACGCTGGCTTGACCGGGGTGAAATTCCGCACGGAGTCACTGGCCAGCATCGTGGCTGGCGGCATCGCCTTCGCCACGCCGGCGCACCGCAAGGACAGCCCGGCGACTGATCCGAGCATTCCGTTTCGTCTGTATGAAGACTTCGACGCAGCTCAGGCCGGCATCAAGACACTCGTGGCTCTGCAAGACTTCGACGGGCTTCAGGCCGGGCGAACGACGGTGATCTACAAGGGCATGCAAGTGGGCCTACTGAAGAAGCTCGATATCGACTCGGACCTTAGCGGTGCACAGGCCGAGCTCTCCATCGACCCCCTGTTCGAAGACTATCTGGTCGATGACACGCAATTCTGGGTGGTCAAACCGTCCGTTTCGGTGGCTGGAATTTCCGGGCTTGAGGCACTGGTGCGGGGTAACTACATTTCCGTACGTCCGGGTGAAAAGGGCGCACCGGCCAGGCGCAACTTCGTGGCACGTGCCAAGGCGCCGCCGTTGGATATACGATCGCCAGGCCTGCATCTGGTGCTAACGGCCGATAACCTCGGTTCGCTGGATGTGGGTAGTCCTGTGCTCTACCGGCAGGTTCGAGTTGGCTCGGTGCAGAGTTACCAGTTTTCTCGAGACCAGCAGCGGGTTGTGGTAGGCGTGCACATCGAGCAGCCCTACGCCGACCTAGTGAACAGTTCGAGCCGGTTCTGGAACGCCAGTGGCATTTCCCTGACCGGCGGGCTGTCCGGTATCGAAGTGCGCAGCGAATCACTGCAGAGCCTGCTGGCCGGCGGCATCGCATTCGAGACGTCGGATCCGCAAGCCGCGGCCACTAGAAAAGTGCCCCGATTCGAATTGCATAAGGACAGGGATAGCGCCATACGACGCGGGACCTCGGTGGAGATTCGTCTGGATCGCGGTGACGGTCTCGGTGCCGGGACACCGATCCGATACAAGGGGCTGGAGGTCGGCGAAGTGGATAGCGTGACGCTGAGCGACGACCTCGGCCACGTCGTGCTGCGTGCTCGGATTACCGCCGCAGAGTCCCGCATCGCTCGTGCCGGCACGCAGTTCTGGGTGGTTCGGCCCGAGTTGGGTCTCATGCGCACGGCCAATCTGGATACGCTAGTCAGCGGTCCCTACCTCGAGGTTGCTCCCGGCAAGTCGGGTGCTGCAGCCCAAGCGCGTTTCGTGGGGCAGGAGCTTGAGCCGCGGAAGGCTGGCGAAGGGCTGGCCCTGGTCCTCAGCGCGGCGCGTCTGGGCTCGATCAAGCCGGGCAATGCGGTGACCTATCGTGAGGTAAAGGTCGGTGAAGTGACTAGCTACGAGCTCGGTCAGACTGCCGACCGTGTATTGATCCGCGTGCTTATCGAGCCGCGTTATGCCGCACTAGTGCACACCGGCAGCCGCTTCTGGGAAACCAGTGGCTTCGGTGTCGACTTCAGCCTGTTCAAGGGCGCCAGCTTGCGTACCGATTCGTTGGAGTCGTTGATCGAGGGCGGCGTTGCCTTTGCCACGCCTGATGGCGAACGCATGGGACAGCGCGCCTTACCAGGACAGACCTTTGCCTTGTTCAAGGAGCCCCAGGAGGAGTGGTTTGACTGGGCGCCGAAGATCGAGCTGGGGCGAGCAGCCAGTGGCAAGTGACGATCGATCCGGTACGTTATTGGTGGGCTGAGGCCCACCTTACGGCGATAGCCGGATGTATATGAAAAAGGGCCCCGCGGGGCCCTTTTTCGTTGCAGGGAGATCAGGCCGGTTCTTCGGTCCGTTGGGCTGAAGCAGTGTGCTCGCTGGCGACCGGTTCGCGGCGGCTGATGTATTTCCAGTCCGCCTCGTCGATATAGATGCCGGAGGGTCCGCTGCCGCCTTCCAGGTCGATGGCCACGTGGGCCGAGACCTGCGGCTTCACCGACGCGAGGATCGGCACGAAGCCCAGCTGCAGGCTGGTTTCGATCAGCGCCTGCTGGTTGCGTTCGTCGATGTCAGCCGCCTCGTCGAGGTAGTAGGGCAGTCGGATGCGCCCGGCCTGCTCGCGGTCCATCAGGTGCAACAACAGATACATGTTGGTCAGCGCCTTGATGGTCATGGTGGTGCCGTTGGACGCCGCACCGTCGATGTCGGTGTGGATAACCGGCTGGCCGCCAACCTTGGTGATCTCGAACGCCAGCTCGAATAGGTCTTTCAAGCCCAGCTGGTTGTTGTTCGCCGCCACCAGCCGCGCCAGATACTCCTTGGCTTCCTCGTTCTTCGCGTCCTGTTCGGAAGACTGGGACAGATCGAACACCGAGAGCGTCTCGCCTTCCTCGTATTGCCCGGCGCTGTGGATGATCTGATCGATATGCTTGAGCGCATCCTTGTTCGGCGCCAGCACGATGCGGAAGCTCGCCAGGTTGGAAACCTGACGCTTGTTGATCTCGCGGTTGAACAGCGCGAGCTGGTGTTCCAGGCTCTCGTAGTCGCTGCGGATGTTGCGCAGCGTCCGGGCGATGTCGGTGACCGCGGCACGGCGGGCCTTGGCCAGGGTCAGTGCCTCGTCCTGGCGATGCGCGTAGGCGTTGACCAAGAGCTGCAGGCGGCGCTCGGGATCTTCCTCGCTGTCGAACTTGGCCACGCCCTTCAGGCGCACCTGGGCATACAGCGCCTCGATCTGGCCGTCGACGCGCTGCAGCGCCTGCCAGCTGTCCTGGTAGTCGTTGAGCAGCGGCAGCAGGTTGTCCAGCGAGTCATCCACCGGTTCCATGAACGGCGTGCCGAACGGCAGATCCGCCGGCAGCAGCTGGCGACGCCGCAGGGCGTCTTCCAGCGTGCGCTCCTTGGCTTCCAGATCGGCTAGCTGACGGCCGACCAGCTGCAGCTTGGCGGACAGGTGCTGCACGCGCTCGGCGAAGGCGTCACTGGTGCGCTTGAGTTCTTCCTGGGCGGCTTCGGCCTGGGCCAGCTGTTCCAGCTTGGCCGGCTCCTCGGCCGCCAGGGTCTGGCTGCGACGGAAGTCTTCCAGCGCTTTCTGCGCATCAAGTACGGCCTGATACAGCGCCTCGGCCTGGGCCTTGCTCGCGGCGCGGTCGACGGCCACCGCATGCTGGGTCTTGAGCTGCTTGAGTTCGCGCTCCAGGCGATCCTTCTGGTCGCGCAGGGCGGCACGGTCGGCCAGAGCCTGCAGCGCTGGTGGCTCGATATGCGAGAGGTCGATGGACAGGCCCGGCACCGAGAAGGTGTCGCCCTTGAAACGATCCAGCACCGCTTCCACGGCCTTGACCCAGTCGTCACCCTCGGCACTGATGCCTTTCTCACCCAGCGGCAGGCTGAACAGCTGGCCATTGAACAGGCGCATCAGGCGATCGACGTCGGCCTGGGAGAACTCTTCGCGCAGGCGCGAGTAGCTGTTGTTGTCGGCATGGTCGAGTTGCTGCTTGACCGACTTCAACCGCTTTTCCAGATCGCGTAGACGCTCGTCCAGGTCCTCGCTGGAGAACTGGCGGGACTGCGCCAACGCACCGGCCAGCTCATCATGGGCGTCCTTGGCGGCGAGCAGCTGCTGCTCCAGCACATGGGCGTCCTCGACCAGGGCGAAACGGTTCTTCAACACCGCCAGCTCGCCGAGCCAGCGCTGGGCTTCGCTGATCTCGCGTTCCAGGCGCATCAGTTCGCCGGTCGAGCCGCGTTGTTCGTTCTGCAGGCCGTCCTGCTCGCGGCGGTAGTGCTCGGCCTGGATCACCAGCTCTTCCTTGCGCGCATCGGCGTAGTCGTGCCAGGTACCGAGCAGGTTGTCGAGCAGCGGCGACAGGCGATGCAGCTTGCCGCGCAGCAGCTCGCGCTGGGCGACACCGGAAGCCAGCGCCTCGACCAGCGGGCCGGCGGCGACCAGTGCCTGGTAGTCCTGCTCCATGCGGCGCACGTCGCGGAAGGCTTCTTCGGTGGCGGCGATGTAGTCGACGCTGCCCGAGCGCAAGCTGTGCTCGAAGGCATCAAGGAACAGCTGCTTCAGTTTGGCCGCCGTGATTTCCCTCATATGCAGCAGGTTGATAAACAGCGCGCGGAAGGTCTTCAGGCTCTGCTCGCTGGTCGAACGCAGCGGGATCAGCGTCATATCCAGCGGAATCGAGGTATGCCCGCCGACCAGCAGCCGGCGCAGCTCGTCCGGCTTGGCCTCGTAGGCCTTGATGCCGGCGCGTTCGAGGTTGGCGAACAGCTCGCGCTGGCGCAGGCAGGTGCCGTTCTGCTGGTAATGGTCCAGATCCAGCGAGCCCTGGTAGACGAAGAACTGATGACCGAAGCCGCCGCCCGGACCGCGGCCGGCCACGCCGATCACATGCGGGCCGTGGGGCAGCATGACTTCGACAAGGATGTAGCTGGTGTCGCTGGCGAAATAGAACTTGCGCGACTGCTCCAGGCTGTACTTGCCGAAGCTCATGTCCGACATGCGCGCCAGGATCGGGAACTGCAGCGCGTTGATCGAAGCGGACTTGCCGAGGTTGTTGGCGCCGTAGACCGACAACGGGTTTTCCAGCGGGAAGATGCCGAGGCTGTAGCCGGCGGTGTTCAGCAGGGCGAAGCGGCGAATGCCGTAGCGTTCCTGGCTCATGCTTCAAGCTCCTTTTCTGCAGCAATGGCGCGGGCGAGGGCGGCTTCTTCGGACTCTTCGACGAGAGCTTCGTCCGGCTCTTCGATAAGGATGATGTCGTCCTCGCTGTCGTCTTCAGCGATCAGCTCCGGCGCTGGCAACGGCAGGTCGCTGCTGTGCAGGCTGGCGGCCAGGTCGCGGTCCTGCTGCACCGACAGGCAGACGTCGAGGAAGCGGTGCATCGGCGGCAGGAAGCGGTAGACGCCATTGCTGTCCTCGGCGAAGCCCAGCTGCGTCAGGCGGCGGATGACCTTTTCTTCCAGCTCTTCCTGGGTGGTGACTTCGGCCTGTAGGAACAGGTCGCGGTACTTGTCCAGCAGTGCCGGCAGTTCATCGCGACCGAGGCTGCCACCGTCGAGCACGGCCAGCGGATCGCGACCCTGGTCGGCCAGGTGCTCGACGAGGATGAAGGTGAACAGCGCCAGGCGCTGGGCGGTCTTGTTCACCTGCGCGCCCATCTGCTCGGGGACGAAGTAGTAGAAACCGCGCGGATCGCAGACCAGCTCGAAGCCGAGCGCCTTGAACAATGCGCGGTACTGGTCCTGCATGTTCGACAGCTGCGCGTAAGGCTCCGGCTCGCTGCGCGACAGGTGATAGCCCTTGAACAGCTCGCGGAAGATCGGCGCCAGCTGGGTCATTTCCTTGAGGTCGATGTTCATTCAGGTTGCTCGCTGGATCGTTGGGTAGAAATCAACAAGGTGATTTCCACAGCGTGATTTGATGGGCTTTGGCCTGTCTGTGCTGCTGGTTGGTGCCTGCCCCTCACCCCAACCCTCTCCCCATAGGGGAGAGGGGGCTGTTGGTGCGGGGAGCGGAAAGCGACGTCGACCTGAGCCTTGCGATGGGCAGGCTGCGGGGCCTGGCTGCAATGCCGGATGTGAGCGCAGCATGGAAGACCGCCCCATGGAAAGCGGCGAAGCCTTTTCCACCTTTTCGATTCGGCGTGGCTGGGGGTGGACAAGCTGCGCGTTGTCCACCCGACGTAGGAATCAGCCATTGGCGTTGGCCACCAGCGCGAAGGAGCTGAGGCTGACGCAGTGCTCGCGGGTCAGGTATTCGCGGCGCTCCAGGCGGTCGCGCTGGAAGCGGGCGTCGCGGGACAGGCGCGAAAACCAGTAGAGCAGCTCGTCGGTGGCGCCCTCGGGTTCCTGTTCCAGCAGCCAGGCCATCAGGTCCGGCAGCGGCAGTGCCTGCTGGCAGCGCTCGATCATCTCGCGGGCGGTGCGCGGTGCGCGCGGCTGCTCGCCCTTGCGCTTGCCGCTGGCCCGCGGGAACTGCGCCGGTTTCGGCTCGAAGCGCGCCAGGGCATAGACGTAGGCTTCGACCTGGCTGGCGGTGCCGAGAAAGGTGCTCTGTGGGCGGGTGAACAGCGGCAGCGAGGCCTGCGGTACGGCGTCCAGGCCCTTCTTGCGGATCGCCGACAGCGCCAGTGCCGCGCCGCGGGTCACGGCGTTGTGCCGGCGCGCTTCCTCGCGCAGCGGCAGCAGCAGTTCGCGGGCCTTGCGCAGGGTCAGCTGGGCGGTGGTCTGCATTTCGAGGATGCGCGCATGGGTGCGCACGAGCAGATCGTCGTCCACCAACTGGCCGAGGCGCTGCTGCTCGCCGAGTAGCTTCATCAGCACCTGCTCGACGCGGTGCACGCCCTGCTCGAAGGCACCGTCGGCGGAAACCAACTGAATCATTGGCTCGACGTATTCGTCCCAGGTCGCCAGCACCTCGGCGTAGCGCTGGCGCAGCGGGATCTGGCGGTCGCTGGTCTTGGCCCGGTCGGCCACGGCGACCAGCGCCTGTTCGTCGTTATCAAGCTTCTTCAGTACATCGCGCACGCGCATGTCGAGCAGGCGCAACTGGCGGGCCAGATCGTTGCCGTCGCGAATCTCGAAGGCATCGAGAATATGTCCGGCCAGACGCTCAAGATGGCGCAGGTAGGCTTCGATCTCCAGGCACAGGCCGAGGCGGTGCTCGCGGCGCAGGTAGGCGAGAAAGTCGTGGATCTGCGCGTTCAGCTCGAAGCGGTTGGGGCTCTTGGCCACCGGCACCAGGATGTCCAGGCGTATCCACTGGTCGAGCAGGGCGGTGACGTCGGTGGGCGTGCCTTCGGGCAGTTGCGCCGCCAGCTGATGACGAAGTTCGACCAGGCTCAGCGTGCCGGCGTCGAAACGCTCGCACAGCGGTTCGAGCAACGTCCAGTGTTCGGCGAGGGCACGTAGTACGCGCTTGGGTTCGATCATCGCGGCGCCAGTCCAGCCATTAAAAAAAGCGCGAATTGTACTGCATTGAGCCCGGCTGATGGCTCGCCAGACAATCGGAATCTACGTCCGGTGATCGGCGGGATAATTCACCTGAACGTCATTGCATGCGGGTTAGCCTGTCTAGCATCAGCCCTAGCAGCCCGGTGGAGGCTACCGGATGTCCTTGAATGATGACGAAGTGTTGAAAATCTATTTCGATCTGCGCCGGTAATCGGCACAATTCGCGGCTTTTGCAAACGGGGCCGCCGGCTCCTATCCGGCGAAATCCCTTGGGGGCACGTAGACATGATCCAGACGCCGTATTACCTCATCGATAAACAGAAGCTCCTGGGCAATCTGGAGAAGATCGCCTACGTGCGCGAACAGTCCGGCGCAAAGGCGCTGCTAGCACTCAAGTGCTTCGCCACCTGGTCGGTGTTCGACCTGATGCAGCAGTACATGGACGGCACCACCTCGTCGTCGCTGTACGAGCTCAAGCTCGGCCGGCAGAAGTTCGCCGGCGAAACCCACGCCTACAGCGTGGCCTGGGCCGACGACGAGATCGAAGAGATGGTCGCCAACTGCGACAAGATCATCTTCAACTCCATCGGTCAGCTGGAGCGCTTCGAAGCTGGCACCGAGGGCACCATCCGCGGCCTGCGGGTCAATCCGCAGGTGAGCAGTTCCGACTATCTGCTGGCCGACCCGGCGCGGCCGTTCAGCCGTCTTGGCGAGCACGATCCGGCGAAGATCGAGGCGGTGATCGGCAAGATCAGCGGCTTCATGTTCCACAATAACTGCGAGAACAGCAGCTTCGAGCTGTTCGACCAGATGCTGACCACCATCGAGGAGCGCTTCGGCCACCTGCTGGAAAAGGTCGAGTGGGTCAGCCTCGGCGGCGGTATCCACTTCACCGGCGAAGGCTATCCGCTGGATGCCTTCTGCGCGCGGCTGAAAGCGTTCTCGGAAAAATTCGGCGTACAGGTCTACCTGGAGCCGGGCGAAGCGGCGATCACCATGAGTGCGTCGCTGGAAGTCACGGTGCTCGACACCCTGTACAACGGCAAGAACCTGGCGGTGGTCGACAGCTCCATCGAGGCGCACATGCTCGACCTGCTGATCTACCGCCTCAACGCCAAGATGGCGCCCAACGACGGCGAGCACAGCTACATGGTGTGCGGCAAATCCTGTCTGGCCGGCGACATCTTCGGCGAGTACCAATTCGATCGTCCGCTGGCCATCGGCGATCGGCTGTCGTTCATCGACGCGGCAGGCTACACCATGGTCAAGAAGAACTGGTTCAACGGCCTGAAAATGCCGTCCATCGTGGTAAAGCAGCTCGACGGCAGCGTCGAGGTGGTTCGTGAGTTCGACTTTAACGATTACCTGTCCAGCCTTTCCTGAGGCCGCAGTACAAGGGGGTGAAACAATTGAAGAAAAACGTTCTTATCATTGGTGCAGGAGGTGTCGCCAAGGTGGTGGCCCATAAGTGCGCGCAGCACAACGACGAACTCGGTCGTATTGCTATCGCGTCGCGCAACATCTCCAAATGCCAGGCCATCATCGACAGCGTGCAAGCCAAGGGCGGGCTCAAGCAGCCCGGCGAAATCAAGGCCTATGCGCTGGACGCCATGGACGTGGAAGCGACCAAGGCACTGATTCGTGAAACCGAATCGCAGATCGTCATCAACGTCGGTTCTGCCTTCCTCAACATGTCCGTGCTGCGCGCCTGCATCGACACCGGCGCCGCGTATCTCGATACCGCGATCCACGAAGAGCCGGGCAAGGTCTGCGAAACGCCGCCGTGGTATGGCAACTACGAGTGGAAGCACCTGGCCGAGTGCCAGGAAAAGGGCGTCACCGCCATCCTCGGCGTCGGTTTCGACCCGGGCGTGGTCAACGCTTACGCTGCCCTGGCGCAGCAGGAATACTTCGACAAGATCGAGTCGATCGACATCCTCGACGTCAACGCCGGTTCTCACGGCAAGTATTTCGCCACCAATTTCGACCCGGAAATCAATTTCCGCGAATTCACCGGCCAGGTTTACAGCTGGCAGAACGGCCAGTGGACGACCAACCGCATGTTCGAGGTCAAACGCACCGACGACCTGCCGGTCGTGGGTGAACAGAGCCTCTACCTGACCGGTCATGACGAGGTGCACTCGCTGTCCAAGCACCTCGATGTACCGAACATCCGTTTCTGGATGAGCTTCGGCGAGCATTACATCAACGTCTTTACCGTGCTGAACAGCCTTGGCCTGCTTTCCGAGCAGCCGGTGCGCACCGCCGAAGGCCTGGAAGTGGTTCCGCTCAAGGTGGTCAAGGCTGTGCTGCCCGATCCCGCCTCGCTGGCGCCGGGCTACACCGGCAAGACCTGCATCGGCGATCTGGTCAAGGGCACGAAGGACGGGCAGCCGCGCGAGCTGTTCATCTACAACGTCGCCGACCATGAAGAGGCCTATGCCGAGACCGACAGCCAGGGCATCTCCTACACCGCCGGCGTGCCGCCGGTTGCCGCTGCGCTGCTGGTAGCACGTGGCGAGTGGGATGCGCAGCGCATGGTCAACGTCGAAGAGCTGCCGGCCCAGCCGTTCCTCAAGCTGCTCGATGTGATGGGGCTGCCGACCCGGATCAAGGATGAGCACGGCGATCGGGCCTGGGATCAGGCTTGATCGGCTGCGCGTCGGCCCTGCTGCGTTAAAAACAGGCTCGGACGGTGGCTTGCCACCGAACGGCCTTTAGGCCGGCCCGAAGGGCGAGCGGAGCGAGTCATGCTCATTTACAGCAGTAAACTCCGCTTCCTCGCCTGTTTTTGCCTTGCATGGCTCTAGCTCGCTCGATCAGCCCAAAGCCCGCCTAAAGGCGGGCTTTGTGTTTTCTGGCGTAGGGTGGAAAACGCCGAAGGCTTTTCCACCGACGGGGAACGCTGGTGGAAAACGCTTCGCGGTTTTTCCACCCTGCGCGACAACAACCCATGCCAAACGCAGCTTCGCCTTCCCGCTTTGTTCATTTCACGCGACAATCCATGGACTACAGCGCCCTCCGAGAGGCGCTCGGCAGCCGTGAGGATTTCCTATGAGCAGCAACGATCGCGTCATCATCTTTGACACCACCCTGCGCGACGGCGAGCAGAGCCCCGGCGCGTCCATGACCGGTGAGGAAAAGCTGCGCATCGCCCGGGCGCTGGAGCGGCTGAAGGTGGACGTGATCGAGGCGGGCTTCGCCATCGCCAGCCCCGGCGACTTCGCCGCGGTGAAGCTGGTTGCCGACAACATCAAGGACAGCACCGTGTGCAGCCTGGCGCGCGCCGTCGATGCCGACATCGAGCGTGCCGCCGAAGCACTGGCCGGCGCCAACTCTGGGCGCATCCACACCTTTATCGCCACCAGCCCGATCCACATGCAGTACAAGCTGCGCATGCAGCCGGACCAGGTGGTCGAGCAGGCCGTGCGCGCGGTGAAGAAGGCGCGCAGCCTGTGCGCTGACGTGGAATTCTCCTGCGAAGACGCCGGCCGCTCGGAAATCGACTTCCTCTGCCGCATCATCGAGGCCGCGATCGACGCCGGCGCGCGCACCATCAACATCCCGGACACCGTCGGCTACGCCATCCCGCACCAGTACGCCGAAACCATCCGCCAGCTGCTCGAGCGCATCCCCAACGCCGACAAGGCGGTGTTCTCCGTGCATTGCCATAACGACCTCGGCCTGGCCGTGGCCAACTCGCTGGCTGCCGTTGTGGCCGGCGCACGCCAGGTGGAGTGCACCATCAACGGCCTCGGCGAGCGTGCCGGTAACGCCGCGCTGGAAGAGATCGTCATGGCGATCAAGACCCGCCAGGACCTGCTCGACGTACACACCCGCATCGAGACTGAGCACATCCTCGCGGCCTCGCGTCTGGTGTCGGGCATCACCGGCTTCCCGGTGCAGCCGAACAAGGCCATCGTCGGCGCCAACGCTTTCGCCCACGAGTCGGGCATCCATCAGGACGGCGTGCTCAAGCACCGCGAAACCTACGAGATCATGTCCGCCCAGTCGGTCGGCTGGAACGCCAACAAGATGGTCATGGGCAAGCACTCCGGCCGCGCCGCATTCCGTTCGCGCCTGGATGAGCTGGGCATCCTGCTTGAAGGCGACGAGCTGAACGCCGCGTTCGCCCGCTTCAAGGAACTGGCGGACAAGAAGCACGAAATCTTCGACGAAGACCTGCAGGCACTGGTCTCCGACACCCTGGCCGACGAAGCGCCTGAGCACTTCAAGCTGGCCAGCCTGGAAGTCGCGAGCAAGACCGGCACCATCCCCGAAGCCAAGCTGGTGCTCAGCGTCGACGGCGCCGAGCGCAGCGCTCAAGCGCAGGGCTCCGGCCCGGTGGACGCCACCTTCAAGGCTATCGAAGGGGTCGCCCAGTCGGGTGCGACCCTGCAGCTCTATTCGGTCAACGCCATTACCCAGGGCACCGATTCCCAGGGCGAAGTCACCGTGCGGCTGGAGAAGGGCGGACGCATCGTCAATGGCAACGGCGCTGATACCGATATCGTCGTCGCGTCGGCCAAGGCCTATCTCAACGCGCTGAACCTGATGCAGGTCGGCGCCAAGGCACATCCGCAGGTGGAGGGCGTTTGATCAACGAAGCCCGGCGTCGCGCCTACCTCGACGCCATGCAGGTAGCCAGTTGGCTGCCGCGTACCGAACTGCCTTTCGCTGCGCCGTCGCGGCCGGAGCTGCTGTTGCCGGTCGCGGCCGAAGCGGAGCCGGACATTGCCGTCGCACCGCCAGCCGAGGTGCCGGTGGCCGCGCCGGTAGTGGAGCGGGGACCCGCAGCACCTGTAGTCGAGCCGCCGCAGGCGCCGCGTCCGCGTATCGCCATGCCGGAACCCAAGCAGCCGGAACCGGTTGCTGCCGCGACGGAAGAACAGGCGGCCGAGCCGGCCAAGCCCATCGAGCCACCGCCGCGTTTCTCGCTGCAGCTGATGCGGGCTGGCAACGTATTGCTGGTAGTTGAACTGCCCACCGGCGAATCCTTCCAGAGCCGCGATCCGGCCTACATCCTGCTCAAGGACCTGTTGCGCGCGGCACGCCTGCCGGACAAGCCGCAGCAGGTCGGCGATGGCGAGCCGATTCGCTGGCCGCTGCTGAACAAGGGCAGCCTCGATCAGGGGGGCGAAGCCGCACGTGATTACGTGCAGGGCGTGATGGCCGCCGAGCTGGAGAACATGGGCTGCGATTGCATCTGGCTGATCGGTCGTCCGGCGCTGCGTTTCGCCGGTGAAGTGGATGTCGACGCCTGCTATCGCGAACTGGCTGTCGAAGGGCTCGGTCGCGCCCTGGCGATGCCCGGCCTGGAACAGCTGATGGAGCAGCCGGCCGCCAAGGCCGAGCTGTGGAAAACCCTGCGCCGCAGCATGCCGCGCTGGCACATAGGTTCATGAGTACGTGTGATGAGTGATGCTGTCAGCTTCCGCCCGATGACCGCGGCGGACATCGAAGCCGTGTTGAAGATCGAGTACGCCGCCTTCAGTCACCCCTGGACGCGTGGCATCTTCAACGACGCGCTGAGTGCCTACGAGTGCTGGGTGATGTTCGAGGGCGAGCAGCAGGTCGGCCACGGTGTGATCAACCTGATCCTCGACGAGGCGCACCTGCTCAATATCACCGTCAAGCCGCAGAGCCAGGGCCGCGGCCTCGGCCTGCGCCTGCTCGAGCATCTGATGGAGCGTGCCCGCGAACGCGGCGGCCGCGAATGCTTCCTCGAAGTACGTGCGAGCAACACCACGGCCTATCGGCTTTACGAGCGTTATGGCTTCAACGAAGTCGGCCGGCGGCGAGCGTACTACCCTGCGGCGGACGGCCGTGAAGATGCGCTGGTCATGGCCTGCACGTTGCTGGATTGATCGCCGGGTCGGCTGAAGGCTCAGTCATACGAGGGCTCGCTCCCTGGGAGCGGCCCAATTATCTCTACGGCGCACCCATGTCGTAGGGTGGGCTTTAGCCCAACGCCTTCGCGGGGCGTCGGTCATCTGGTGGGCTGAAGCCCACCCTACGTGTGCGCTGCTACACTGCGATGCCGCTGCCATGCGGTGGCTGATTTGGCTGCCCGGAATGGGCCAATCATCGCCACGGCGCACCCATACCGTAGAGGGCTTTAGCCCACCGCTTCGCGCGGTCTCGGTTTTTGGGTGGGCTGAAGCCCACCCTACGTATGCACTGCTGCGCGGCGGGCGCTCATGAGGGCTGATTCGGCTGCTTGGAATAGGCTAACCATCGCTACGGCGCACCCACGCCGTAGGGTGGGCTTTAGCCCACCGATTCGCGTGGTCTCGGTTATTTGGTGGGCTGATGCCCACCCTACAGGTACCTGGCGGGACGCCCCCGTTGCGGCAGCGTCCATCCGGGTTCTCGTTGCGCAGGTACCTATGGCTTGCGGCAAATGGCTCCGCTCTATTCCCCCGGCCGCTTGTCCCGTCCCGAATCCAGCGGGGCTTCGCCTTCCAGTTCTTCGTCGGACAGCACGCTGTCGTCCTCACGCAATACCGCATCGCCGCCGCCAAGTCCGGTGTCTTCGTCGCCTTTTGCGGGGCCGTCCCACGGCTTGCCGTCGAGTGGGTCTTGGCGGCCCAGCTCGGCTTCGTCGAGATCCACGTCGGCGCCGATCTCATGCTCTGAAACCACGCTCAGATCCTGGTCCGCAGGGCCGCCATGGCCGCGTTCGCTCGGCGAGCGCGCGCCATCCTCGGGGATCAGCGTTTCCGGCGCCATGTCGTCCATGGTGGTCTCGCCATCCGGGACTTCACCGGCTGTCATGCCTGCTTCGGCCGCGCGTTCGGCGGTGAACTCGTCGGCCACCTGTTCACCGGGCACTTCGTCGCCGATGCGGCCCTTGCGCTCGTCACGGCGCTGATCGAAATCGAGCTGTTCGATGGAGCCCATGCGGTCTTCGGTGTTGTCGATTTCCGTTGGGGTGTAGGGTTTTTGATCGCTCATGATCGTCTCCTGTCAGAACGTCGGTCATGCAGGTTGTGACCCGGCCGCCCTGGGAAGATTCAGGGCCGTCGGCTGGCCGATAACGCCATTCGGGTCCATCCTTTCTTGCGGCCGTAGATGCCTGAGCGTCTTGAGAAAAAGGGGACGAACCACCGCGCGTGATCCGGAGTCCTACTCTGCATGAATGATCAAAACGACCAACCTGCGCCAGAGCCTCGGCGCTACGCCTTCTTCTTCGATGTCGACGGAACGCTGGCTGAGATTCAGCCCCGACCGGAACTCGTCTTCATTCCACCGGCCACCCTCGCGGCCCTGGAACGCCTGCATGCCAGCGGCATTCCCGTCGCCGTGATCTCCGGCCGACCGCTCGCGCAGCTCGATGCGCTGCTGGCGCCCCTGCAACTTCCCGCCGCCGGCGTGCACGGTGCCGAGCGTCGTGATGCCACGGGTGAGCTGCGCAACCTGGCACTCGACAATCAGGCGCTGGAGCGCATCCAGCGTGAGTTGCAGCAGGTCTGTAACGAGCATCCAGGTCTGCACCTGGAGAACAAGAGCGTCGCCTTCGCCCTGCATTTTCGCCAGGCGCCGGAGCTGGAGGAGGTGGCCCGCACACTCGCCGAAGACTTCGCCCAGCGTTACGCCGAGGTACTGTCCCTGCAGCCCGGCAAGTGCGTGTTCGAACTCAAGCCCCGCGGCGCGAGCAAGGGCGAGGTGATCCGCGCCTTCATGCAGGAAGCGCCGTTCTCCGGCTGCACTCCCGTGTTCCTTGGCGACGATCTCACCGACGAAGCCGGCTTTGCCGCCGTCAATGCGCTCGACGGTCGGTCCATCAAGGTCGGCGACGGCCCCAGCGAGGCCCGCGAACGGGTGGCGTCGGTGGCTGCCGTCGGCAGCTGGATCGAAGCGCTGCTGAACGAACTCGGTGTACCGGCCGAACCCAGAATAAAACCCGACTAGAGCGAGATTTACTGCCATGAGCCGTTTAGTAGTGGTTTCCAACCGCGTGGCGCCAATCAAACCGGGCAAGGTAGCCGCCGGAGGGCTGGCCGTCGGTGTCTACGATGCGCTGCGCCAGGCCGGTGGCATCTGGTTCGGCTGGAGTGGCGAGATCAGCGCGACCCCGACCATCAACACCGAGGAAGTCGGCAACATCACCTATGTCACGCTGCCGCTGAACAAGCGTGACTACGACCAGTATTACCGTGGCTTCTCCAACGCCACGCTGTGGCCGATCTTTCACTACCGCATCGACCTGGCCCGCTACAGCCGCGAGGAATACGACGGCTACCGGCGGGTCAACGCCATGCTGGCCGAGAAGCTCCTACCGCTGCTCAAGCCCGACGACATTATCTGGATTCACGACTACCACTTGATTCCGTTCGCCGAAGCCTGTCGCCAGCTGGGTATCCGCAACCGTATCGGTTTCTTCCTGCACATCCCGTTTCCCGCGCCGGAAATCCTCACCGCCATCCCGCCGCACAACGAGCTGCTGAAGACCCTCTGCTACTACGACCTGATCGGCTTCCAGACCGACACCGACCGACTGGCCTTTCAGGACTACATCACCCGAGAGGTCCGCGGCGTGATCGAGCCGGACGGCAGCCTGACCGCCTACGGGCAGAACTTCCGCGCAGGGGTGTACCCGATCGGCGTGGTGCCGGACGAAATCCAGAAGCTCGCCGAAGGCTACAAGGGCCGCGCCCATCCTATGCGCCGCGCCAGCGACACCAAGCGGCAGACCATCATCTCGGTCGACCGCCTGGACTACTCCAAGGGCCTGGTCGAGCGCTTCCGCGCCTACGAAGAGTTCCTCGACCGTTATCCCAAGCACCGCAACAACGTCGAATTCCTGCAGATCGCGCCGACCTCGCGTTCCGACGTGCGCACCTATCAGCACATCCGCGAACAGCTCGAAAGCCAGGCCGGGCACCTCAACGGGCGTCTCTCCGACCTCGACTGGACGCCGCTGCACTACCTCAACAAGAGTTACGACCGCCGGGTGCTTATGGGCCTGTTCCGCACCGCCGACGTCGGCTTCGTCACCCCGCTGCGCGATGGCATGAACCTGGTCGCCAAGGAATACGTCGCCGCGCAGGACCCGGAAAACCCAGGCGTGCTGGTGCTGTCGCGCTTCGCCGGTGCGGCGCGCGAGCTGACCTCGGCGCTGATCGTCAATCCGTACGATTGCGTCGGCATGGCCGAAGCCCTTGACCGCGCGCTGAGCATGCCGCTCGCCGAACGCAAGGACCGCTACGAGCACTTGATGCGCGCCATTCGTGTCGCCGATCTGGATGCCTGGCGCGACAACTTCATGCGTGACCTGCGCTCGTTCGTCTCCCAGCCCAGCACCACGGTCATCGAGACGGAAGAACTCGTCGAGCCGGACTGATCGCCCGTGCGAGCCGGCCTTGCTTGTCAAAGGCCAGGCCGGCTCGTAAGGTGCGGGGCCGAACCATAGGGACAACATAGATGAGCGAGCTGGAACCGCTGTTCGAGAACAACGCCCGCTGGGCCGAGGCCATCAAGGAAGAAGACCCCACCTTCTTCGAGAAGCTGTCCAAGCAGCAGGCACCGGAATACCTGTGGATCGGCTGCTCCGATGCCCGCGTGCCCGCCAACGAGATCGTCGGCCTGTTGCCGGGCGATCTCTTTGTTCATCGCAACGTCGCCAATGTCGTGCTGCACACCGACCTCAACTGCCTGTCGGTCATCCAGTACGCGGTCGACGTGCTCAAGGTCAAACACATCCTCGTCACCGGCCACTACGGCTGCGGTGGCGTGCGTGCCTCCATGCGTGACGACCAGCTGGGCCTGATCGACGGCTGGCTGCGCAGCATCCGCGACCTCTACTACGAGCATCGCGTGCACCTGTCCAAGCTGGCCACAGAAGACGAGCAGGTCGACCGTCTCTGCGAGCTCAACGTCATCCAGCAGGTCGCCAACGTCAGCCACACCACCATCGTCCAGAACGCCTGGCACCGCGGCCAGCCGCTGGCCGTGCATGGCTGCATCTACGGCATCAAGGATGGCATCTGGAAGAACCTCAACGTCACCGTCAGCGGGCTCGATCAGCTGCCGTCGCAATACCGCCTGCGTCCACTGCGTAACGCCTGATGAACAGCCGTCACGCCCCGGCGTTCGCCGGTCTGCTCATCGCTGTGCTCTGCTGGAGCGGCAACGCACTGGTGGCGCGCGCCTTCTATGATCAAATTCCGCCGCTGAGCCTGTCGTTCTGGCGCTGGGTGCTGGCCACCACGCTGCTGCTGCCCTTCGTCGCGAAAGGCATCTGGACCCATCGAGCGGCCCTGCGTGCTGCCGGCTGGCGCTTGCCGGTGATCGCCGCGCTCGGCATCGCCAGCTACAACTCGCTGCTCTATACCGCCGCGCAAAGCACCGAAGCGATCAACCTGACGCTGGTGAACACCTGCCTGCCACTGGCGACCTTTATCGGGGCGGGTTTTCTGCTCGGTGAATGGCCACTGCGCCGCGCCTGGTTCGGCATGGCCGTGGCGGCGGCGGGGCTGCTCTACCTGATCAGCCGCGGCAGCTGGCAGACCTTCGCCAGCCTGTCGTTCAAGGCCGGCGACCTCATCATGCTGCTCGCCGTGCTGGTGTGGGCGCTGTACACGCTGCTGCTGCGGCGCTGGTCGAGATTCCTTACCGTGCCACCGCTGGTGCTGCTCGGCGTGCTGATGCTGCTTGGCGTGCCGCTGATCCTGCCGTTCTACCTGTACGAACTCAGCCGGGTAGGGGGCTTCGCCGCCACGCCGGCCAACCTCGGCGCCATCGGCTACACCGCCGTGTTCGCCTCGCTGATCGCCTACCTCGCCTGGAACCACGGGGTAAAAGTCGTCGGCGCCGCCAAGGCCGCCATGGCCAGCTACCTGATGCCGGTATTCACCGCGCTGCTCGGCTGGATGCTACTGGGCGAAGCGCTGCAACCCTTCCACTGGATCGGCGGCGCCCTGATCTTCGCCGGCCTGCTGCTGGCCACGCGGCCGTCTTTCCGCTAAGCCCGTAGCATTCCGAGCTAGGCGGCCGCCTGTGCGGCCCACCTGCGCGGTCCGGACCGTTCGTAACTAACCGTTTGAAAAGGATAAAAAATCTGCGGGGCCAGGGTTGACAGCCAAAACCGACCAGAGAATAATGCGCGCCACTTGGCTACATAGCTCAGTTGGTTAGAGCGCAGCATTCATAATGCTGATGTCCCAGGTTCAAGTCCCGGTGTAGCCACCAGACAAAACAAGGGGTTAGCGAAAGCTAGCCCCTTTTTTGTTTGTGCCGGTGACTACGCGCTGGCTACGGCTCGCTTTAGCAAAGGATGCTATGAAGAAGATCGCCCTATGGCTGTTCAGAACTGCAATGGTTCTAGGCGCGCTTGGGTGGACTGCCCTTGCTTTGCTAAGTACGGAATGCCTGTTCTTTCTCGGACCTGAAGACAGCCAGATCGAATGTTTTGCCGTCTCCTTCTATGTCTATCAACTCCTTTTGCTACCGGCGACCGTGTTGTCACTCGTTGCTTTCGTGTGGCTGACGAGGCGGCAGCACAATACGGCTTTGCTCTTGATCATCATCCCGTTTCTGTTCGTTAAGTTTCACTTGTTCTGATCTAGAGCGGTTAGCTTCTGCTCGAAGTGTCTGTTCTGTGCGAGCGGCGAGAGCCGCAGTGCCGATTCCAGATGATCCGGCGACAGTGCGCATAGCGCGTGGTCACTGACATGTGTCCCAGGAAACCTGATCCCTCCCTCTCGCTTAGTCGCCTTCCACTAGACATCCAAAGGCGCCTAGCCAAAGCTAGCCGCCCTTTGTCGTTCCACCTATTTGCTGTTCCGTTTACCGAGGTAAACCATGCGTGACCGTTTCGATGAGATTCGTGCCGAGCGGGATGTTCATTCCGTGGAGCCGGTTGTTTACAGCCGTGATCCCCATGCCGGGCTGTGGAAGCAGATCGCGTTGGGGATTGTTGTGGGTTATCTGGCGTTGGGTCTGATCAGTGCCGTCGGTTGGGCGGTGTTTGCGCGGTTCGCCTTGGGCGGGCTGCAGCTTGCGTTGCCGTGAAAGCTGGGGCGATAGCTGGCGAGCTGATTCGTGTGGGGGCCGCGGTATCAGCGGTCTGTGGCGGGTTCTCTTGCCGTTGACGTTACCCGTGGTGCGGCGCAGAATCGGCGCCATTTCGCGGGGAGCTATCCTCCGCTAGCGGTTTCTTTGGTGTCTGAAGGGCGTGCGATGAATACGTTGCTGTCTGCGGTCTCGGTGATCGTTTGTGTGTTGGCAATCAGTGCGGGTGTGATGCTCGATGTTCGGCACAAGCCGAGCGACGAGGCGAAGCGGGTGTATACCGCGGAGCGGGTGAACGAGATGCTGCGGCGCGGCACCAAGCAGGGCTGAGCCGACAGGCAAGGCTGAAGCGTGAAAATAGGCGGCCCGAGGGTCGCCTTTTTTATGCCTGAAAAAAGCCGGGCGCGGGGCCCGGCGAAGTCCAACGAGGAGAGGTGCTGCGGCGTGGTGCTTACCAGAGCGGCAGGCTGTAGCTGACGATAAAGCGGTTCTCGTCCAGGTCGCTGCCGAAGTTGCTGCGGGTGGTGGCGTTGCGCAGGCGCAGGCCGAGGTTCTTCAGCGGGCCGCTCTGGAACACGTAGGCGAGGTCGGTATTGCGTTCCCAGGTCTTGCCTTCGCTGGCGCCGGGGCCGCGGTCGACGTTGTCGCCGGAGAGGTAGCGGGTCATCAGGCTCAGGCCGGGGATGCCCATGGCGGCGAAGTCGTAGTCGTAGCGGACCTGCCAGGAGCGTTCGTCCTCGTTGCCGAAGTCGTTGATCTGCACCAGGTTGACCAGCGAGTTGTCGCTGCCGGCGATGTAGGCGAAGCCGGTGTCGCCGTTGAGCTGCTGGTAGCCGGCGCCGAAGGCGTGGCCGCCGAGCTTGTAGGTGAACATGGCGCCGAAGGCATCGGCGTCGACGTTGCTGCCGCCGTCGTCGGTCTGGTGCACGTAGCGCAGGTCGGTCTTGAAGCTTTGCTTGTCGCCGAGCGGCAGGACATGAACCAGGCCGAAGTTGTGCTCCTTGTAGATGCCGTCCAGCCCGCCGTAGAAGTAGCTGGTGCTGAGCTCGGGCGACCAGGCGTAGCGCGCGCCGACGAAGAGGAATTCGTCGCTGCTGGTCTGGCTGCCGAACTGGATGTTGCGGCGGCCGCCGTTGAAGGCGGTCATTTCCTCGTTATCCGAGGAGTTGCGCTGGTTGACGCGGTCGAGCTTGCCGAGGTCCAGGGTCAGGCCGTCGATCTCCTTGCTCTGCAGCCAGGCGCCGCGATAGGTCTGCGGCAGCAGGCGGCTGTCGTTGCGCATCACCACCGGCAGGATGGGTTGCAGGGTGCCGACATGCAGGGTGGTGGCGGACAGTTTGGCCTTGGCCGTCACACCGGCGGAGCCGTAGTCGTCCTGGGCGCGGTTGGGCGCTTCGCGGTCGCTCTGCAGGATGCCGGTGCCGACGCGGTCGGGGCTGGAGTCGAGCTTCACGCCGAGCAGGCCGATGGCATCCACGCCGAAGCCGATCGGGCCTTCGGTGTAGCCGGATTCCATTTTCAGCATGAAGCCCTGCGCCCACTCCTCGGCCTTGGACTGAGCAGCGCCAGACTGCCGGAAGTCGCGGTTCATATAGAAGTTGCGCAGGTCGATGCTGGCCTTGCTGTCTTCGATGAAGGCGGCGCTGGCGGGATTGGTGGCGATCACTACGGCGCCGCCGCAGAGAATGTGGCAGAGGGATTTGTGGTGCAGTCGCATGGTATTTCCTCTTGTTGTTTTGGGCCGCTCTCGGGCGGCTACAGGGCATAGAGCGAAAGGCGTGCCAGTCGTGGCGCTCGAGTGGCCACCCGCCGCGATGGCGCGTGGTAGAGCGATCTATGGGCGGTTGGCTGGGCTTGCCGCGAGGGCTGCGGTGCGTCCGTTGGACTGGACATGTATGGCGGACGGTGGTGTTCTGCGGGGTCGAGGTGTCCAGTCGGGCAGACTGGACGGCGCCGGCGGGTGAGACCGGCGCCGGATCAGATCAGCGCGTGCCCCTGCGACTCTTGACGCAGACAAAGCTCGACGCGGCGTTCACGTCGCCCTTGCCGACGTACTTCGGCCAGCCGGGGTATTCGCACAGCGGGCGGGTGCGGCCGGGCACGCCGATGCTATCGGCGACGACCTGCCGGCGCGGCGCGCGGCCCTGTTCGACCCAGTCTTCTAGCGCGGTCAGTGAATCCCAGGCGGCGTTGAACACGGTGCTGGCGGCGTGGCCGTAGCCGGGGATCTCGTAGTACCGCAGGAAGTGCTTGGTCCTGCCCGGGCCCATGTCGCGGCGCACGCGCTCGTAATACTCGGCGGTGGCGCGGGTGCTCACCAGCTGGTCGGAACTGCCGTGGGCCATGAGGATCTTGCCGCCGTTGCGGGCAAAGGCGGTGAGGTCGGTCTGGTTGACGTCCTGGCGCAGCGACAGCTCGCTGATGCGCGCCTGCCATGGGCCGGGGTTCTGCGGGTCGAGGGTCAGCGAGTTGAAGGTGGGGTTGCGCGTCACGAAGAAGCGCACCCATTCATCCCAGAACCCCGAGTGGTAGGGCGCGCCCTCGGCGAAGCCGGTGCCGTGCACGGGCATCGGATAGCTCGGCTGCAGGGTGTTGAGGCCGAGGCGGTTGACCACCAGCTGCAGGCCTTCACCCGGCCGGCCGAGGTCGGTGCCCCAGGTGTTGAAGCCGGGGTAGTGGGTTTCGCCGCCGGCCAGCCGGAAGTTGAAGCGGATCGGCGTGTTGAACACCCGCAGCGCCTGGATCTGCGCATCCGACAGGCAACGTTGCGAGGTGTCGGCACCGCCCGGGCAGCGCAGCGGTTTGCCGTTGAGCTTGGCGCGGGCCGGGTCGAACTGCGCATTGCAGGCGGCCTGATGGCTGATCACGCCGTCGCGCACGCCATCCAACTTGTCGCAGGCCTGCATCGCCGCTTCGAGCAATGCGGCGCGTTTCTCCAGGCTGGGGAAGGCACCGGGCTGGGCGAGTGCACGGGTGATGCGGCCGAACTGCAGGTCCAGCGCCAGGGCGTTATAGGCGGGGTAGAGAGCGATCACACCGTTGAAATCGGTCGGCCATTGCTGCACCACGGCCAGCGCCTCGCGACCACCGGTGGAACCACCGGCGAAATAGCTGCGCTCGGGCGCGGCGCCGTAGCGTTGTTCGATCAGGTAAACCGCGGCGTCGCGGGTTTTCTTCAGCGCGTCGTGGGCGTAGTTGGCCAGCGCTTCGTCATTCCAGGCAAAGGCGCCGGGGCTCGTCGGGTCGGCGACGTGCCCGGAGTCGCTACCGAACACCGCGTAGCCACGGCCGAGCGGCGTGGGTTGATCCAGCGGGCCGGCGGGGACGTTGCCGGCGACGTTCGGCACCGTGCCGTTGTAACCGCCGCCGCCGAACATCATCGCCTTGCGGTTCCATTGTTCGGGCAGCACCAGGCGCATGCGGATTGCCGGTGCGGCGGGATCGACCGGGCGAATCTCGGCGCTGACATCGCAATAGGCGCCGAACATCTGCGGGGCGCTGCCGCCGGCGGCCACCGGGGTCGCCGCCGTGACGCGGGCGCCGCTGGTGGGCAGGCCGATGGCCTGGGCCGGAATCTCGCGGCCGAGCAGTTCGGTGCAGGTCGCCGCCTGTACTGATTCGGCGGCAAGTAGGGCCAGCGCCAAGGGCGTCAGGCACAGCGCGCGGCGGGTAAACGGATTGCTACGGATAGGCATCATTGGGGCTTCCTTCTTGTTGTTGTCGAGCCGATGCGCCGGGTTGGGCGCATAAGCGCTCAAGCCAATGACATGCCAGCGGGCGGAAGGAGGCGAGAGCAGGCGATAGCCGGTCATCGCCGTCGGGGCGAGGGCTCTAGGGCGGGGATGCGGAAGCCGTTGGGGGAGGCAGAAAGATGTTCGGCCCCGCGGAGTTCAGGTGAAGCGATGTCCGCCGCGCCGGACACTCAGGTGGCTAGTTGTAGCGGCCGTTCAGCCCGCCGACGCTGTAGCGCCCGGCGCCGAGCAGCAAGATGGCCAGCGAGCCGAACAGGAACAGGCCCTGCAGTTCGATGGCCCAGCCGCCCATCGGCCCGATGTCGAACAGCTCGGCCCGGTGCGCCAGGGCGAGGGCGACGACCATGTTGCCCAGCATCAGCAGGGCTCCGAGGCGGGTATACAGGCCGACGATCACCAGCAGCGGGCCGACCACTTCGCCCAGGAACACGCCATAGGCGAGAAAGGCCGGCAGCCCCATGCCGGCCAGCATGCCGCCGATACCGTCCACGCCATGCAGCAGCTTGTGGATGCCATGCAGCAGCATCAGCACGCCGACTGCCAGTCTGAGAACCAGTTTGCCTGCATCGTCTGTCATCGTTGCGCGTCCCCTTGCGGCGCCGGGAATCGGCGGCCCTGCCTCCAATGTAGATCAGCCGCTGTGACATTGCCGCGTCGTCAATGACGGCCAAGCCGCGGGTTAGACCGTTCAGCGCTGGCTCAGGCCATGCTGCTGCAGCTTGCTGTAGAGGCTCGCGCGGGAGATGCCGAGTTCCATGGCGGCGCGCCGCCGGTTGCCCTTGCAGGCGGCCAGTGCGCTCTGCAAAGCGCGCCGCTCGGCCTGGGCGAGGGTCTGCGCCAGCGGTTGCAGCGGCAGTTCTTCGCTCGGCGCAGCCTCGGTCGGCAGGGCAGCGCTTGGCGCGCTTGACGCATAGGCCGGCGCATCGGCCGAGCGCGCCTGTTCGCCCAGCAGCGGCAGTAGGTGCGCGGCCTGCAGCTGCGGGCCGTCGGCGGACAGCTGCGCACGCTCCAGCAGGTTGCCCAGCTCGCGCACGTTGCCGCGCCAGGGTTGCGCGCAGAGCAGCGCCAGCGCCTCGGGGCTCAGCTCCATCGGCGGCTGCCCGGAGCGGTTGGCGATGTCGTCGAGTAGGTGCTCGACCACGGCGGGGATGTCGCTGGCGCGCTCGCGCAACGGCGGCACGCGCAGGGCGAGGACATTAAGGCGGTAGTAGAGGTCGTCGCGGAACTGGCCGGCGGCGACCTTGGCTTCCAGGTCGATATGCGTCGCGGCGATGACCCGCACGTTGAGCGTCTTGACCTGGTTGGAGCCGAGCGGCTCGACCTCCTGCTCCTGCAGCACGCGCAAGAGCTTGGCCTGCAGTGGCAGGGGCAGGTCGCCGATCTCGTCAAGGAACAGCGTGCCGCCGTTGGCTACCTCGAACTTGCCGATGCGCGCCTTGCGGTCGGCGCCGGTAAAGGCGCCCGGCGCGGTGCCGAACAGTTCGGCCTCGACCAGGCTTTCCGGAATTGCCGCGACGTTGACCGCGACGAAGGGCCCGCGCGCCCGCGGTGAGAGGTTATGGATGCCCTGGGCCAGCAGCTCCTTGCCGGTGCCGGTCTCGCCACGCAGCAGCACCGTGGCATCGAGCTGCGCGGCGCGCCGGGCCTGGCGCTTGATCTCGCTGGCGGCCGGGCTGTTACCGATGAAGCCGGCGATGGTGTAACGCACCCGGCGTGCCTTGGCCAGTTCGTTCTGGGTGGCGACCAGCTGGGTCTGCAGGCTGGTGTACTTGGACATCAGCGGCTTGAGGTGGCGAGCGCGGTCGAACAGCACGAAGCCCAGCGCGCCGACCAGGGTGCCGTCCTCGTCGCGCAGCGGAATGCGGGTGACCACGAAGTGCTCGTCGCCGAAGGCCATCAGGTCGAGCATGCTCGGCTGGCCGCTTTCCACCACCTCGCGCAGGCGGCTGGCCGGCAGCACTTCCTCGATCTCCTTGCCGAGCACGCTGGACGGATCGCGAATACCGACCTTCTCGGCGTACTTGTCGTTGATCCAGACGATGCGCGCCTGCCGGTTGACCGCGATGGTGCCCTCACACTGCGCGTTGAGGTGATCGAACAACAGAGGCATGGCCACGGCACGGAAACGTTCCGGGGATACGCCGACGATCAGGCCGTGGTTGTCGAGTGCGTCGCGGGCAATGCTCATGGGCAGTCAGGGTCCGTTCTGGAGCGGCCGATTATGGTTGGCCCCGGCTGCCACGGGCAAGGCAACCGGGACATGCTCAGGGCTGGGAATACACATCGTTCGGCAACCAGGTGGCCAGCGGTGCGAAATAGAACACCAGGGCCAGGCCGAGCAGTTGGATGAGGATATAGGGCAGCACGCCGAGGTAGACATCGCGGGTAGTGATGCCCGGTGGGCAGACGCCCTTGATGTAGAACAGCGCGAAGCCCACCGGCGGCGTGAGGAACGAGGTCTGCAGGCAGAGCGCGAAGAGAATCGCGAACCACAGCGGATCGACGCCCATGGAGAACAGCACCGGCGCCACCAGCGGCAGGATGATCAGGGTGATCTCCACCCAGTCGAGGAAGAACCCCAGCAGGAAGGTGATCGCCAGCACGGTGAGCAGCACGCCGGTCTGGCCGAACGGCAGGCCGGTGAGCGCCGCACGGATCACGTCGTCGCCACCCAGGCCGCGCAGCACGGCGGCGAATACCGTGGCGCCGATGAAGATGCCGAAGATGAAGGCGGCGGTGCGGCTGGTCTGGTACAGCGCATCCTTGAGCACCGACAGGTTCAGGCGGCGGCTGGCCGCGGCCATCAGCAACGCACCGAAGGCGCCGACCGCCGAAGCCTCGGTGGTGGTGGCGATGCCGAAGAAGATCGAGCCGAGCACGGCGAAGATCAGCGCCAGCGGCGGCACCACGGCCCAGAACACGTCGAGCAGCGCGCGGCCGTCGAGCTTGGACCGGTTGGCCGGCGCCGGCGCGAAGTCCTTCTTCAGCCAGGCGACGATCACGATGTAGAGGATGTACATCAGCGCGAGCATCATCCCCGGGATCAGCGCGCCCATGAACAGCTTGCCCACCGAGGCTTCCGACGTGCCGAGGCGGTCGGCCATCAGCACCAGCATGATGCTCGGCGGAATCAGGATGCCCAGGGTGCCCACCGAGCAGGCGGTGCCCACCGCCAGGCTCTTGTTGTAGTTGGCCTGCAGCATCGGCCCGATGGAGAGCATGCCGAGCAGCGCCACTGATGCGCCGACGATGCCGGTGGAGGCGGCGAGCAGGATGCCGACCACCACCACGGTCACCGCGTAGCCGCCGCGCAGCGGGCCGAGCACGCGCACCAGGCTGTGCATCAGGCGTTCGGCGATGCCGGAGCGGTCGAGCATGATGCCCATGAAGATGAACAGCGGCAGGGCGACCATCAGCTCGTTGGCGACGATGCCGTAGATGCGCGCGTCGAGCACGCCGATGGTGCCGTCCCAGGTGAACCAGAGATTGGCGTCGAAGTGTTCCACCAGCACATAGCCGAGCACGGCGAACAGCAGGCCGATGCCGGCCAGCGACCAGGCGACCGGGAAGCCGAGCAGCAGCAGGCCCATGAAGCTGGCGAACATGGCGATGACGAGGATTGCTTCCAGACCCATGATTGCGACTACTCCATCAGGGCTGCGAACGAGTGCGGTCGCGCTCGTCCGAGGGGGCCGTCAGGGCCCGCGGGAAATTGAACAGCAGCGTGCTGCAGCGCAGCGCGCGGGACAGCAGCGCCAGCGCCACCAGCACGAGGCCGATGGGCAGCACGCTCTTGAAGATGAAGCGGTAGGGCAGCCCACTGGGCGCCTGGGAGCGTTCGTTGTAGAGGTAGGCCTTGTAGGCGTAGGGGATCAGCGCATCGATCATCAGCACGATCACCGGCAGCGCCAGCAGAGCGATGGCCAGCAGCTCGATCCAGGCCTGGCTGCGCAGGCTGAAGCGCTCGCGCAGCACGTCGACGCGCACATGGTCGTCGCGCACCACGGCGTAGGCGAGGGCGAGCATCAGCGCGGCGCCGAACAGGTGCCAGGACAGTTCTTCCAGCGCAATGGAACCGCGCGAGAGGGCGAAGCGACTGAACACGTTGGCCAGTACCACCAGCAGAACCGCCAGCCAGAGCCAGGCGCTGGCTTGGCCGATGGCGACCAGCAGGCGGTCCAGCGGTCGCGAAATGCGGTTGTACGGCAGCGCGTCAGGCGCTGGCGCATCGGGAGAGACGGGCTTGAAGGACACGGCGACCTCGAAATCTCGACAGAGGTGAAGAACGCGGGCACGTTGCCGTGCCCGCGGGCTGCAGTACAGCTGTCAGTCGTACTTGTAGAAATCGCGCGGCAGGTAGCCCATGCCGTGCCAGATCGAATGGTGCTTCATGAACTCGCGCTGGCTGGTCAGCACGCGCTTGAACATCTCGTCCTTGGCAGCCATCTCGTCGAGCACTTCGTCGGTGACTTTCTGCAGCTCGCGCAATACCGGCTCAGGCAGCACCTGGGCCTTCACGCCCTGCTTCTGGTAGTCACGCAGGGCAGTCGGCTGTGCCCACTCGCTTTCGGCGAAGCCCTTGAGCGTGGCCGACTCGCAACCCATCTCGATCAGCGCGCGGCTTTCCGGCTTGAGCTCGTCCCAGACGTCCTTGTTCACCAGCAGGTGCGAGGTGGTCAGCGTCTGGTGCCAGCCGGGCATGATGTAGTTCTTGATGATCTGGTCCAGGCCGAGCATCTTGTCCACCGCCGGCTGCGAGAACTCGGTGGCGTCGATGGTCTTGCGCTCCAGCGCCTGATAGATCTCGCCGCCCGGCACCATGGTCACCGAGGCGCCGAGCTTTTCCAGCACCTTGCCGCCGATACCGGCGAAGCGGATGCGCAGGCCGTCGAAGTCGTCCAGCTTCTCGACGGGCTTGGCGAACCAGCCGGCGCCTTCCGGGCCGATGATGCTGCACAGCATCGGGTGGATGTTGCGCTCGGCGTAGATCTCCTCGAGCAGCTTCTTGCCGTCGCCCTGGTAGTACCAGGCCAGGTGCGCCGGCGGCTCCATGTTGAACGGCGCGCCGGAGTACAGCGGCAGGGCCGGGATGGTGCCCTGGTCGTAGCCGATCCAGGTGTAGCCGGCCGGGTACTTGCCGCTGCTCACCGCATCCATGATCTCGAACGGCGGCACCAGCTCGCCCGGCTCGTAGTAGCGCAGCTGTATATCACCGCCGGACACGGCCTTGAGCGATTCGGAAAGATGCTTGACCGGAGTGGAGAGGCCGATCAGGTGGGAAGGGAAGGCCAGCGGCACCTGCCAGCGGATCTTTTCCGCGGCGCTGGCGACGCCACTGAGCAGGCTGGCGCCGAGCAGGGTGGTCGCACCGATGGCGCAGGCGATACGGGAGAGTTTGTTCTTGGTCGACATGCAGGTTTCCTTCTTGTTGTTGTTCTGGTGCCCGAGGGCGGACGCGTAACTGCCCGTGGGTCGAGGGCGTTAACAGGCCAGAACAAGAATAGAGGCCGAGCCGATGCTGCCGATCCGGCGCCAGTCTTGTTCTTTGGTTTGTTCTGGCGTCGCAGGGCGGATTGCAGGTTCTGTGCCTATCTTGTGGGGCAGGCCGAAAAGCGGGGATCGGTTGTGGTGCGGATGAGGCGGTGGGCAGAAGGCGCGATCCTTCGATAGATGGTTATGGGCTGGCGTTGAGATGGCCGGTGGGCTGAAGCCCACCCTACGGACGTGCGGCGTTTGACGGCGCGGTGGGGCTGCGTGGTATTTGGTGCACGGCTTTCGTGGATGATATGCAAGGCGGTGCGGCGGGCTGAAGCCCACCCTACAAGTGGAAGCGGAGCGCCCCGGGCCACTTCTTTGGTCGATCAACCGTAGGGTGGGCTTCAGCCCACCAATTTCGGATCGAAGCCGGCGTTCGATCGTTCGGGACACTACGCAAGGTGTCCATTCCGGCAGACACCGGCACGGCCGAAAACTCGTGGTGTCTGCAATTCTGGAAAGTGTCCATTTTTCCGGACGGGCTGTTTGCTGTGGCGCGCAAAAAAAAGGCGTTGCGCTTGGCGCGACGCCTGACGGGATGAATCTATCGGGTAAGCGAAGCGATCAGCTGGCGGCTTGCTTGGCCAGGGTGCTTTCCAGGGCGCTGCGGCAGCGTTCCTCGGCTGTGTCCAGCTCAAGCTGCATCTGCTGGATGTCGAGCAGTTGCTGCTCCAGCTGCTGGCGGCGATCGGCGATCATCTGCAGCATGATGTTCAGCTGCTTCTGGTTGCCGGCCTTGGGGTCGTAGAGCTCGATCAGCGTCTTGCATTCCGCCAGCGAGAAGCCGATGCGCTTGCCGCGCAGGATCAGCTTCAGCGCGACGCGATCCTTGCCTGAATAGATGCGTTCCTGACCGCGGCGGGTCGGCGTGAGCATGCCCTGTTCTTCATAGAAACGGATGGCGCGGGTGGTGATGTCCAGCTCGTTGGCCAGGTCGGAAATGCTGTAGGTCTGTTTAGCCATGATTCCTTCCGATCATCCTCTGTCGCGCCCGGTGATCCGGGCGCGTATGTCTGCCCCGCGCCGTGTGATTCGCTCAGGGGCGTTCGACTGCCAAGGCTACTCCCTGACCACCACCGATGCACAGTGTTGCCAGGCCCTTGCGAGCGTCGCGGCGCTGCATCTCGTGCAGCAGGGTCACCAGGATGCGGCAGCCCGAGGCGCCGATCGGGTGACCGAGGGCGATGGCCCCGCCGTTCACGTTGACCTTATCGGCATCCCAGCCCAATTCCTTACCGACCGACAACGCCTGCACGGCGAATGCTTCGTTGGCTTCGATCAGGTCCAGCTCGGCCAGCGTCCAGCCGGCCTTGTCCAGGCAGCGACGGGTAGCCGTGACCGGGCCGATGCCCATGATCGCCGGGTCGACGCCGGCGTTGGCGTAGCCGGCGATCTTGGCCAGCACGGGCAGGCCCAGGGCCTCGGCCTTGCTGGCGCTCATCAGCACCACCGCGGCGGCGCCGTCGTTGAGGGTCGAGGCGTTGCCGGCGGTGACACAGCCGTCCTTCTTGAAGGCTGCACGCAGGCCGCCGAGGGATTCGGCCGTGGTGCCGGCGCGGGGCTGCTCGTCACGGGCGAAGGCGAGCGGGTCGCCCTTGCGCTGGGGAATCATGACCGGGGTGATCTCGGCATCGAAGCGGCCGCTTTCGATGGCCGCCGCGGCACGCTGCTGCGACTGCGCGGCGAAGGCGTCCTGCTGCGCACGGTCGATGCCGTACTTGTCGGCCAGGTTCTCCGCGGTGATGCCCATGTGGTAGTCGTTGAAGGCGTCCCACAGGCCGTCGGTGATCATGCTGTCGACCATCTGCGCGTGGCCCATGCGCAGGCCGGTGCGTGCGCCGGGCAGAACGTAGGGCGCCAGGCTCATGTTCTCCATGCCGCCGGCGATGATCACGTCGGCATCGCCGCAGCGGATCGCCTGCACGGCCAGATGCACGGCCTTGAGGCCCGAGCCGCAGACCTTGTTCAGCGTCATGGACGGTACGGCGTGGGGCAGGCCGGCCTTGATCGAGGCCTGGCGCGCGGTGTTCTGCCCGGCGCCGGCGGTGAGCACATGGCCGAGGATGACTTCATCGACCTGAGTCGGGTCGATGCCGGTCTTTTCCAGCAGGGCGCGGATCACGGTGGCGCCCAGTTCGACTGCCGGCACATTGGCCAGCGAGCCCTGGAAACTGCCGATGGCGGTGCGGGTTGCAGCTACGATGACGACGTCTTGCATGACGGACTCCGAATAAAAAAGCGCTACGCCGGGGCGTAACGCGAGGACCAGGCACACGGCCTGGCTCCGGGAAAGGGTGCCCTCGAACGACAGGGGGCAAGCCGTTGGTCAGCGCGCTGGCAGACCGGTCGATGCCGCAGTATACGGGCGCCTGGGTGACTGGCCAGTGCTGGCGCGCCGCCGGCTCGGGGCGTTCGGGGCAGGCGGGAAGACGCAGCGGGCAAGGGGTGCTCCGGCGTTCTTCCCGCACCCAGGCTTCAGCGCTGGATCGGGCAGCCGGTGGCCTCTTGCAGCTCCTCGAAGCTGACGCCTTCGGCCAGCTCCACCAGCTTCAGGCCCTGCTCGGTGACGTCCAGCACGCCGAGGTCGGTGATGATCCGGTCGACCACGCCGAGGCCGGTGAGCGGCAGGTCGCAGGCCGGCAGGATCTTGTGCGCGCCGCCCTTGGCGGTGTGCTCCATCAGCACCACGACGCGCTTGACGCCGGCCACCAGGTCCATCGCGCCCCCCATGCCCTTGACCATCTTGCCGGGGATCATCCAGTTGGCCAGGTCGCCCTTCTCCGACACCTGCATGGCGCCGAGGATGGCCAGGTTGATGTGACCGCCGCGGATCATGGCGAAGCTCTGCGCGTTGTCGAAAAAGCTCGAGCCGGGCAGGGCGGTGACGGTCTGCTTGCCGGCGTTGATCAGGTCCGGGTCGATCTCTTCCTCGGTCGGGAAGGGGCCGATGCCGAGCAGGCCGTTCTCGCTCTGCAGCCAGACATCCATGCCTTCGGGGATGTAGTTGGCCACCAGGGTTGGCAGGCCGATACCGAGGTTGACGTAGAAGCCGTCCTGCAGCTCCTGGGCGGCGCGTTGCGCCATCTGTTCACGTGTCCAGGCCATGGTCTCAGCTCCTCACCGTGCGTTTTTCGATGCGTTTTTCCGGGTTCGGGTTGTGCACGATGCGATGCACATAGATACCCGGCAGGTGGATCTGGTCGGGGTCCAGCTCGCCGGTTTCGACGATCTCCTCCACCTCGACGACGCAGACCTCGCCGGCCATCGCTGCCAGCGGGTTGAAGTTGCGCGCGGTCTTGCGAAACAGCAGGTTGCCGGCCTTGTCGGCCTTCCATGCCTTGACCAAGGCCAGGTCCGCGGTCAGCGATTCTTCCATCACGTACCACTCGCCGTTGAACTGGCGGGTCTCCTTGCCCTCGGCGACCAGCGTGCCGTAGCCGGTCTTGGTGTAGAACGCCGGTATGCCCGCGCCGCCGGCACGCAGCTTCTCGGCCAGGGTGCCCTGCGGGGTGAACTCCAGGGCCAGTTCGCCGGCCAGATATTGGCGTTCGAACTCCTTGTTCTCGCCCACGTAGGAGGAAACCATCTTGCTGATCTGCCGCGTCTCCAGCAGCAGGCCGAGGCCGAAGCCGTCGACGCCGGCGTTGTTGCTGATGGCAGTCAGGTCTTTCTTGCAGCTGTCGCGCAAGGCGGCGATCAGCTGCTCGGGGATGCCGCACAGGCCGAAGCCGCCGACGGCAATGGTCATGCCGTCCTCGACCAGGCCTTCCAGGGCGTGGGCGGCGCTGGGGTAAATCTTGTTCATGAATTACCTCTACTTGTTGTTCTGTCTGTGCCGGGTGGTCCGATAGATGGCCGCCCAACGAATAGGATTTAGCAAAATCGGTGCCGCTAACCGGCCTGCCTGGCGCGGGCGACCCGCGAACCATTGGCACGCCCCAGCAGCTGGCTGATGCGCTGGCCGGCGCCGATCAACGCATCGAGGTCGATGCCGGTGGCTATGTCCAGCCCGTTGAACATGTACAGCACGTCTTCGCTGGCGACATTGCCGCTGGCGCCTTTGGCGTACGGGCAACCACCGAGGCCGGCGACCGAGCTGTCGAACACCGCGATACCCTCCAGCAGGCTGGCATAGATGTTCGCCAGCGCCTGGCCGTAGGTGTCGTGGAAATGCCCGGCCAACCGTTCGCGCGGCACCTCGCGGGCCACCATGTCGAATAGTGTGCGGGTCTTGCCCGGTGTGCCGGTGCCGATGGTGTCGCCCAGGGAAACCTCGTAGCAGCCCATGGCATACAGCTCGCGGGCCACTTCGGCGACCTTGGCTGGCGAGACCTCACCCTCGTAAGGGCAGCCGAGCACGCAGGAAACGTAGCCACGCACGCGAATGTCGTGCTCGCGGGCAGCCTCCATCAAAGACGCGAAGCGTGCCAGGCTCTCGGCGATGGAGCAGTTGATGTTCTTCTGCGAAAAAGCTTCGGAGGCCGCACCGAACACCGCGACTTCCTTCACGCCGGCCTCGATGGCCGCCTCCAGGCCCTTCATGTTCGGCGTCAGCGCCGCGTAAGTGACCCCGGCCTTGCGCTGGATCTGCGCGAAGACTTCGGCGGAGCCCGCCATCTGCGGCACCCACTTGGGCGAGACGAAGCTGCCGACTTCGATATAGGACAGCCCGGCGGCGCTCAGGTCGTCGACCAGACGCACCTTGTCCGCCACGCTGATCGGCTGCTGCTCGTTCTGCAGGCCGTCGCGCGGGCCGACTTCCACCAGCCGGACCTGTTTGGGCAGGCTCATATGTCCTCCAGAGGGTGAATGCTTAGCGAGCCTTCACCCGTGTCGTTGAATTGTGGCGCTGCTGGTGGGCTAAAGCCCACCCTACAAAATCTGCACGCCTTCACCGTAGGGTGAGCATCAGCCCACCGATGTCGCCGCAGGCTGACCGAAAGTGCTCCGGCACTGCTGGGGGCTAAAGCCCACCCTGCAAACCTGCATGCCATCACCGTAGGGTGGGCTGAAGCCCACCCTACGGATCAAGCCTCTTCCATCTCCAGCAGCACCGCGCCTTCGCTGACCATCTCGCCTTCGCTGCAGAACAGGCTCTTGACTACGCCTGCCTGGGCGCTGCGGATGCTGTGTTCCATCTTCATTGCTTCCAGCACGATCAGCGCGGTGCCGGCCTCGACATGCTGACCGGCCTCCACCAATACACGAACGATGCTGCCGTTCATCGGTGCGGTCAGGCCGCCGTGATGCTGGTGGCTGGCCTCGGCTTCAGCAATGGGGTCGAAGGTGCGCACAGCCAGCCATTCGCCGTTCCACTGCAGGTACAGCGCATCGCCCTGGCGGATCGCCTTGGGCGTGCGGACGTTTGGCTGCGGCGCTGCCGGATCGACCTTCAGCCGGCGGCTTTCGCCATTGCACTGCAGGTGCAGGCTGATCTGCGCCGGCATGCCGAAACGCAACCCGTCGCGTTTGGACCACGGCGAATGGGCATCGTCGCCGCGTACCTTGGTCGGTTCGGTCTGCACGAAGCACTCCGCAGCCTGCTGCCAAAACGCATCGGATAGCTCGCCAGCCGGACGCAGCAATTCGCTTTCGTGACGCGGGATAAAGCCGGTATCCAGCTCGGCCTCGGCGAAGGCGCGGTGGCCGACGACGCGGCGCAGGAACGCGAGGTTGGTGCGCACGCCGCCGACGGCGGTCTCGTCGAGCATGGCCAAGAGGCGCAGGCGTGCTTCCTCGCGGTTCTCGCCCCAGGCGATCAGCTTGCCGAGCATCGGATCGTAGAACGGCGACACGGTATCGCCCTCGGCGACGCCGCTGTCGACGCGACGGCCCGGACCATCCTCGGCTTCACGGTAGAGCTCGAGGGTGCCGGTGGCGGGGAGGAAATCGTTGTCCGGGTCTTCGGCGTACAGCCGTACCTCGATGGCATGGCCGATCAGCGGCACCTGCTCCTGGCTGATCGGCAGCGGCTCGCCGCGGGCGACGCGAATCTGCCAGGCGACCAGATCGAGGCCGGTGATGGCCTCGGTGACCGGGTGCTCGACCTGCAGACGGGTGTTCATTTCCATGAAGAAGAACTCGCCACGGGCATCCAGCAGGAACTCCACGGTGCCGGCGCCGACGTAGCCGATGGCCTTGGCCGCCTTCACTGCGGCTTCGCCCATGGCACGTCGCAGCTCGGGGGACAGGCCAGGGGCAGGGGCCTCTTCAACCACCTTCTGATGGCGGCGCTGGATCGAGCAGTCGCGCTCGTTGAGGTACAGGCAGTTGCCGTGCTGGTCGGCGAAGACCTGGATTTCCACATGGCGCGGCTTGAGCACGTATTTCTCGACCAGCATGCGCGAATCGCCGAACGACGACTGCGCCTCACGCTGGGCGGACGCCAGTGCTTCGGCCAGGTCCGCCTCGCGCTCGACCACCTTCATGCCCTTGCCGCCACCACCGGCGGTGGCCTTGAGCAGCACCGGGTAGCCAATCTTTTCCGCGGCAGCACGGAAGGTTTCCACGTCCTGCGCTTCGCCGTGGTAGCCCGGCACCAGCGGCACGCCGGCTTCTTCCATCAGCGCCTTGGCGGCGGACTTGCTGCCCATGGCGTCGATGGCGGAGGCGGGTGGGCCGAGGAAGATCAGCCCGGCCTGTTCGATGGCGCGGGCGAACTCGGCGTTCTCCGAGAGAAAGCCGTAGCCCGGATGGATCGCCTGGGCGCCGCTGGCCTTGGCCGCCTCGATCAGCTTGTCGATGCGCAGGTAACTGTCGGCCGGCTTGGCGCCGCCCAAGTCGATGCGAATATCGGCTTCGCGGGCATGGCGCGCGCTGGCGTCGATGGCGCTGTGCACCGCAACGGTGGTCAGGCCCATGGCCTTGGCGGTGCGCATCACGCGGCAGGCGATCTCGCCGCGGTTGGCAACCAGGAGGGTCGTTATCATTTTTGTGATTCCTGCGTGGCCTGGAAGACGTTTCCCCTCACCCTAGCCCTCTCCCCGGAGGGGCGAGGGGACGACGGAGTGGGGCGAAGCAATGAAGTGGTTCGGCAATGATTGGCGTGACCGGTTGATGTGCGATCAGCGGCCTGAGCGCGGACGATATGGTTAGGCAGCCGCTCCCAAACCCCACACAACCCAACCCCCTCTCGAGAGGGCTGGGGAGCGGGCCTGGGCGAAGGGGCGTTGCTACGCACGTGCACTCCCGCCCAGCCATCGCACAGACCAACCCCCTCCCCCCAATGGGGTGCGGGCCGGGGCGAGGGGGCGGCGCTACGCACATGCACTAACGCCTCGCCATTGCACAAACCAACTCCCTCTCCCCAATGGGGAGAGGGCTGGGGTGAGGGGGCGATGCCAAGGACCGACACAGCCGCCCGACCACCACACAACGCAACCCTCTCACCGCGCGTACGCGACAACGTATACGAGCGAGCACCCCACAGAAGCCCAGTCATCACGCGCGCTCCTGCCAGACGGGCGTGCGTTTTTCCAGGAAGGCGCTCAGGCCCTCCTGACCTTCCGGGCTGGTGCGCAGGCGCGCAATGGCTTGTTCGGTGGCCTGGCGCAGGTCGGCGCTGAAATCGCCATCGCCCACTTCCAACAACAAGTCCTTGCAGGCCTTGAGCGCTTGCGGGCTGTTCAATAGCAAATTGTCGACCCACTGCTCGAGTGCTGCGTCCAGTTCGCCGGCCGGATAGGTCTCGGCGAGCAGGCCGAGTTCGCGGGCACGCTTACCGTCGAAGCGTTCGGCGGTCAGCGCGTAGCGGCGGGCGGCGCGCTCGCCGATGGCCTTGACCACGAACGGGCTGATCACGGCCGGCGCCAGGCCGATGCGGACTTCCGACAGGCAGAACAGCGCGTCGCTGGCGCCGATGGCCATGTCGCAGCAGGCGATCAGCCCCAGCGCGCCGCCGAACGCCGCACCCTGCACCACGGCCAGGGTCGGCTGCGGCAACAGGTAGAGGCGCTGCATCAGTTCGCCGAGTTCATGGGCGTCAGCCAGGTTCGCCTGGTAGTCGAGCTTGGCCGACTCGCGCATCCAGCCGAGATCCGCACCAGCGGAGAAGTGCTTGCCACGCCCGCGCAGGATCAGGAAGCGGATGCTGGCATCGTCCTGCACCTGGGCCAGGGCCGCATTCAGTTCGCCGATCACCCGGGCGTCAAAGGCGTTGTTCTTGTCCGCGCGGTTGAGCCAGAGGGTGGCGACGCCGCGCGCGTCTTTGTTCAGTTCGATGGTCTGGAAATCGGTCATCTCGGCATCCTCAATGCGACTGCAGTCGCCGGCGCGTTCGGCTGCCGGCGGCACGGATTACATGCGGAACACGCCGAAGCGGGTCGGCTCGATCGGCGCATTCAGCGCGGCGGACAGCGCCAGCCCCAGCACCTCGCGGGTCTGCGCCGGGTCGATCACGCCGTCGTCCCACAGCCGAGCGCTGGAGTAGTACGGATGGCCCTGGCGCTCGTACTGCTCGAGGATCGGCTGCTTGATCGCGGCTACCTCGTCGTCGCCGAGACTCTTGCCGGCGCGCTCGCTCTGTTCCTGCTTGACCTGGGCGAGCACCCCGGCGGCCTGCTCGCCACCCATTACGGCGATGCGCGCGTTGGGCCACATCCACAGGAAGCGCGGGTCGTAGGCGCGGCCGCACATGCCGTAGTTGCCGGCGCCGAAGCTGCCGCCGATGAGCACGGTGAACTTCGGCACCTGGGCACAGGCCACCGCGGTGACCAGCTTAGCGCCGTGCTTGGCGATGCCGCCGGCCTCGTATTTCTGCCCGACCATGAAGCCGGTTATGTTCTGCAGGAACAGCAGCGGGATGCCGCGCTGGCAGGCCAATTCGATGAAGTGCGCGCCTTTCTGCGCCGCCTCGGCGAAGAGGATGCCGTTGTTGGCGAGGATGGCGATCGGGTAGCCGTGCAGATGGGCGAAGCCGCAGACCAGGGTGGTGCCGAACAGCGCCTTGAACTCATCGAACTCGCTGCCGTCTACCAGCCGCGCGATCACCTCGCGTACGTCGTAGGGTTGCTTGGCCTGCGCCGGGATCACGCCGTACAGCTCGTCGGCGGCATACAGCGGCGCGCGCGGTTCGCGGGTTTGCAGCTGGCCGAGCTTGCGCCAGTTGAGGTTGGCCACGCAGCGGCGGGCGATGGAAAGGGCGTGCTCGTCGTTCTCGGCGTAGTGGTCGGCAACGCCACTGGTCTTGCAGTGCACGTCGGCGCCGCCCAGCTCCTCGGCGGTTACCACTTCGCCGGTGGCAGCCTTCACCAGCGGCGGGCCGGCGAGAAAGATGGTCGCCTGGTTGCGCACCATGATGGTCTCGTCGGCCATCGCCGGCACATAGGCGCCGCCGGCGGTGCAGGAGCCCATGACCACGGCGATCTGCGGAATCCCCATTGCGCTCATGTTGGCCTGGTTGAAGAAGATGCGGCCGAAGTGCTCGCGGTCCGGGAACACCTCGTCCTGACGCGGCAGGTTGGCGCCGCCGGAGTCCACCAGATAGATGCAGGGCAGGCGGTTCTCGCGGGCGACGGTCTGCGCGCGCAGGTGCTTCTTCACCGTCAGCGGGTAGTAGGTGCCGCCTTTCACGGTGGCGTCGTTGGCGATGATCATGCACTCGACGCCTTCGACCCGGCCGATGCCGGCCACCAACCCGGCCGCTGGAACCTCTTCGCCGTAAACCTCGTAAGCCGCCAGTTGGCTGATTTCGAGAAACGGCGAGCCAGCGTCGAGCAAGCGGTTGATGCGCTCGCGCACCAAGAGCTTGCCGCGCGAGACGTGGCGTTGCTGGGCGGTGGCACCGCCGCCTTCGCTGACGCGGCCGAGCAGGGCGCGCAGGTTGTTCACCTGTTCGAGCATTGCCGCGCTATTGGCGGCGAACTCCGGCGAACGGGTATTGATCTGGGTGTGCAGGATGGCCATGGTTGGCTCCGTTCAATTCCATCATGGATGGCTCTGTCATCCACCGACTGCAGTGGAAAACGCGTCGCGGTTTTCCACCCTACGAGACTGGGCGTTGTTCCGCCCGCAGCTCACCTGGATTCGTTGAACAGCTCGCGGCCGATCAGCATGCGGCGGATCTCGCTGGTGCCGGCGCCGATCTCGTAGAGCTTGGCGTCGCGCAGCAGGCGGCCGGTGGGGAATTCGTTGATATAGCCGTTGCCGCCGAGGATCTGGATCGCCTGCAGGGCCATCTGTGTGGCGTTTTCGGCGGTATAGAGGATCACCCCGGCGGCGTCCTTGCGGGTGGTCTCGCCGCGGTCGCAGGCCTGGGCGACGGCATACAGATAGGCGCGGCTGGCGTTGAGCTGGGTGTACATGTCCGCCACCTTGCCCTGGATGAACTGGAACTCGCCGATGCTCTGGCCGAACTGCTTGCGGTCGTGGATATAGGGCACCACCACATCGAGGCAGGCCTGCATGATCCCGGTCGGGCCGCCGGCCAGCACCACGCGTTCGTAGTCCAGGCCGCTCATCAGCACCTTGACGCCACCGTTCTCGGCGCCCAGCACGTTCTCTTGCGGCACCTCGACGTCATCGAAGAACAGCTCGCAGGTGTTGGAGCCGCGCATGCCGAGCTTGTCGAACTTGTTGCCGCGGGAGAAGCCCTTCCAGTCGCGCTCGACGATGAATGCGGTGATGCCATGGGCGCCCTTGTCCAGGTCGGTCTTGGCGTAGATCACGTAGGTGTTGGCGTCCGGGCCGTTGGTGATCCAGGTCTTGCTGCCGTTGAGCACGTAGCGGTCGCCGCGCTTTTCGGCGCGCAGCTTCATGGAGACCACGTCGGAGCCGGCATTCGGCTCGCTCATGGCCAGCGCGCCGACGTGTTCGCCGCTGATCAGCTTGGCCAGGTAGCGGGCCTTCTGCTCGGGGTTGCCGTTGCGGTTTATCTGGTTGACGCACAGGTTGGAGTGGGCGCCGTAGGAGAGGGCGACCGAGGCCGAGCCGCGGCTGATTTCTTCCATCGCCACCACGTGGGCCAGGTAGCCGAGGCCGGCGCCGCCGTACTCCTCGGAGACGGTCACGCCGAGCAGGCCCATCTCGCCGAATTTTCTCCACATGTCCGCCGGGAACAGGTTTTCCTGATCGATGGCTTCGGCGCGCGGGGCAATCTCGGCGGCGACGAAGGCCTGGACCTGCTCGCGCAGCATGTCGATGGTTTCACCGAGGGCGAAATTGAGGCTGGAGTAGTTCATAGGGGCCACCTGCTTGTCTTGTAATTGTTCTGTTTTCAGAGGATTCGTTCGTCGGCGGAGTGCAGGCCGGCGCTCTGGTAGCGGTCTGACGTCATCGGTATGGATGATCGTTCGCTGCTTTACGTTAACGTAAAGGTCCGCTGCGGGTCTGTCAACACACCGCCGAGTCGGCATGTCTGCAAGCATAGGCCCGGCAAGGTGCGGCCGTGGGCTGCTGGCGCGCGGAGGTGTTTCGTCGGTGGCGGGGCACTTGGCTGGAGGCTGGCGGGACTAAACAGGCAGTGGCCGCAGCGCCGGCCTGCCACCGACGAGGAAATCCATGCCCCGCATCGGCTTCGCCTGCATGTATCGCCACCCGCAACAGAGCCTCTCGCTGAAGGAGCTGGAGCGCATCGAGCGCACCTTCAATCCGCGCAGCACCACGCTGCGCTGGATGGCTTCGGCGGGACGCGAGGCGGCGGAGGCGAAGCTCGAGGAGATCGTCGAGCACAACCTGAACGCCCAGCGGGTGTTGCTCGAATATGTCGCCACGTTGCCGCCGATGCTGCGCATGTTGCGCCTGTCCAGCGACCTGCTGCCGTTCTACAGCCATGCCGAGATCGCGCCGTTCTACCGTCGCGCCGAGATACGGAACTGCCTCGAGGCTGGCTTCGCCGCGATCGGCGAACTGGCACGGGCCAACGAAATCCGCCTGTCGATGCATCCCGGCCAGTACTGCGTGCTGGGATCGGACAAGCCGCAGGTGGTGGAAAACAGCCTGGCGGAATTCGAATACCACGCCGACATGATCCGCATGATGGGTTACGGCCGGCGCTTCCAGGACTTCAAATGCAACCTGCATATCGCCGGGCGTCTCGGCGCCGAGGGGGTGCGTGCCGTGTGGCCGCGCCTGTCGACCGAGGCGCGCCACTGCATCACCTTCGAGAACGACGAAAAGACCTATGGCCTGGACGACTGTCTGGGTCTCGCGGACCTCGCGCCGGTGGTGCTGGACATCCATCACTGCTGGATTCACGAGGGCCGCTACATCGAGCCGAACGACCCGCGCATCGAGCGCATCCTGGAAAGCTGGCGCGGCGTGCGGCCGACCATGCACTACTCGCAGCCGCCGGAGAGCCTGATGGAGCTGGGCTTCGCCCCGGAGCGGAAGCTGGAAATCCCCGAGTTGCTGGAGCAGGTCAGCAAGCGCGACCTCTATGCGCACAGCAAGCGCATGTGGAACCGCTGGACGAATCGCTATGCGTTTCAGTTTATGGACCGCTTCGACATCATGCTCGAAGCCAAGGACAAGAACCTCGCTGCGCTGGATTTCCTTCACGAGTACCAGCGCGAAAGTACCTGACGGTGCCGTGGCCGGCAGATGCGGTTATAGCCTCGGCTCGTTCTGGTGGGCTGAAGCCCACCCCACAACGGTGCCGTGATGCCCGCCGCACCGTAGCGGTTCGACTGGCTACGATCTCCCAGTAGGGTGGGCTTTAGCCCACCAAGGCGCACCGCAGTTTCCGTGAGAGGAAAGCACATCAGCGAGGCGCGCCACTAAGGCTGCAGCCAGGTTGCACGTCGGCAATGCTGGCCATTTGGCTACGTGCTGTCCCTCGACTTTCGCCTACCCCGCGACATGTTGTCACTTAATTACCTTTACGTTAACGTAATCGTGGCCTAGGGTGACTGTCAGCAGCGCCAGCGCCCTTGCGAGCACGCCTCATAACAAACATAAGACTGAGGAATATCGTCATGAGTCTTCCGAGCTATACCTGCGGACCGCAGAGCAAACCACTGTTGCCCATGACCATCGGCGCGGCGTTCGATCGTACCGTGGAGCGCTTTCCCTAGCGCGAGGCCCTGGTGGTGCGCCATCAGCAACTGCGTTACACCTGGACGGAACTGGCAGAGGCGGTGGACCGTTGCGCGCGTGGCCTGCTGGCCCTCGGACTGCAGGCTGGCGAACGAGTGGGCATCTGGTCGCCGAACAATGCCCAGTGGTGCATCACCCAGTTCGCTACTGCGAAGATCGGTGTGGTGCTGGTCAACATCAATCCCGCCTACCGCCTCAGCGAACTCGAATACGCCTTGAAGCAGTCCGGCTGCCGCTGGCTGATCTGCGCCGATGCCTTCAAGACGTCCGATTACCACGCCATGCTCCACGAGCTGCTGCCGGAGCTGGAAAGCGCCGCCGTCGGGGCCCTGCAGAGCCATATGCTGCCCGAGCTGCGCGGTGTGATCAGCCTGTGCGACAAGCCGGTGGACGGCATGCTGCAGTGGCAGGCGCTGATGGAGATGGCCGAGCAGGTCGGGCCCGAGCAGTTGCGCCAGTGCGGCGAGCGCCTGCAGTTCGACGACCCCATCAACATCCAGTACACCTCCGGCACCACGGGCTTTCCCAAGGGCGCCACGCTCAGCCACTACAACATCCTCAACAACGGCTACATGGTCGGCGAGAGCCTCAGGCTGACCGAGCACGACCGCCTGGTGATCCCGGTGCCGCTGTACCACTGCTTTGGCATGGTCATGGGCAACCTCGGCTGCGTCACCCACGGCACCACGATGATCTACCCGAGCGCTGCCTTCGAGCCGCTGGCCGCATTGCAGGCTGCGGCCGAGGAAAAGGCCACCGGCATGTACGGCGTGCCGACCATGTTCATCGCCATGCTCGACCATCCGGAGCGCCAGTCGCTGGACCTCAGCAGCCTGCGCACCGGCATCATGGCCGGCTCTACCTGCCCGATCGAAGTGATGAAGCGCGTCATCGACGACATGCACCTGGCCGAAATGCAGATCGCCTACGGCATGACCGAAACCAGTCCCGTGTCCACCCAGACCAGTGCCGACGACGACCTGGAACGCCGCGTGACCAGCGTCGGCCGCACCCAGCCGCACCTGGAAAGCAAGATCGTCGACGAGCACGGCGCGGTGGTGCCGCGCGGGCAGATCGGCGAACTGTGCACCCGCGGCTACAGCGTGATGCTCGGTTACTGGAACAACCCGGACGCCACCCGCGATGCCATCGACGGCGCCCGCTGGATGCACACCGGTGACCTCGCGGTAATGGACGATGAGGGTTACATCAAGATCGTCGGCCGCAACAAGGACATGATCATCCGCGGCGGCGAGAACGTGTACCCGCGCGAGATCGAGGAATTTCTCTTCACCCATCCTGCGGTCGCCGACGTGCAGGTGATCGGCGTGCCGGACAGCAAGTTCGGCGAGGAGATCGTCGCCTGGGTCAAGCTGCACCCCGGCCATCAGGTCGAGGCCGAGGCGCTGCGCGAGTTCTGCAAGGGCCGCATTGCCCACTTCAAGACGCCGCGGCACATCCGGTTCGTCGACGACTTCCCGATGACCATCAGCGGCAAGGTGCAGAAGTTCCGCATGCGCGAGATCAGCGTGGTCGAGCTGGGCATCAGCGAACAGCACTGACCGGCACCGGCCGGGTTCGCCCGGCCGGCCATTCGCTCATCCGAAATGGAGCTTTCCATGGCGCTGCCTACTACTCAGTCGATCAGCCGTTTCCCGCTGCCCGACAGCCTCGACGCACTGCCCGCCGACCTGCGCGAACGGATTCTCGCCGTGCAGGAAAAGGCCGGTTTCATCCCCAACGTGTTTCTCATGCTGGCTCATCGGCCGGCGGAGTTTCGCGCCTTCTTCGCCTATCACGATGCGCTGATGGAGCGCGAAGCCGACAGCCTGACCCAGGCCGAGAAGGAGATGATCGTGGTGGCGGTCAGCGCCGACCACGGCTGCCTGTATTGCGTGGTCGCCCATGGCGCGATTTTGCGCATCCTCGCCAAGGACGCGCAGCTGGCCGACCAGATCGCTGTCAACTACCGCACCGCGCCGATCTCCGAACGCCAGCGCACGATGCTCGATTTCGCCCTGCACCTTGCGGCAGGGCGCGGCGTGCTGGACGACGCCTGGCAAGCGCGGCTGGAAGCTCAGGGTTTCAGCCTCGACGACATCTGGGACATCGGCGCCATCGCCGGGCTGTTCGGCCTCTCCAACCGGCTGGTGTCCATGGCGCGCACCCCGCCCAACGACGAGTTCTACCTGCTGGGCCGCGTGCCCAGAAGCACCGCGCGCTGAGCGCGACACCGCATTACCGCATGAAGTGGTAATCCGAGCCCGGGCAGTTGGCAGTCGGGCTCAACAGCTGCATCAACGATCACAACAACAAGAGAGAAAGCTATGCAACTGAAACCAGCAAGCCGGACCTTCCTGCTTTCCAGCCTGGCTGCAGCCATTCTGGGCATGTCCAACACGGCTTCGGCCGCCTTCATCGAAGACAGCAAGGCCGCTGTCGAACTGCGCAACTTCTACATGAACCGCGACTTCCGTTCGGGGGACGGCCAGTCCAAGGCCGAGGAGTGGGCCCAGGGCTTCATCCTGAAAATGGAATCCGGCTACACCGAAGGACCGGTCGGCTTCGGCCTGGATGCCATCGGCCTGCTCGGCGTCAAGCTCGACTCCGGCTCCGGCCGTGGCGGCACCGGCCTCCTGCCACGCTCGGCTTCCGGTGAACCGGCGGATGACTACGGCACGGCAGGCCTGACGGCGAAGGCCAAGCTGTCCGCCACCACGCTGCACGTGGGCACGCTGCAACCGGTTATCCCGGTGCTGATGCGCAACGACAGCCGCCTGTTGCCGAACATCTATCGCGGCGCCTGGCTGCAGAGCAAGACGTCGCAGGCCTCACGCTGGATCTCGGCATGCTGGATCGCACGAGCTACCGCGACTCTTCCAACTACGAAGAGATGACGGTGTTCAATGGCGGGCTGCGCAACATTACCTTTGGCAGCAATACGACGAGCGACGAGTTCCGCTTCGCCGGCGGGCGCTACGACTGGTCGCCACAATTGGCCACCAGCTACTACTACGGTGGGCTGGACGGCATCTACGACCAGCACAACCTCAGCCTGGTCCATGTGCTGCCGATCGGCGAGTCGCAGAGCTTCAAGACCGACCTGCGCTATGTGCGCTCCACCGACGATGGCGGCAGCAATGTCGACAACGACGCCTTCGGCGCGCTGTTCACCTACAAGCATGGCGGTCACGCCTTCACCGGCGGTTACCAGCACATGAGCGGCGATACCGGTTTCGCCTACGTCGCCGGTGGCGATAACGCGTTGATCAACCTGCTGCAGATCAACGATTTCGGTAACCAGGACGAACGCTCCTGGCAGGTCCGCTACGACTACGACTTCGCCGCCATGGGCATTCCCGGGCTGAGCCTGATGACCCGCTACGTCTCCGGTGACAACGTCGACCGTGGCGCCGGCGCCAGCGAAGGCAAGACCTGGGAGCGCAACACCGACATCGCCTACGTCATCCAGAGCGGCCCACTGAAGAACCTCGGCTTCAAGCTGCGCAACGCCACCACGCGAAGCAACTTCCAGAGCGACCTGGACGAGAATCGCTTTATCGTCAGCTACAGCCTGCCGTTGTGGTAACCGCGAAACCGCTGTGAACCTCCTCGTTGGAAATTTCCGGGCCGCATAGGCCCGGCTTTTTCTGCGTCGGCCGGGCCTTCTTTCGGCGCTCGCGGTTTGCATCGCCGATGCAAACCAACTACCTCAATGGCGCGAAAAATACTGGCCTTTTGCCTTTCATTTGCCCGCTTTACCGCTCAATCACCCGTTTGAAAAAGCCACTTGCCGTATACGGAAACTGGTTGTTATCGTTTACGTAAAGGTCATGCAGCGACCTGCGCCATAACCAACAACAACAAACAAGGTTAGAGGGCACCCAAAGGAACCAGAGTTCGTGCTGGAAACGCGCGGCCTGACCAAGGAATTCCGCGGCTTCACCGCAGTGGATTCCGTCGATCTGAAGGTCCGTCAGGGTCACATCCATGCGCTTATCGGCCCCAACGGCGCCGGCAAGACCACCGTATTCAATCTGCTCACCAAATTCCTCACGCCCACCCGTGGCGAAATCCTCTATCGCGGCAAGAACATCACCTCGATGAAGGCCAACGAGATCGCCCGGCTCGGCCTGGTGCGCTCGTTCCAGATTTCCGCAGTATTTGGCCACATGAGCGTGCTGGAAAACGTGCGTGTAGCGCTGCAGCAGAAGATGGGCAACTCCTTCCATTTCTGGAAATCCGAACGCAGCCTGCGCGAGCTGGACGACCAGGTGATGCAGCTGCTCGCTGAAGTCGACCTGCAATCCTTCGCCCAGACCCTGGCAGTCGAGCTGCCCTACGGCCGCAAGCGCGCGCTGGAGCTGGCCACCACCCTGGCGCTCGACCCCTTCGTGCTGCTGCTCGACGAACCGACCCAGGGCATGGGCAGCGAAGACGTCGACATGGTCGTCGAGCTGGTGCGCAAGGCCGCGGCCAACCGTACGGTGCTGATGGTCGAGCACAACCTCAGCGTGGTCAGCCGCCTGTGCGATCGCATCACTGTGCTGGCGCGTGGTTCGGTACTCGCCGAGGGCGACTACGAAAGCGTTTCGGCCAACCCGCAGGTGCGCGAGGCCTACCTCGGCAGCGAAGCCGCGACACTCGAGGAGGCGCACGCATGAATCCACCCATGGACCGCGATCAGCTGCGCGTCAGTGATCTGCATGCCTTTTACGGCGAATCGCACATTCTGCACGGTGTCGATCTGGTGGTCGGCCGCGGCGAGCTGGTGACGCTGCTAGGGCGCAACGGCGCCGGGCGAACCACCACGCTGCGGGCGATCATGAACATGGTCGGGCGCCGCACCGGCTCCATCGTGGTCAACGGCAACGAAACCATCGGCATGCCGGCCCACCAGATTCCGCGGCTGGGCGTCGGCTACTGCCCGGAAGAGCGCGGCATCTTCGCCAGCCTGAGCGTCGAGGAAAACCTGCTGCTGCCGCCCACGGTACGCAGCGGCGGCATGAGCCTGGACGAGCTCTACGAAATGTTCCCCAACCTCTACGAGCGCCGCTTCAGCCAGGGTACGCGGCTGTCCGGCGGCGAGCAGCAGATGCTGGCCATGGCGCGCATTCTGCGCACCGGCGCCAACCTGCTGCTGCTCGACGAGATCACCGAAGGCCTGGCGCCGGTCATCGTGCAGAAGCTCGGCGAGGTGCTGATCAAGCTCAAACAGCGCGGCCTGACCATCGTCCTGGTGGAGCAGAACTTCCGCTTCGCCGCGCCATTGGCCGACCGCCATTACGTCATGGAACACGGCCGCATCATCGAAGAGATCGAGGCGGCCGACCTGGATTCGAAGAAGGATTTCCTCAATTCCTGTCTCGGGGTGTAAGCCCCGGACGACTCAGGAAGCAGCAACCGGCCGCAGTGGATGCCGGCCCGAACCACAACAAAAACAATCGAGAGTGGTGAATACATGAGCTTTTTCCGCAAGAGCGCGAGCGCCATCCTGGCTTCTTCCCTGATCGCTTCGGCCGCCCAGGCCGAGATCAGCAATGACGAAATCCGCATCGGCTACCTGGCCGATATGTCCGGCACCTATCGCGACCTCTCCGGCCCGGGCGGCCTGGAAGCGTTGAAGATGGCGGTGGAGGATTTCGGCGGCAAGGTCGACGGCAAGAAGATCGTTGTCTTCCATGCCGACGACCTGAACAAACCCGACGTCGGCGCCAATACCGTGCGCCAGTGGATCGACGAGCGCAACGTCGACATGGTGACCGGCATGGTCGCCAGCTCCGTGGTGCTTGCTGCGAGCAAGGTGGTGGAGCAGGGCGGCAAGCTGGCGCTGATCTCCGGCGCGGCGGCATCGAGCATCACCAACGAGTTTTGCTCACCGAACCATATCCACTGGACCTACGACACCTACGCGTTGGCCAATGGCACGGCCAAGGCCGTACTCGCCGATGGCGGCAAGAGCTGGTTCATCCTCACCGCCGACTATGCCTTCGGCCATGCCATGGAAACCGACATCACCAAGGTGGTGGAAGGCGAAGGTGGCAGTGTCGTCGGCAAGGTTCGCCATCCGTTCCCGAGCAACGATTTCTCCTCCTACATGCTGCAGGCCCAGGGCTCCGGAGCCGAGGTGATCGCCCTGGCCAACGCCGGTGCCGATACGGTCAACTCGCTGAAGACCGCCAGCGAATTCGGCGTCACCCAGTCCGGGCAGAAGCTCGCCGGCATGGTGGTGTTCCTCAACGACATCCACGCCATGGGCCTGGACGTGACCCAGGGCCTGATGCTGACCACCGGCTGGTACTGGGACATGAACGATGACACCCGCGCCTGGGCCAAGCGCTACTACGAGCGCACCAAGCGCATGCCGGGCATGGTGCACGCCGGCATCTATTCGGCCACAACGCATTATCTGAACGCTGTAAAGGCCGCCGGCACCGACGAAACCGTCGCGGTGCGTGCACAGATGGCCAAGACCCCGGTCAACGACATGTTCGCCAAGGACGGCCGTATCCGTGAGGACGGCCGCATGGTGCATGACATGTATCTGGTGCAGGTCAAGACACCGGCCGAATCCAGCGGCGAGTGGGACCTGTACAAGATCGTCAGCACCATTCCGGGAGAGCAGGCCTACCGGCCGATCGCCGAGACCCAGTGCACCAAGCTGGTCGCCAAGGACTGACCGGCTGATCCGCGCCATCACCCGGTCGGCAACGGCCGGGTGCCACGGACTTCCTTTGGGTGGTGAACCATGACTCTCCTATTCGGCGTACCCCTGAGCGTACTGCTCGGGCAGCTGCTGCTCGGCCTGATCAACGGGGCGTTCTACGCACTGCTGAGCCTGGGCCTGGCGATCATCTTCGGCCTGCTGCGCATCATCAACTTCGCCCATGGTGCGCAGTACATGCTGGGCGCCTTCGTGGCCTTCCTCGGGCTGAACTACCTGGGTGTGAGCTACTGGTTCGCGCTGGTGCTGGCGCCGTTGGTGGTGGGTTGCCTGGGCATGGCCATCGAGCGCGGGCTGCTGCGGCGCATTGCCGGTGAGGATCACCTTTACGGATTGCTGTTGACCTTCGGCCTGGCGCTGATCGTCGAGGGCAGCTTCGTCAAGCTGTTCGGCGTGTCCGGCTCGTCCTATCCAATGCCGGAGTTGCTGCGTGGCGGCTTCAATCTCGGCTTCATGTTCCTGCCGACCTACCGCGCCTGGGTGATCGTCGCCGCGCTGGTGGTGTGCCTGGCGACCTGGTACGTGATCGAACGCACCCGCCTGGGTTCCTACCTGCGCGCCGGCACCGAGAACCCGAAACTGATGCAAGGCTTCGGCATCAACGTACCGCTGCTGGTGACCCTGACCTACGGCTACGGTGTGGCGCTGGCGGCCTTCGCCGGCGTGCTGGCTGCGCCGATCTACGCGGTGACGCCGGGCATGGGCTCGAACCTGCTGATCGTGGTGTTCGCTGTGGTGGTGATCGGCGGCATGGGCTCGATCCTCGGCGCCATCATCACCGGCATCGCCATGGGTCTGATCGAGGGGCTGACCAAGGTGTTCTATCCGGAAGCGGCCAACACCGTGGTGTTCCTGGTCATGGTGGCGGTGTTGCTGATTCGTCCTGCGGGACTCTTTGGTAAGGAGGCATGAGCATGACGAATCCGGCAAACGTGCAGGCCGCATCGCTGCGGCAGGCCAGTGTGGTACGCGAGCGCAGGCACGCGGCCGCACGGCGGCAGAAGATTTTCTATGCGGTGTTGCTGGTGATCGCGTTGTTGGCGCCGCTGGCGGTGTATCCGGTGTTCCTGATGAAGCTGCTGTGCTTCGCCCTGTTCGCCTGCGCCTTCAACCTGCTGCTCGGCTACGCGGGGCTGCTGTCCTTTGGCCATGCGGCGTTCTTCGCCACCGGCGGCTACATCACCGGCTACATGCTGAGCAGCTACAGTGGGCTCAGTACCGAGCTGGGGATACTCGCCGGCACCCTGGCCTCGACGGTGCTCGGTGCGCTGTTCGGCATGCTGGCGATCCGCAGGCAGGGCATCTACTTCGCGATGATTACCCTGGCGCTGGCGCAGCTGGTGTTCTTCGTCTTCGTTCAGGCGCCATTCACCGGCGGTGAAAACGGGTTGCAGGGCGTGCCGCGCGGGCATCTGTTCGGCCTGGTCGACATGAAGAACAACATGGCCATGTACTACTTCGTGCTGGCGGTGTTCGTCATTGGCTTCGCCATCATCCAGCGCACCATCCACTCGCCGTACGGCCAGGTGCTCAAGGCCATCCGCGAGAACGAGCCGCGGGCGGTGTCGCTCGGCTACAACGTCGATCGGCACAAGCTGCTGGCGTTCGTCATCTCCGCGGCGCTTGCCGGCCTGGCTGGCGCGACCAAGACCGTGGTGTTTCAGCTGGCCTCGCTGACCGACGCGCACTGGCACATGTCCGGCGAGGTCATCCTGATGACCCTGCTCGGCGGCGTCGGCACCATCCTCGGGCCGCTGGTCGGCGCCACCGTGGTGGTGACGCTACAAAGCTCGCTGTCCAATGGCCCGCTGGGCGAGTGGGTGCATGTGATCCTCGGGGTGATCTTCGTGCTCTGCGTGCTGCTGTTCCGCTCCGGCATCGTCGGCTGGCTGGAACGGCTGGTGAAACGCAACTTCAAGTAGCGATCCGATGCGGGACCGTCCAGATTGCGCCGGACGGTCCCGCCATCGGCGAACCCGCTGCAGGGATACGTGCCTAACGTCCCAGGCCCCTTTCAGAGGACAGAGCCATGCCTGGCACCGAACCCCAAATGCAGCCGCAACCCACCTGGCCCTGGCGAGCCGACGAATCGCCCCTCAACGATCTCGACGACGCCGAGAGCGATACCGAGTTCGAAGGCCCGGACGAGCTGCCGGAAGAAGTGCTCGAACAACTCGAGAAGGTCGCTCCGCCACCGGATCCGATGCCCGACCCGGGTCCGCTTTAACGGATTGCACTCCCTTCGATAGAAACTAAAAGGCCCCGACGAGTCGGGGCCTTTTGCCGAGTACCTGAAGGACTCAGACGTTAAAGCGGAAGTGCATGACGTCACCGTCCTTGACGATGTATTCCTTGCCTTCCAGGCGCCACTTGCCGGCTTCCTTGGCGCCGGCTTCGCCCTTGTACTGGATGAAGTCGTCATAGGCGATGACTTCAGCGCGGATGAAGCCTTTCTCGAAATCGGTGTGGATCACCGCGGCCGCCTGCGGAGCGGTCGCACCGATTCTGACGGTCCAGGCGCGGACTTCCTTCACGCCGGCGGTGAAGTAGGTCTGCAGGTTGAGCAGCTCGTAACCGGCGCGGATCACACGGTTCAGACCTGGTTCTTCCATACCCATGGTTTCGAGGAACATCTGCATCTCTTCCAGATCGTCCAGCTCGGCGATCTCGGCCTCGATCTTGTTGCACACCGGCACGACGATGGCGCCTTCTTCCTCGGCGATGGCGTTGACTACGTCCAGGAGCGGGTTGTTCTCGAAGCCATCCTCGGCGACGTTGGCGATGTACATCACCGGCTTGGTGGTCAGCAGGTGGAAGGTCTTGGCCAGGCGCTTTTCCTCGTCACTGAAGCTCTTCAGCAGGCTGCGTGCCGGCTTGCCTTCGGTGAGGTGCGGGATCAGCTTCTCCAGCAGCCCCTTCTGTGCGACTGCTTCCTTGTCGCCGCCCTTGGCGGTACGAGCGACGCGCTGCAGCTGCTTCTCGCAGCTGTCGAGGTCGGCCATGATCAGTTCGAGGTCGATGATCTCGATGTCACGCTTGGGGTCCACGCTGTTGGCGACGTGGATGACGTTCTCGTCTTCGAAGCAGCGCACCACATGGGCGATGGCGTCGGTTTCGCGGATGTTGGCGAGGAATTTGTTGCCCAGGCCTTCGCCCTTCGAAGCGCCGGCGACCAGGCCGGCGATGTCGACGAACTCCATGGTGGTCGGGATCACCCGCTCCGGCTTGACGATCGCCGCCAGCGCGTCGAGGCGCGGGTCGGGCATCGGCACGATGCCGCTGTTCGGCTCGATGGTGCAGAAGGGAAAGTTCTCAGCCGCGATGCCGGATTTGGTCAGGGCGTTGAACAGGGTGGACTTGCCGACGTTGGGCAGACCGACGATGCCGCAGTTGAATCCCATGGTGATCTTGCCTCGGAGTTAGGTTCAGGCCTTCTGGCTGTGCAGGCGCTGCATCGCGCGGGTCCAGTCGCCGGCCAGGATTTCTGGCACGACATCCAGCGCAAAGTCGATGCTGGCGTCGAGCTTTTCGCGCTCGGTCTGCGGTGCGCGGCCCAGTACGTAGCCACTGACCAGGCTGGCGTGGCCAGGATGGCCGATACCCAGGCGCAGGCGATGAAAGCCGTTCTGATTGCCGAGCTTGGCGATGATGTCACGCAGCCCGTTGTGCCCGCCATGACCGCCACCCTGCTTGAGCTTGGCGACGCCCGGGGGCATATCGAGCTCATCATGGGCGACCAGGATGGACTCGGGGGGAATTCTGAAAAAGCCGGCCAATGCCGCCACCGCCTGACCGCTGCGGTTCATGTAGGTAGTGGGGATAAGCAGGCGGATGTCTTCACCCTGATGGCTGAATTTGCCGACCAGGCCAAAGTACTTGCGATCGTTGCTGAGCGAGACGCCTTCACGGGCAGCCAGACGCTCAACGAAAAGAGCCCCCGCGTTGTGCCGGGTCTGGTCGTATTCAGGGCCTGGGTTTCCCAGGCCGACGATCAGTTTTACGGCAGTCACGACGGGGGCCTCTTCTTCGACTATGCGAGTGGATTACTCGGCAGCGTCTTCTTCTTTCGGAGCGTCTTCCTTGTTCACGCGCGGAGCGTGAACGTTGGCTACTGGCAGGTCGCTGCCGTGGGCCAGGGCGACCAGCTCAACGCCTTTCGGCAGCTTGATGTCGGTCATGTGCAGAACCTGGCCGACTTCGACGTTGATCATGTCGACTTCGATGAATTCCGGCAGGTCTTGCGGCAGGCAGGAAACTTCGACTTCGTTCAGGTTGTGCAGGATTTCGCCGCCTTGCTTCTTCACGCCCACGGAGGTTTCCTGGTTGATGAAGTGCAGGGGAACGGTTGCGGTCAGCTTGTGGCCGGCAACGACGCGAACGAAGTCAGCGTGCAGGACAAAGCTCTTGGCCGGATGGCGCTGCAGTGCCTTGATCAGAACGGATTCGTTCTGGCCGTCGACGTTCAGGTTCAGCACGTGGCTGAAGGAGGCTTCGTTTTCCAGCAGCTTGGCGAAGTCCTTGGCCAGGATGCTGATGGACTGCGGGGCTTTGTCGCCACCGTAGATGACGGCCGGAACCAGGGCGGCGTTACGACGCAGGCGGCGGCTCGCACCTTTCCCCAGGTCGGAACGCACTTGGGCATTCAGAGTGAAATCGTTCATGGTGATTCTCCAGTAGCAACATTACCTGTCGCGCTTGCGACCAGCGCTCGGGCTGTTGGGCAAAAAGCCCCGCACGAGGCGGGGCACATTACGTTCAGTGCGATTCGCGAAGCTTTTCGCTTAGCGGAACATCGCGCTGATCGATTCGGCATTGCTGATGCGGCGAACCGCTTCAGCCACCACTGGCGCGATGTCCAGTTGGCGAATTCGGGTGCAGGACTGTGCGGCAGCCGACAGCGGGATGGTGTTGGTCACCACCAGTTCGTCAAGCACGGAGCCTTCGATGTTCTCGATGGCGCGGCCGGACAGGATCGGGTGCGTGCAGTAGGCGTAGACCTTGGCGGCGCCATGATCCTTCAGCGCCTTGGCTGCGTGACACAGGGTGCCGGCGGTATCGACCATGTCGTCGACGAGGATGCAGGTACGGCCATCGATGTCACCGATGATGTGCATCACTTCCGACTGGTTGGCCTTTGGTCGACGCTTGTCGATGATCGCCAGGTCGACGCCAAGGGACTTGGCTACGGCACGGGCGCGAACTACGCCGCCGATATCGGGGGAGACGATCATCAGGTTGTCGAAGCGCTGAGCCTGGATGTCGTCGACCAGTACCGGCGAGCCGTAGATGTTGTCCACCGGCATGTCGAAGAAACCCTGGATCTGGTCGGCGTGCAGGTCGACGGTCAGAACACGGTTGACGCCCACGACGTCGAGCATGTCGGCCACGACCTTGGCGCTGATCGGCACACGAGCAGAGCGCGGGCGACGATCCTGGCGGGCATAACCGAAGTAGGGGATCACAGCGGTGATTCGCGACGCCGAGGAGCGGCGGAAGGCGTCAGCCAGCACCACCAGTTCCATCAGGTTGTCGTTGGTCGGGGCGCAGGTCGGTTGAATCAGAAAGACGTCCTTACCACGAACGTTCTCGTTGATCTCGACACTGATTTCGCCGTCGGAGAATTTTCCGACGTAGGCATCACCGAGGGGGATATGCAGCTGACGTACGACACGCCGGGCCAGGTCGGGGTTGGCGTTCCCCGTGAAGACCATCATCTTGGACACGCGCAGTACCTGCCTGAGGGTGGGTCCGATGAATAAAAAGCTGTTCAAAAGGCAAGCTCTTGAACAGCTTCAAGTGTATGGCAGGGGCGGCTGGATTCGAACCAACGCATGCCAGGATCAAAACCTGGTGCCTTACCGCTTGGCGACGCCCCT
>NZ_JBEOPU010000020.1:0-51779 GCF_040310405.1 Pseudomonas sp. E45-MNA-CIBAN-0222
CCTTCGTCTAGTGGCCTAGGACACCGCCCTTTCACGGCGGTAACAGGGGTTCGAGTCCCCTAGGGGACGCCATTTTTATTGCCCGTTTTGGGCTTCAAGGGGTCATCTTTCATGAGATGACCCTTTTTGTTTTGTGCGGTCGAAAAGTGGTCACCTGTCGGCACGTATGCTGAATGCCAGGCTATAGTGCGGCGCAACGGACGTGACTCATCCGCCTCGCTGCGGTCTCATAGGTCATCGCAATCAGCCATCGGGGCATACAGAATGAGCTGGGATCAAGCGCAGACATTCATCATCGACCTGCAGGTGCAGTCGGGCGACATCGACGAGCTGGGGCACGCGAATAACGCGGTCTACGTGACGTGGCTTGAGCAATGTGCGTGGCGGCACTCGCAAAGTCTAGGGCTGGATATTGGCGACTATCGCCGCCTGGATCGCGCCATGGCCGTGCTTCGCCATGAAATCGACTACTTGGCCGCTGCCTACCAAGGCGATTTGCTGCAGCTTGGTACATGGATTTCAGAGTCGGATCAGCGTTTGAAGATGAAGCGTAATTTTCAGCTGGTCAGGCCGGCAGACGGCGCTACATTACTGCGCGCGCAGACCACCTTTGTCTGTATAGAGCTCTCAAGCGGGAAACCCAAGCGCATGCCGCCGGAATTCATCGACGGCTACGGCAAGGCGCTGGTGCCGCCGTACCCGCTTGAGCTTTAACTGTCGTTAGGTGGATCAGCCGCGTTGCTCCGGCTTCATTACGTCGCTCTCGCGGCGCTTTTTTGCATCCTCGCGCCAGTCGTCCTGTACTTCTTTCTTCATTTTCGGATCGACGCCATCCTTGTTTTCACGAACATGGTCGTCGCCATGTTTTTCCTGCTGAATATTGGTGCCTTGCGGCTGTGTGTTCATCATGTCTTGATCAGCCATCGCGGCTGCGGAAAAAAGTCCGCTGAGAACGATCGCGCCCGCGTACAAGATTTTCATCTGAACCTCCGGCTATCGGGGTGGTAAACGACTTACCATCTCAATAACCGACCCGTCGCGCTGAAGATTCGTTCACTCTTTTCCGGTGCCCCCGTTTCCGTGAGTCAGCCCGCTCTACGCAAAATCATCCATATCGACTGCGATTGTTTTTACGCTGCGATTGAGATGCGAGACGACCCCAGCCTGGCGCGACGGCCGCTAGCGGTCGGCGGCGCCGCGGATCGTCGTGGGGTCATCGCTACCTGCAACTACGAGGCGCGGGCCTATGGCGTGCGCTCGGCCATGGCCTCCGGTCATGCGTTGAAATTGTGCCCGGATCTGCTGATCCTTCGCCCGCGGATGGATGCCTATCGGGAGGCGTCACGCGAGATTCAGAATATCTTCCGAACCTACACCGAGCAGATCGAACCGCTATCGCTGGACGAGGCCTACCTCGATGTGTCCGCCTGCGAGCATTTTTCCGGTAGCGCCACACGTATTGCCGAGGACATCCGGCGCCGGGTCTGGCAGCAGCTGCGCATCACGGTGTCAGCGGGCGTGGCACCGAACAAGTTTCTCGCCAAGATAGCCAGCGAGTGGAACAAGCCGGACGGTCTGTACGTCATCACCCCGGCGCAGGTAGACGAGTTCGTAACAGCGCTGGAGGTCAACCGGCTACATGGTGTCGGGCGTGTGACGGCCGAGAAGTTGGCCCGGCTGGGGATTCGCACCTGCAGCGATCTGCGTGAGTGGGGCAGGTTGGAGCTGGTTCGCGAGTTTGGTGCGTTTGGCGAGCGGCTTTGGGGGCTTGCGCGGGGCATCGATGAGCGGCCGGTGCAGGTGGAAAGCCGGCGCCAGTCGGTGAGCGTCGAGCAGACCTACGACCGGGATCTGCCGGATCTGGCGGCGTGCCTTGAGCGTCTGCCGGAGCTGCTGCAGCAGTTGGCTACGCGCATGGCGCGCCTCGACAACGGCTATCGGCCCGGCAAGCCCTTCGTAAAGCTCAAATTCCATGACTTCACCCAGACCACGATGGAGCAGGCTGGCGCCGGACTCGATCTCGACGACTATGCCGATCTGGTCGCCATCGCCTTCTCCCGCGGCGCCCGACCGGTTCGGTTGATTGGTGTCGGTGTGCGGTTGGTCGATCTGCGCGGTGGTTTCGAGCAACTGAGTCTGTTCTAACGCCGTCTGGCTTTCCTTCTCTCGGAAAGCACGAAGCCGCTCTGGCGAGCGGCTTCGTGGGCGGCAATAAAAGAGGGGAATCCCTGGCCTGCCTGTACCAGGGTCCCCGAAACTGGTTAATTCAGTCTATGCACTGGATGTGCCAGTTTCGCGAATGACTGGATGCTGGCGAGCCAAAGCCGATTTGAAGTCATCGCAGCCCTTTGAAAATCAGTCCGTGTGGGCCGCTGCTGAAAAAAACAGAAGACCCTTTGCCCTGCGCTATCGAGTGCTTCGAAGAGCCGTCCGGCTTCCAACGCCTTATGGCAGTGCGCATGCGGTGGTGCATGCGCAGATTTGGAGCGGTTACTCCTGCTCGGGCCAGAGGCGCAGCGGGGTGCCCTCGGCGGGCCACAGACGCAGCTGGTCGATATTGGAAACGTCCCAGCGTTCGACTCGATTGAGCAGGTCGAGGAAGTGGTGCTCCTGCTCCATGATTTCCTCCGCGCACATCTTGCGTGTGCTGCCCAGGTTGCTGAAGCGGATCTGCTGGCCATCATGCTCGTAACTGCCGAACCAGTGGTTGCAGCCCGCGTTGCCGTACGCGCGGCCTTCGCTCAGCGTGAGCGAGACGGGCGTGCGGCCGATCACCGCTTCATCGCCGATCCATTCGGCGATGTAGGTGACGTCGCGTTGCAGCTCGAGTTGCTCGGTGGCACAGCCTGTGAGTCCGAGGGCGGCGATAAGTGGCAGGATTCGTGAAGTCATGCCTGTTGCTCCTTCTGGCAGCTGGGGCAGCGGTGTTGGTCGTTCTGGCCGGACCAGCCCAGTTCGGTGATGCGCGCCTGGGCGGCGGGTTTGCGGGCGGCCTCGCCGAGCTTGGCGTCGACGGCGAACTCGAAGTCCAGCTGCTTGCCACAGCTGTCGCAGGCAACCTGCCAGTTGAGAATTTCCAGTTCGCGGAACACCGGTCCGCTGGCCACGGCCATCCATTGCCCGGGAGGGTTGATCAGGTGGCGTACCTTCTCCACGGTCAGGCGCTGGGACAACTCGCGGCTGCCCTTGAGCGTGACGATCAGTACATCGCCGCTGCGAATCGAGCCGCCATTGCCCGTGACCTGATAGCGACCCGGCGCCAGCGCTCGGCATTCGGTGAGGGTGTGTGCGGGGTTGAGCAGGGTGTAGCGGAAATCGTGTTCGGCCATGACTCGTGATCGACGGTGAGTTGTGCGCGCAATGCTAGCACGCGCCCCGGCGGCAGGCGTGCCGCCGGGACGAATCACAGACGAGAAGCCGGTCGGTCACTGCGCTTGGGCGGTTGCAGGTTTGCCGAAAGTGTCTTCGAAGAAGCGCTGCATGTCGCGCCAGGAGCGTTCGTCCGCGGCCTTTTGATAGGCGACGTCGAGGCCGTTCTTCTGATGGGCGTCGGCGCCCGGATTGGTGAAGCCGTGCTTGGCACCGGGCAGGCTGACGAACTGGTAGTCGGCGCCGGCCTTGACCATCTCGACGTTCAGTGCGGCGATGTCGTCGCTGCTGATCATGCTGTCCTCGCTGCCATGCTCGACCAGCACGCGCGCCTTGACGCTGCCGGGGGCGGCGCGAGTTTCGGTGGCCAGCGCGCCGTGGAAGCTGACCACACCGTCCAGCGGCACGCCCTGGCGGGCCATATCCAGCACCACCTTGCCGCCGAAGCAGTAGCCCACCGCGCCCAATTTGGCGGTATCGGTCTGTGCCTGTTCCTTGAGCAGGTCGAGGCCGGCATTGAAGCGGCCCTTGGCAGCATCGGCGTCCTTCAGGGCTGCCTGCATGAAGCTCATGGCGTCTTTCGGATGATCGGTGTTCTTGCCTTCGCCGTACATGTCGATGGCGAGGGCACTGTAGCCCAGTCCGGCGAGGTCGCGAGCGCGCTGCTTGGCGTAGTCGTTCAGCCCCCACCATTCGTGTACCACGACGATGCCCGGACGCTTGCCTTCGATGGCGTCGTCATAGGCGTAATAGCCGATCATCTCGGTGCCATCGGCAGCGGTGTAGGGAATTTCCTGCGTCTGAATCTCGGCATTCGCAGTGACGCTGGCAACCATGAGCAGGCCGAACAGGCAGTGGCGCATCTTGAGATCTCCTTGATGTCGTTATGTGGCAAAGGGGCGAAGAAGAATAGCGGTTCTTCGACTGCGCGCGCAGCGCCTGGGTTCTTCTGACCGCGCGAAGGTACGTATAAAACGAAAAAGCCCCGCCGGATGGCAGGGCTTGTTCGTCGGGCGTGGCAGGGGTGTCATCCGCCCAGGTAGGCGTCACGTACCTTTGGATCGGTCAGCAGGTCGTGACCGCTGCCCTGCATGACGATGTGACCGTTTTCCAGCACGTAACCGCGGTCGGCAAGCTTGAGCGCCTGGTTGGCGTTCTGCTCGACCAGGAACACCGTCACGCCATCCTCGCGCAGCTGTTCGATGATCTCGAAGATCTGCTGGATGATGATTGGCGCCAGGCCCAGCGATGGCTCGTCGAGCAGCAGCAGCTTGGGTTTGCTCATCAGCGCGCGGGCGATGGCGAGCATCTGTTGTTCGCCGCCGGACATGGTGCCGCCGCGTTGCTGGTAGCGTTCCTTTAGCCTCGGGAACAGTCCGAGCACTTTGTCCAGCTGCTCCTGGAAGTCCGTCTTGCCGGTGAAGAACCCGCCCATGGAGAGATTTTCCTCCACGGTCAAGCGGGCGAAGATCCGCCGGCCCTCGGGAACCACGGCGATGGCCTTGCGCATGATGTCGCAGGTTTGTTTGCCAACCAGCTCTTCACCCTGGAAGCGAATGCTGCCACTGGATGCCTGCGGTGAGCCGCAGAGGGTCATCAGCAAGGTCGATTTGCCGGCACCGTTGGCGCCGATCAGGGTGACGATTTCGCCTTGTTCCACCTGCACGTTGATATCGTGCAGGGCCTGGATCTTGCCGTAGAAGGTCGAGACGTTTTCGAAAGTCAGCATGCTTACGCCTCCCCCAGGTAGGCTTTGATCACGTCCGGGTTGTTGCGCACCTGTTCGGGCGAACCATCGGCCAGCGGCGTGCCCTGGTTGATCACGTAGATGTGGTCGGAAATGCTCATGACCAGCTTCATGTCATGCTCGATCAGCAACACGGTGACGCCATGTTCGTCGCGCAGCATGGCGATCAGCGCCTTGAGATCCTCGGTTTCCTTGGGGTTCAGACCGGCTGCCGGTTCGTCGAGCATGAGGATGCGCGGGCGCGTCATCATGCAGCGGGCAATCTCCAGACGGCGCTGCTGGCCGTAGGCGAGGGTGCCTGCCGGACGGTTGGCAACGTCGGTCAGATTAACCTGCTCCAGCCAGTGCGCGGCGAAGTCCATTGCTGCGCGCTCGCTCTTGCGAAATGCCGGTGTCTTCAGAAGACCGGCGAGGAAGTTGGTGTTCAGATGACGATGCTGCGCCACCAGGAGGTTTTCCACCGCCGTCATGTCCTTGAACAAACGGACATTCTGGAAGGTGCGCACTACGCCCTGGCGAGCGATCTTATGGCCGGGCAAGCCGTGAATCGGCGTACCGTCGAGGAGGATTTCCCCGGCGGTCGGCTGATAGAAGCCGGTCAGGCAGTTGAACACCGTGGTCTTGCCGGCACCGTTCGGGCCGATCATTGAGACCACTTGTTTGTCGTGTACCGTCAGCCCTACGTCGTTGACAGCCAACAGGCCGCCGAAGCGCATCATCAGGCCGCGTACTTCTAGAATCGGGCGGCTCATTGCTTCAACTCCAAGTGCGGGCGTTGCATCGGCAGCAGGCCTTGTGGACGCCAGATCATCATCAGCACCATCAGCGCACCGAACATCAACATGCGGTATTCGCTGAATTCGCGCATCAGCTCGGGCAGCAGGATCATCACGATCGCCGCGAGGATTACCCCAAGCTGCGAGCCCATGCCACCCAGCACCACGATGGCGAGGATGATCGCCGACTCGATGAAGGTGAAGGATTCCGGCGATACCAGCCCCTGACGCGCGGCGAAGAAGCTGCCGGCGAAACCGGCGAAGGTCGCGCCGAGGGTAAACGCCGAAAGCTTGATCACGGTAGGGTTCATGCCCAGCGCGCGGCAGGCGATCTCGTCTTCGCGCAGGGCCTCCCAGGCGCGACCGATCGGCATGCGCAGCAGCCGGTTGATCACGAACAGGGTCAGCAGCACCAGCAGCAGGGCGATCAGGTAGAGGAAAATCACCTTGTTCACCGAGTTGTAGGCCACGCCGAAGTACTCGTGGAACGTTTGCATGCCCTCGGCAGCACGGCGGTCGAACGACAGGCCGAACAGGGTCGGTTTGTCGATACCGCTGATGCCGTTCGGGCCGCCGGTGACACTGGTCATGTTGCGCAGCAGGATGCGGATGATCTCGCCGAAGCCGAGGGTCACGATGGCCAGGTAGTCACCACGCAAGCGCAACACCGGAAAGCCCAGCAGGAAGCCGAACAGCGCTGCCATCGCACCCGCGATGGGCAGAGCGGTCCAGAAACCGACCCCGTAGTAGTGCGAGAGCAATGCGTAGGTGTAGGCGCCCACGGCGTAGAAGCCGACGTAACCCAGATCCAGCAGGCCGGCCAGGCCCACGACGATGTTCAGCCCGAGGCCGAGCATCACGTAGATCAGAATCAGCGTAGCGATATCCACGGCACCGCGTGATCCATAGAACGGCCACACCAGTGCAACCATCACCAGTGCCAGGATGATCCAGCGCTGGGTCGAGGGTAGCGTGAGGAAATTGCCGGCGCCGGCAGGCACGGTTGGCAGGTTGGGGCTCGCAGCCCAGCCGGCGGCCAGGTGCGTGCGGAACAGCTGCCAGACGAACATGGCCACGGCGCAGGCGGCGATGATCCAGAAAGTACCGATCTCGGCGCCATGAACTTCGACGCGGATGCCGACGGTGGTGAGCTTCAAGCCGAACACCGGCACCGCCACGGCGATGACCAGTAGGGCGCTGAAGAAGGCTATACGGAGATTGCCCCTCATACCTTTTCCACCTCCGGACGACCGAGGATGCCGGTAGGGCGGAACAGCAGCACGAGGATCAGCAAGCTGAAGGCCACGACGTCCTTGTACTGGTCGCCGAAGATGTCCGCACCAAAAGCTTCGGCCACGCCAAGTACCAGCCCGCCGAGCATGGCGCCCGGAATGCTGCCGATACCGCCTAGCACTGCCGCGGTGAAAGCCTTGATGCCGGCAAGGAAGCCGATGTGCGGGTTGATCACCCCGTACTGCATGCTGATCAGCACCGCCGCGACGGCTGCCAGTGCAGCGCCGATGACGAAGGTCAGGGCGATGATGCTGTTGGTGTTGATGCCCAGCAGGTTGGCCATCTTCAGGTCTTCGGCGCAGGCGCGGCAGGCGCGACCCAGGCGTGACCGGGAGATGAACATCGTCAGCCCGTACATGGCGACGAAGGTGACCACGAAGATCAGGATCTGCATGTAGGAGATCACCACGCCGTTCATGGCGCTCTCGCCGATGACCAGATTGCCTGGCATCAGGTTGGGGATCGCCTTGTCCTTGGAGTCCTGGGCCAGCAGCACGACGTTCTGCAGGAAAATCGACATGCCGATCGCAGAGATCAGCGGAATCAGCCGGTTACTGCCGCGAAGCGGACGGTAGGCGACCCGTTCGATGCTGTAGCCGTAGGCGCTGGTGACGATCATGGCAGCGACGAACGCGCCGATCATCAGGATTGGCAGCGCGTCCAGGCCCATCATGGACAGGCCGACAATCGCGATGAAGGTGACATACGAGCCGATCATGTACACCTCGCCATGGGCGAAGTTGATCATGCCGATGATGCCGTAAACCATCGTGTAACCGATGGCGATCAGCGCGTAGGTGCTGCCAACGGTCAGCCCGTTGATCAGCTGTTGTAAGTAGTGGTAAAGGTCAGGCATCACTGCGCTCCCGAAGTCCCTGCAATTCCGTTCCGGTTTGGCTGCGCTGCCCACGTCGAACACACCGCACGCTTTGGCGCGGTGCCACTGCGGTACGGCGCCCTGCGGATCACGCACGGCACCGGTTCGAGGCGGGTCTGCTGTTCAGGCCGCTCGTCGGATTACAGGTATGGCAAGGCGGCCCGATGCTTTTGGCAGGGCCGCCCGCTAAAACAAAGCCCACAAGCGAGTGTGGGCTTTGCGAGGCTGATGGAAATTACTTGGCTTCGGTCTTGGTGCCGTCCTGGTGCCATTCGTAGACGACGAAGTTGAAGTCTTTCAAATCGCCTTTTTCGTCGAACGAGAGCATGCCGGTCGGGGTGTCGAAGGTATTGCTGCGCAGCGCCTCGGCTACCTTGTCGGTTTCGGTGCTGCCGGCTTTTTCGATGCCTTCGGCGATGACCTGTACCGCGGCGTAGGCCGGGAATACGAACGGACCGCTCGGGTCCTGCTTCTTCGCCTTGAAGCCGTCAACCAGTTCCTTGTTACGCGGGTCCTGGTCGAACGACTTGGGCAGTGTGACGTACATGCCTTCGGAGGCTGGCCCGGCGATGGCCGAGATTTCCGAGTTGCCGACGCCTTCCGGGCCCATGAAGCGCACGTTCAGCCCTTTCTCTTTGGACTGACGCAGCAGCAGTCCCAGTTCCGGGTGGTAGCCGCCGTAGTAGATGAAGTCCACACCTTCACGCTTGAGCTTGGCGATCAGCGAGGAGAAGTCCTTGTCGCCGGCATTGATGCCTTCGAACAGGCTGACCTTGATGTTCTTGCCTTCCAGCGTCTGCTTGACCGCCGTGGCGATGCCTTCACCGTACTGCTGCTTGTCGTGGATAACCGCGACGTTCTTCGGCTTGACGTGGTCGGCAATGAAGTTGCCGGCCGTCGGGCCTTGCAGGCTGTCCAGGCCGATGGTGCGGAAGATCAGCTCATAGCCGCGGGAGGTGATGTCCGGGCTGGTGGAGGCCGCGGTGATCATCAGGATGCCTTCGTCTTCATAGATGTCGGACGCCGGCTGAGTGGAGCTTGAGCAGAGATGGCCGACGACGAACTTGACGTTGTCGTTGACGATCTTGTTGGCCACCGCCACGGCCTGCTTCGGATCGCAAGCGTCGTCGTAGCGCACACCTTGCAGCTTCTGGCCGTTCACCCCGCCGGCCTTGTTGATCTGCTCGATGGCCATTTCGGCCCCGATGAACTGCATGTCCCCGTACTGCGCCACCGGTCCTGTTACCGGCCCTGCCAATCCAATGCGGATGGTATCGGCGGCCATGGTGTAGCTGGCTGCGCCGGTCAGTGCCATTGCCAGGAAAATTTTCGAAAGACGCTGCTTGGTCTTCATAAGTGCTCCACTTGCTCGTTATTGTTTGAATCATGCGGGCCGGAGTGCCGTTAAGAGGCGAACATCCCGAAACGCTCCGGCAACTGTACCGGCACAGTGTAGAAGTGTCTTCTCCGTTTGCACAGCCGGCAGATTCAACCGTTTGATGGGAATCTGGGCGCGGGTATCATTGCGCCCTTTTTCGTTTCTGGTGAGTCCCATGGCCGACGACGCAAGCACTCTTTATGCCAAGCTGCTGGGCGAAACAGCAGCGATTACCTGGCAGGAACTGGAGCCCTTCTTTGCTCGTGGCGCGCTGCTGCAGGTTGCCGGCGATGCCGATCTAGTGGAGGTCGCACTGGCCGTCGCCGAGGATGATCGAACCAAGGTAGCGGCCTGGATGAACGGTGGGCAGTTGTCGAAGATGCACGCCGACCAGGCGCAGGATTGGTTGGAACGCGATCCGGACCTTTGGGCCGTGGTTGTTGCGCCCTGGGTACTGGTGCAGGAGCGCGGTCACCAGGCAGTCGTGCACTGAAACGGGGCGTAGCGCCCCCGGCTCGCTGGGCTCAGCTGCGCACCCAGCGTTGCCGCGCCCAGGCGCTCAGACTGTCCACTGCCAGCACCATCAACAGCATGGCGAGGATGACCGTCGCAGCCTGGGCTTCCTGAAACAGGCTCAGGCTCATATACAGCATTTGCCCCAGACCGCCGGCCCCCACAAAGCCCAGCACGCTGGCCATGCGGATGTTGTTCTCCCAGCGGTATAGCGTGTATGCCACCAGTTGCGGCCACAGCGAGGGCAGCGTGCCGTAGCAGAAGGCGGCGATGCGCCCACTACCGGCCATGCGCAGGGCATCGCCCGGCTGCGTTGGGGTGTTTTCCAGCGCTTCGGCGAACAGGCGCCCCAGTACGCCTGCGGTATGCAGGGCCAGGGCCAGGGTTCCGGCATTCGGGCCGAGTCCTGCGGCCAGCACCATCAGCGCCGCCCATACCAGTTCCGGTATCGCCCGCAGTGCATTGAGCAGCAGGCGCGATGCCGCTTGCGGCAGCAGACCGAACCGCCCTGCGGCCGGAAGTGCGAGGAGCAAGCCTGCCAGCGCGGCGAGTAAGGTGCCGATGGCCGACATGGCCAGTGTTTCCAGTGTGCCGAGGCCAATGGCTTGCAGATGTGCTGGCGACAGGTCCAGCGACATGAAGCCTGAGGCGTACGCGGCCATCTGTCCGAGGCCGTCGCGGCTGAGCAGGGCGGCGCTTTCCAGCTGCAGGAATGTGAAGGCCGCTATCACTGATGCGACCAGCCCGAGCGGGATCAGCAGGCGCGACAGCAGCTTCATGCGAACCTCCAGCGCAGCAGTCGGCTGAGCAGGTCGGCCAGCAGCACTAGGAGGAGGAATGTCAGCAGCATGCTGGCAACTTCACCGCCGGCGAACATGCGCATCGACAGGTCCATTTGCTGGCCCAGACCGCCGGCGCCGACGAAACCCATGACCACCGACGCACGGATTGCGCATTCCCAGCGGTAAACGGTGTAGGACAGCATCTCGCCTGTGGCCTGTGGCAACACACCGTAGAAAAAGGCCTGCAGCCGTGATGCGCCGGCACCTAGTAGTGCACGGGCCGGCAGCGGGTCGACCGATTCGAAAATTTCCGCGTAGACCTTGCCGAGCATGCCCGCATAGGTGATGGCGATGGCCAGCACGCCTGCGGTCGGTCCAAGGCCCACAGCACGCACGAAGAGCAATGCCCAGACGATCTCCGGGATGCTGCGCAACAGGATCAGCAGCCCGCGCACCGGCCAGCGAAACACTTGCGCCCACCAGGCCGGACGACCGTCACGGCTGAGTGCTGAAAGTGACAGTGCGCGGGTAGCGAGCAGGGCACAGGGGATAGCGACCGCCAAGGCCAGCGTCATGCCAGCGGTGGCAATGGCCAATGTTTCCAGCGTCGCCTGCCAGAGCAGACCGAGAAACTCGGCACTGTGCTCTGGCGGCCAGAACGCTGAGAGAAAGGTGCCCATGGTGTCGGCATTACTGCCATCGAACAGCACGCCCAGATCCAGCTCACTCAGTTTCAGCCCAGGCCACAGCAGCGCCACGGCCAGCAGAGTCAGCATCAGGCGCGAAGCAGCGGCAGGGTCGCGGCGGGCTAGCGCGGGGTTCAGCATCGAGGAATGTTCAGTTGCGGAGTTGGCGTGGCGGGCAACGTGGGAACATGCTCGAGCTGCTCGTTGGCGTACAGCGCGGCCAGTTCGTCCGGCCCGACCTCTGGGGCGGGCTTGTCGAACAGGATGCGCCCGTCGCGTACACCGACAATCCGCGGGAAGTGCTCCAGCGCCAGCTCCACCGCATGCAGGCTGGCCAGCAGCGTGGCGTTACGGCGCTCGGCTTCGCGGGTGAGCACACCTAGGGTATGGCTGGCGAGCACCGGGTCCATGGCGGAGACCGGTTCGTCGGCGAGAATCAGCTGCGGTGACTGATAGAGCACACGGGTGATTCCAACACGCTGCAGCTGCCCGCCCGAAAGCTGATCGCAGCGCATGTATAGCTTTTCAGCCAGATCCAGGCGTCCAAGCGCATCGGCGGCGCCCTGAATGTCCAGTGGATAGATCAGGCTGAGCAGGCTTTTGGGCAGCGACCAGTGACCAAGTTGCCCGGCCAGTACCGCGGTGACCACCCGTTGCCGGGGTGGCAAAGGGGGCGCCTGGTGAATGAGGCCGATGTCGGCACGCAGCCTTTGACGGGCGCCAGCAGCAAGCGTCCATGGACGCCTGCCGAGCACTTCGAGCTCGCCCAGGTCCGGCTTGAGCGCCGTGGCCAGCAGGCGCAGCAATGTGGTTTTGCCAGCCCCCGACGGCCCGATGATGGCGACGCGCTCGCCCTGCGCGACTTGCAGATCGATCTCGCGCAGGGCGCTTTGGCCGCCAGCGTGGGTGTGGCCCACGCCGCTCAGCCTCAGCGCCGGCCTGCGTTCGCTAATACCGCCCGCAGCAGGGGACGCTTGTAACGTGCTCATGGGTGATGAATACGTAGCGTCACTTCAACAGTCCGGCGGCGCGTGCGGCTTCCTCGATGCCTTCGTAGTTCTCCGGCTTAGTCTCGATGAAGCGGCTGGCGGCCTGTAGGTCGAGGATTGCCTTGTGCTCCGGGTTAGCCGGGTCAAGCGCCAGGAACGCCGCCTTGATCTTCTCGACCAGCGCTGGATCAAGGTTGCCGCGCACCGTCCAGTTGTAATCGTAATAGGGTGGGGTGGTGGAGATGACGCGAACCTTGTCGGTATTGATCTTGCCCGCTGCGACCAGCTTGTCCCACACCGAAGCGTTGAGCACGCCGGCATCGGCCTTGCCGGCTTCGACCCAGGCGGCGGTAGCGTCGTGGGCGCCGGAGTAAGCGATGCGCTTGAAGAATTTCTCCGGCTCGATGCCATCCTTGAGCATGAAGTAACGCGGCATCAGGCTGCCGGAGGTCGAAGACACGGAGCCGAAAGCGAAGGTCTTGCCCTTCAGGTCCGCCAGCGACTTCACTTCGGGATCAGCGGTAATGAATTTGCTGGTGAACTTTTCATCCTGCTCGCGCTGTACCAGGGGGATTGCATCGCCGGTCTTCAGGCGCGTCTGCACAAAGGTGAAACCACCCAGCCAGGCGAGATCGAGGCGATCAGAGGCCAGGGATTCTACGACGGCGGCGTAGTCCGATACCGGGGTGAATTTCACCGGCATGCCCAGCTGTTGTTCCAGGTACTCACCCAGGGGCTTGAACTTGCGAATCAGCTCGGTCGGGGCTTCGTCGGGGATGGCAGAAACCCGCAGGGTTTCGGCGGCGTGAGTAGTAGCAATAGACAGGGACAGGGCAAGGCCGGCGACGGCTGCCAGGGAGCGCTTCAGCATTGAGGGTTCTCCGGTTCAATAGCGGAAAAAGCGCGCGGATTATAGAGCCGGGGGAGTGTCGAACGCCAAGCGAAAGGTGAGCGGTGTCGCTACCTGAAACGAAACATGAAATTATTCAGAAATATCTTGCAACACGACGAACTTTTTTCGGGCGCAAGACCTAACAACCCTGTAGTGGCCGAATATTAGCAATGTGCCACCCCGTGCAGCGAAGGGAATGAATGTGAAGGGTAATGAGAGGCGCCGGTCGACCGTGGTATGGGCGGATGGACATTCGTTCAGAGAGGTCGCCAAGATTCAAGCGCAACCTGTTGCAGGCACGGAGACGATTGGTGTGCCGCTGACCAAGAAGATGTTCGCCGAGGCTCGCATCGCGGCGGTGTTGCTCGGTCCGTTACTCATCGATCTGCCCCAGGGCTGATCCGCCTCCGCTGGCGCATTTGGATATCAAGAGCCGCGGCGCGACTGGGTCGCATACCGCGGCAGCTCTTCATGCCGCTCGGCTGGCTCAGGCGCCGCTGAACAGAACCAGCAGTACGACACCGAGGATCACTCGGTAAATCACGAACGGCAGCATGCCGACGCGTTCCAACAGTTTCAGGAAAATGTGGATGCACAGGTAGGCGCTTACTGCCGACAGCACCACACCCAACCCCATTGCCGTCCAGTCTACGGCTGCGCCACCTTCTATGAGATCGAGTGTGCTCAGCGCGCTGGCGAGCACGATGATCGGAATCGACAGCAGAAAGGAAAAGCGCGCGGCACCCGAGCGCGAAAGCCCCAACAGCAAGCCGGCAGTCATGGTTACGCCCGAGCGGGACGTGCCAGGGATCAATGCCAGCGCCTGGGCGCAGCCGATCAGCAGAATGTCCTTCCAGGTCAGGCTGTGCTCATCGCGCGGTTGCGCAGTGCGCCGGCCGACCACGTCCGACCACCACAGCAGCAAACCGAAGCCAATGGTCGCCCAGGCGATCACCAGTGGCGAGCGCAGCTGTACTTCGATGAAGTCCTTGAACAGCAGGCCGGCGATACCGGCGGGGATCGTTCCAAGAATCACCGCCCAGGCCAGCCGGCTGTCGCCTACTCGCTGACGGCGCGACACGGACGCGAACCAGTCGCGGGTCATGCTGAACACTTCCTGGCGGAAGTACCAAACCACAGCGACCAGAGTGCCTAGGTGTACGGCGACGTCGAATGCCAGTCCCTGGTCTTCCCACCCTGCGAGGTGCGGGAAAAGAATCAGATGGGCCGAGCTCGATACCGGCAAGAACTCGGTAAGCCCCTGCACGATGGCCAGGACGATGATCTGAATTAAGTCCATTGCTTGTTTCCTGCGATGTCTTTTGATGCACGCGCTTTGCCGAGCGTGGAGTGCGTTGAGCGATAGGTTTGCGCGAGGTGAAACCTCGGGGCCTCATTCAGAGGCGCTTTAGGACGGATCGTTCCGGTTGATCGGGCAATTTGCTGGGTTGATCACTGATGACATTGTGACATTAGGCTGCGCGCCAGCGACAGCGCGGGGCACTTCAGTGCTATTCATGGCTGTAAGCCGCGGCCCAGCGCTAGAATTGCAACACCGTTCACCGAGGAGCCGTCCATGACCGATCTGCCAACTCTTGCCTTCGCCGGTATCGGCCTGATGGGGTTGCCGATGTGCCGCCGCCTCCTGGCAGCAGGGTATCGCTTGGTGGTGTGGAATCGCTCGCCCGAGAAGTGCCAGCCGCTGGTTGAGCAGGGTGCCAAAGCGGTGGCAACGCCCGCCGAGCTCTGCGCTGAGGCGGACATTGTGCTGCTATGCCTGGCCGATACTGCCGCCGTGCGTGCGGTGCTTTTTGGCAAGGGCGGAATTGCCGAAGGTGGTAAAGCCGGCAAGCTCTTGGTCGATCACTCCAGCCTGGAGCCGACGGCAACCCGCGACATGGCCGCCGAGCTGGAATTTCGCAGCGGCATGCGCTGGGTCGATGCCCCAGTATCCGGCGGTACTCCCGGTGCGGAGGCGGGCAGTCTGGTAATCATGGCTGGCGGTCGAGTCGAGGATGTCGAGCGGGTGCGTCCGGTGCTGATGAACCTGGGACAGCGCGTTACCCACATGGGAGACGTTGGCGCTGGGCAGGTAACCAAGGTCTGCAATCAGATGATCGTGGCCTGCAATGCGCTGGTGATCGCTGAAGTGGTCGCGCTTGCCGAGCGCGCCGGTGTCGATGCCGGCCTGCTGGCGCCGGCATTGGCCGGTGGGTTCGCCGATTCCAAGCCACTGCAGATCCTCGCCCCGCAGATGGCGGCGAGCGAATTCGAGCCGGTGAAGTGGCATGTGCGGACGCTGCTAAAGGATCTGGACACCGCCGTGAAGCTGTCCCGCGAGCAGGGTTCGGCCACGCCTTTGAGCGGTCTTGCCGCGCAACTGATGCGATTGCATGGCAGCCAGGGCAACCTGGAGTGCGATCCTGCCACGCTGGTGCAGATGTACCGGGAGGGCGGCCAATGAGGATCGCTGCCAATCTGTCGCTCCTGTTCACCGAGCTTCCGCTTGCCGAACGGATTCTCGCCGCGCGCACGGCTGGCTTCGATGGTGTGGAAATTCAGTTTCCCTACGAGCTGCCGGCCATTCGCCTGAAAGAACTGCTGGAGCGGGCCGGCGTGCCACTCGTGTTGATCAACCTGCCGGCCGGCGATCTGCTGCAGGGTGGGCCTGGGCTGGCCGCGGTACCCGAGCGTCAGGAGGCGTTCGACATCGCGTTGCAGGAGGCCCTGACCTACGCGCTGATGGCCCGCCCAGCGAGCGTCAACGTACTGCCAGGACGGCTGGCCGAGGGCGTTGAGCGCGAGCTGGCGCTGGCAACCCTCGAACGTAATCTTTGGAAAACTGCCGATGCCTTCGACATGCTCGGCATTCGCGTGCTCTGCGAAGCGATCAACCCGCTGGATATGCCGGGCTTTCTGATCAACACCGCGGAAGACCTCAGGGCGCTGCTGGAGCGGGTCGAGCACCCCAACTGCTTGGCGCAACTGGATTTCTATCATATGGCCCGTCAGCAGCTGGATCTGCTGGGCTGCATTGCGCAGCTGGGTGATCGAATCGGCCATGTGCAATTCGCCGATTGCCCAGGCCGCGGCGCGCCTGGCACAGGTTATGTGGACTTCGCCGCTGCGCTGCACGCCTTGCAGGCCAGCGGCTACCAAGGCTGGCTGAGTGCCGAGTACAAGCCGGGTGAGCAGGGCTCCGGCGCCAGTCTTGGCTGGCTGGCCGAGTGGCGCGATTGCTGAGCCATCGCGCGGCATAAGCGAGGTTGATGTTCGGAGACAGGAACTGGCGCAGACTCTAGAGTCAGTCTCGAGTCCCGGCTGGTCTGCGGCCGGCAATATAAGAACAATTCGAGACCGACGTCATGCAGCCTTCCACCCAAGCATCCAACGCCTGGCGCGTGCTGTTTCTGCTGTTCCTGGCGAACCTGTTCAACTTCTTCGATCGCACCATTCCGGCGATCATCGCCGAGCCGATCCGGTTGGAGTGGAATCTCAATGACTTCCAGCTCGGCTTGATCGGCACCGCATTCACCATCGTCTATGCCATTGCCGGCTTGCCGTTGGGGCGCATGGCTGACCTCGGCTCGCGGCGCAAGATCATGGGCTGGGGGCTCACCGCCTGGAGTGGCCTCACGGCTGTGAATGGGCTGGCCTGGAACTTCTGGAGCTTCCTGCTGGTGCGCATGGGCATCGGCATCGGTGAGGCAAGCTATGCGCCGGCAGCCAACTCGCTGATCGGTGATCTGTTCCCGGCACACAAACGCTCTCGGGCGATGGGTATTTTCATGCTGGGGCTGCCGCTGGGGTTGCTACTGGCGTTCTTTACCATTGGCTCGATGGTCGAGGCGTTCGGCAGCTGGCGTGCACCTTTCTTCATCGCCGCGGTACCCGGGCTGGTGCTGGCGCTGTTCATCTTCATGATCAAGGAGCCATCGCGCGGCGCCGCCGAGACCGTCAAGGTTTCGCAGGAGCCGGTGAAGCAGCCGATGCGCAAGGTGTTGTCGATTCGCACCTTTTGGTGGCTGGTGATGGCCGGGCTGGCGTTCAACTTCGCAACCTATGCCTGCAACGCGTTCATGGTGCCGCTGCTGATGCGTTACCACGGCATGCCGCTGGTAGAAGCCTCGGTCGCCACTGGCGTCATCGTCGGCCTGACTGGCCTGGTCGGGCTGACGCTGGGCGGTTGGGTCGCCGACCGAATTCATCAGCGCTTCGCTCGCGGTCGCTTGATTTTCGCCGCTGTGAGTATGCTGATCGCCACCATCGCGACCGGCTACGCGCTACTGGCCGGGCGTATCGAGGCCGGCGTGTTCGTCGCGGTATTCAGCATCGGCTGGTTGTTCTCGTACAACTTCTACACCTGCGTCTATACCGCGATCCAGGATGTGGTCGAGCCGCGCCTGCGGGCCACCGCTATGGCGCTGTTCTTCGCCGGCCTTTACCTGCTCGGCGGCGGCATGGGGACGGTCGTGGTAGGCCTGCTCTCGGATCACTTTGCCGAAGCCGCGATGCTTGCCGCCGGTGCTAGCGAAATGGCCGAGGCATTCCGAGCCGAAGGATTGCACGGGGCGATGTACCTGATCCCGGGCTCGCTGCTGTTGACCATGGTGTTCCTGTTCATGGCATCGCGGACCTTCTGCGCCGATGCCAAGCGCATGACTGCGGGGATGGCTGCAGATGCGCCCGGAGCGGAAGCAGTACCTGCCTGACACGGCGTTGCGTTATGGGGTTTGTGCCCGGACCAGCAATGGCCGGGCATTTTTTTACGTCTGCAAAATCCATCGGCCTAGTGGTCGACGATAGACCTGCATCCACGGGCAGCCTCCTTTACACTGCGCGGCCGTTTTTTCCGTAGCCGTGGAATCCGCCATGCTCAACGCCTTACCTGCCCGCGCCTGCGGCATCGACTTCGGCACTTCCAACTCCACGGTTGGCTGGTGGCGGCCTGACGTCGATCCGCTGATTGCTCTCGAAGGCGAGCAACCGACCTTGCCTTCGGTGGTGTTCTTCAATCTCGAAGAGCGCCGTCCTGTCTACGGCCGGCTGGCGCTGAACGAATATCTGGAGGGTTACGAAGGCCGCCTGATGCGGTCGCTCAAGAGCTTGCTCGGCTCCAAGTTGCTGAAAAGCGAAACCACGGTGCTCGGCAGTTCCATGCCATTCAAGGAAATCCTCGGCCTGTTCCTCGGCACCCTCAAGCAGCGCGCCGAAACGGCTGCGGGCCGGCCATTCGAGGAGGTCGTGCTGGGGCGCCCTGTGTTTTTTGTCGATGACGACCCGCAGGCCGATCGAGAAGCGGCGGACACCCTGGCCGCAGCGGCGCGCAAGATCGGTTTCCGCGATGTGTCTTTCCAATACGAACCGATCGCCGCGGCCTTCGATTACGAGTCGCGTATCGAGCGCGAAGAGCGCGTTTTGATCGTCGATATCGGTGGCGGTACGTCGGACTTCTCGCTGGTGCGGCTCTCGCCGGAGCGGCGGGCTGTCGCTGATCGTCAGGCGGACATTCTGGCCACGGGTGGCGTGCATATCGGCGGCACCGATTTCGACAAGCAGCTCAGCCTGCACGGCGTGATGCCGCTGTTCGGCTATGGCAGTCGGATGAAAAGCGATGCGCCGATGCCCACCAGCACCCACCTGAACCTGGCCACGTGGCACACCATCAATGCGGTTTACGCACCCGCGTCGCAACGCGCGTTGCAGAGCATGCGCTACGACATCGTCGACCCCACTGGTATCGATCGTCTGTTCCGCCTGATCGACCAGCGCGCCGGACACTGGCTGGCGATGCAAGTCGAGCAGAGCAAGATCGAGCTGACGGAGCAGCAATATTTCGCCATCGATTTCGAACGTATCGAACCGGCGCTACGGGTCGAGCTGACCCGTCAGGGATTCGAAAGCGCCATCGCGCCATTGCTCGACCGCATCGGCGGCAGTATTGGCCAGCTGCTGGCGGATGCCGGGGTGCGCCATGATGAGGTCGATACGGTGTTCTTCACTGGCGGCTCGAGTGCCATTCCGGCGCTGCGCGAGAGCGTCGCCGGTCTGCTGCCGCGGGCACGCCACGTGGAGGGCAATCGCTTCGGCAGCATCGGTAGCGGGTTGGCCATCGAGGCGCGCAAGCGCTACGGTTGAGGCGGGAGATCTCGACGGCGCTGACACAAATCTTCACATTGCCGGGTCAACGCCCGGCTCGGTGCGCGGGTCTCAACACAGGTGCTCCTGCGGAGCGTCTCATTGAGGAAAACGCTAATGGCCTATCGAATACGCCCTGCGCGCAACGCTGCCAAAGAGGTACGCAAAGCCGCGCTGGGACGCATCAACAAGGCGATCCAGGCGCTTTGCGTTGCGCCAGCCGAGCGCGCCGAGGGCGTTCACCAGGCGCGCAAGCGTTTCAAGGAGCTGCGCGCGCTGCTGCGGCTCGTGCGTGAACCCTTGGGCACGCGCTTCAAGGTCGACAATCGCCGCCTGCGGGACGCCGGGCGACGCCTGGCAGAGTCGCGCGATGCCGCAGCCATGCTGGAAAGCTGGGACGCCTTGGCGCGCACCGATCAGCCGTTGTTTGTCAGCGATCCATTTCGCCAGATCCGTCTGCAGTTGCAGCAGCGCGCCGCACCGGATGGCGAGGCGCACACCGGCTTCGATGTCGAGGTGACGCAGGTGCTTGGCGAACTGCGCTCGCTGACTCAGGACGTGAAACATTGGCAATTGCCCGGCAAGGGCTTCGGGTTGCTCGCCGACGGGTTTCGGCGGACCTACACCGATGGTGTGCGGGATCTCGCTCGGGCTCAGAAGGAAGACTCGGACGAGCTGCTCCACGAGTGGCGCAAGCGTGTGAAGGATCATTGGTACCACTGTCAGCTGCTGTCTCCGTGCTGGCCGGATGCGCTGGAAAGCCGAGCCGAGCAACTCAAACAGGTAGCTGACGCCCTGGGTGATGACCATGACCTGGCGATGATGACGCAATTGATGCAGCGCGCCCCCGACCTGTTTGGCGCGCCAGAAACGCGGGACCTGTTGCAACGCTGTATCGAGCAACGTCGCGCTCAGTTGCAGCAGCGCGCATTGCACCTTGGCAGCCGGCTGTATGCCGAGCCGCCAAAAGCGCGGGCGGCCCGTGTGGGTGCGTACTGGCGAATCGCCCGCAAAGAGCAGGCTTAGTCGCCCGACGCCTCGACTTGCTCACAGTCCCTGAAGGTGGGTTTCAACCCGCCTTCAGGACACCAGGGCGCGGCGGTACCGACTCAACCGGCGACCAACACCCGGATTGCCTCCAACCGCAGTGCAGCCTTGTCCAGCGCTGCCAGGCCGTCTTCACGCTGCTGGCGCAAGGCTTCGATCTCGCTGTCGCGCACGCTCGGATTGACCGCTTGCAAGGCCACCAGCCGGGCGAGCTCTTCATCCAGACCTGCTCTGAGCTTGCGCTGCGCCTCGGCGACGCGCTCGGTGTGGCGCGGCGCGATCTTGGCTTCGGCGGCCACGATCTGCGTCGCCAGTACGTCGCGCTGAGCTTGGACGAACTTGTTGGCACTGGCCCGCGGTACGCTTTCCAGCTGATCGTTCAGGGTGTCGAACGCCACCTTCGATGCCAGATCGTTGCCATTGCCGTCAAGCAGGCAACGCAGCGCCAACGGCGGCAGGAAGCGACTCAGCTGCAGTGCGCGAGGCGCAACCACTTCACTGACAAACAGTAACTCCAGCAGGACGGTGCCCGGCTTGAGGGCCTTGTTCTTGATCAGCGCCACGGCGGTGTTGCCCATGGAGCCGGACAACACGAGGTCCATACCCCCTTGCACCATGGGATGTTCCCAGGTGAGAAATTGCATGTCTTCACGAACCAGCGCCTGCTCGCGGTCGTAGGTGATGGTTACAGCTTCGTCATCACCCAGCGGGAAGCTGGCATCCAGCATCTTTTCGCTCGGGCGCAGCACCAGAGCGTTTTCCGAGTGATCCTCGCTGTCGATGCCAAATGCGTCGAACAGCTGCTCCATGTAGATAGGGAGGGCGAACTGGTCATCCTGTTCCTCGATGGCTTCGACCAGGGCTTTACCTTGCTCGCCGCCACCGGAATTGAGTTCCAGCAGGCGGTCACGGCCGCTGTGCAACTCGGCTTCCAGGCGCTCACGCTCAGCGCGGGCTTCGTCGATCAGCAGTTGATAGGCCTCGTCGTCGCCTTCTTCCAGCTGAGACAGTAAACGTGGACCGAACCGATGCTGCAGTGCGTTACCGGTTGGGCAGGTATTGAGGAAGGCATTCAGCGCCTGGTGATACCACTGGAACAGGCGTTCCTGAGGGCTGGTTTCCAGATAGGGCACGTGCAGCTGGATGATGTGCTGCTGACCGATACGGTCGAGGCGGCCGATGCGCTGCTCCAGCAGATCCGGGTGTGCCGGCAGGTCGAACAGCACCAGATGGTGGCTGAACTGGAAGTTGCGGCCTTCACTGCCGATCTCCGAACAGATCAGCACCTGTGCGCCAAATTCCTCGTCGGCAAAATAGGCTGCCGCGCGGTCGCGCTCGAGGATGCTCATGCCTTCATGAAACACTGTGGCTGGAATGCCCGAGCGCACGCGCAGCGCATCTTCCAGGTCCAGCGCGGTCTCGGCATGGGCGCAGATGACCAGCACCTTGAACTTCTTCAGCATCTTCAGCGTGTCGATCAGCCACTCGACACGTGGGTCGAACTGCCACCAGCGATTGCTCGCTTCGCCGTCGTCCTGCTGGCTCTGGAAGGCCACTTCCGGATACAGCTCGGCATGCTCGCCCAGCGGCAGTTCGAGGTATTCGGCCGGGCAGGGCAGTGGATAGGGATGCAGCTGGCGCTCGGGAAAGCCCTGTACGGCGGCGCGGGTGTTGCGGAACAGCAGGCGGCCGGTGCCGTGCCGGTCGAGCAGCTCGCGGATCAGGCGGCTGCTGGCCTCGATGTCGCCATCGGTGGCAGCGGCGAGCAGAGCTTCGCCTTCGGCGCCGAGGAAGTCGTGAATGGTCTGGTGGGCCTGCTGCGAGAGACGCCCTTCGTCAAGCAGCTCCTGCACCGCCTGGGCCACCGGCTGGTAGCTGGTGCTTTCTGCCCGGAAAGCCTCCAGATCATGAAAACGGTTCGGATCCAGCAGACGCAGGCGTGCGAAGTGGCTTTCCTGGCCCAGCTGCTCTGGGGTCGCGGTCAGCAACAGTACGCCGGGGATAACTTCGGCCAGTTGCTCGACCAGCTTGTATTCGGGGCTGGCGTTTTCCGGATGCCAGACAAGGTGATGCGCCTCGTCCACCACCAACAGATCCCAGCCGGCAGCGAAGGCTGCGTCTTGAGCGCGCTCGTCTTCCTTGAGCCACTCCAGCGATACCAGTGCCAGCTGTGTGTCTTCGAACGGGTTGCTGGCATCGCTCTCGATGAAACGCTCGGAGTCGAACAGGGCGACTTCCAGGTTAAAGCGGCGGCGCATTTCTACCAGCCATTGGTGCTGGAGGTTTTCCGGTACCAGGATCAGTACCCGGTTGGCGCGGCCCGAGAGCAGCTGACGATGGATGACCAGGCCGGCTTCAATGGTCTTGCCGAGGCCCACTTCGTCGGCAAGCAGTACACGCGGAGCGATGCGGTCGGCGACTTCCTTGGCAATGTGTAGCTGGTGCGCGATGGGCTGCGCACGCACGCCACCCAGCCCCCACAGCGAAGACTGCAGCTGAGCGCTCTGGTGGTGCAGGGTGTGATAGCGCAGGCTGAACCAGCCCAGCGGGTCGATCTGCCCGGCGAACAGGCGGTCGCTGGCCAGGCGGAACTGAATGAAGTTCGATAGCTCGGTTTCCGGCAGCGTGCGGGCTTCGTTCTGCGCGGTTAAACCGTGGTAGACCAGCAGGCCGTCGACGTCGTCGACTTCGCGCACCGTCATCTTCCAGCCTTCGAAGTGGGTGATCTCGTCACCCGGCACGAAGCGCACTCGCGTTAGTGGCGCACTGCGTGTGGCGTACTGGCGGGTTTCGCCGGTAGCAGGGTAGAGCACGGTGAGCATCCGTCCATCCTGGGTCAGAATGGTTCCGAGGCCGAGTTCTGCCTCGCTGTCGCTGATCCAGCGTTGCCCCGGTAGATACTGCTGCGCCATGCTGCCTCCCGCTGTGAAAAAGCCGGCTATCTTAACGGAACGTTGCCATCAGAGCGACGACCGATGGCGACTGTTCGACGCATGAAGTGTAGCGGTCCTGTTAAAGTTGGCCGGTACCGCGCCGATTCATCGGTAAAGAGGGGTAACGAGCATGCTGCCACCCATTCCATCAGGCGTATTTCCGGTCAACGCCCAGCAGGACGCCGTCAAACCGCGCCCGGAAATCGCCCCGGTAACGCCCGTGCAGCCGAGCTCCGATGAAAGCGCGGTAGCCCTGGATCGGCGGCACCCTCAGGAGAGTGAGCAAATGCTGCGTGACGAGCAGCGCCGCCGGCAGCGTCGTGGGTATACCCCAGAAGAGCTGGCTACAGGCGAGACCGAGGAGCAGGACCAGGCCGAGCTCGACGAGCTGCCACGCCAGGGCCTCTGGGTGGATGTCGAGGTCTGACATGCACCACGCTGACGCGGGCCGTGAGTCGTTGATCGAACTGCCTGATGCTGTGCTGGACTACCGCGCACATTGGATCGATAGAGAAACCGCTGACGCCTTGTTGCGAGAGCTGATCGACGCCACGCCCTGGACGCAGCCCGAAATTCGAATCTACGGTCGCTTGCTCGCGGTGCCGCGGCTGGTTGCCTGGTATGGTGATCCTGGCGTCGGGTATCGCTATTCCGGCCTGCGGCATGAGCCGCTGGCGTGGACGCCGTCGCTGCAGCGAATTCGCGAGCGATTGCAGGGGGAGACCGGCCAGCGTTTCAATGGGGTGCTGCTCAACCTGTATCGCGATGGACGCGACGCCATGGGTTGGCACAGCGATGATGAAGCCGAGCTGGGTGATTGTCCGACGGTCGCTTCGCTGAGTCTGGGCGCAGAGCGGCGCTTTGACCTGCGGCGCAAGGGCGGTGGACGAATCCAGCATTCGCTTGTCCTTGGCCACGGCTCGCTGCTGGTCATGAGTGGTGCAACGCAGCATCATTGGCAACATCAGATCGCGCGTACCAGCAAGGTGCTGCAGCCGCGCCTCAACTTGACCTTCCGCCTGATCCAGCCGAGACCGACTTGATGAGCACCGACGAGAAACTGATCGATTTCAGCGCCGAGCGCGCCCGGCGCATTCATGACCTCAACGACAAGCGGCTCGAGGACATGCGCAAGACCTTCGAGCAGGTCCTGCCGCTTGGCAAAACGAAGAAGAAAGGCAAACGATCGACCAAGAAGCGCTAATCCTCCGATAACGCCCCCGCTGCAGCTGCCTTTTTCATATCTATTCGCTATTAAACGGCGGCATTCGGTGCCGTGCGTTCAAAAGTGTCCTTCTGGTCTGCCTGAAATCGCCCTGCATACCCCTATTTTCTTGACCTGGATCAGTCGTTGCGTGCGCCTGTCGCCAGCATTTTGCGCCCATTGATCAGGGTCAATTTTTTTCGAAGGTTGCCGGTTTAACTTGGACCCATCGAACAGCGAATCAAGTGTCGGAGGTAGGTCTCATGTTTGTCGATAATGTGGTGCTCGCAGGGGTGGTCACGGTCGGCCTGATGGTCGCCTTCCTCGCAGGTTTCGGATATTTCATCTGGCGGGATGCTCACAAGAAGAGCTGATCCGACAGATTCAAAGAGCACGCAAGGCATTTAGGCGACCTATGGTCGCCTTTTTTTTGCGCGCGATTTACCGACGTGCCTGAGGCTGTACGAACACGGCCGTCGTGAATGCCGGTACCTCGAATTCCCCACTGATGACCGTGGCCTGGCGACTGATCGGATCGACTGAGCCTTTCAGCACTGGATGCAGCTGGTAGCCATCCCCGCCTGGCAGGCGAACCCGCTGGTCCGACGCATTGATCACTACCATCAACGAGCTATAGCGCCGGTCCAGATCGCGGCCGTCGCGCGGGCCGTCGGCCAGGCTGAAGGCGATCACGCCAGGCTGCTGTTCGGGGCCAGTGTTGTGAAACTGCAAGCGACGCTGCACTTCACGGGCGCTGTCGAGCTGGAACAGTGCACTGTCACTACGAATTTTCAGCAGCTCCAGAAAGCGCCGCTTCGCCGCGACGATTTCAGCGGCCCCCGGTTTGGCCTGTGGGTCGACGATGATCTTGCGAACCAGCGGCCAGTTGTCGCCGTCCTTGTCAGCGCGTGGCAGGCCTTTGTTCCAGTTGTTGTCCTGATAGCTGAAATCCACCGCGTTGAACCAGTCTCCCGAGTCGTAGCTGTCGCGCTGCATGGACTTTGATCGTAGCATGTCAGAGCCGAGATGAATGAACGGCACACCCTGGCTGAACAGCGGCACCGACAGCGCCAGCATGTGCATGCGAACCCGGTCGGCAACCGACAGGCTGCTGGCGAGCTTGTACTGGTTGTTGTCCCACAGCGTCTGGTTGTCGTGCTTGGAGACATAATTGACGGTTTCCTGTGGGTCCAGCGTATAGCCGGCGGGCTGGCCGTTGTAGTCGATCTCGCTGCCCTTGCGCGTGCTGCCGTCGGCGGTGACGAACTGGAAATCGCGTAGCCCGCCGGCGATGCCGACGCGGATCAGGTCGGCGGCGTGGGGCAGTTGCGCTTTTTCCTGAGCCCCGGCGCCGCTTAGTTCATTGGGCCGCAGATAGAGCCCGTTGGCGAAGCCCTGGTTGCGGCGAATGCTCTCGCCGCTGTCGAAGGGGCTGCCGCCGCGTACTGCATCACGTTGCCGATCATTGAAGGTACCGATACCGGTGCCGGCCATGTTCAGTTGATTGGCGTTGATACCGCGGGCGTTGCCGGCAACCTCGCCGAATTCCCAGCCTTCTCCGTAGAAATAAGTGTCGCGATCGATGCGGCGAACGGCGCGATACGCATCGACGATCTGCTCGCGCATGTGGTGGCCCATCAGATCGAAGCGAAAGCCGGCGATCTTGTAATCGCGGGCCCAGACCTTCAGCGAGTCGATCATCAGCTTGGCCATCATGCGATGTTCGCTGGCAGTGTTCTCGCAGCAGGTCGAGGTTTCCACCGCGCCGGTAGTCGGGTTGCGGCGGTGGTAGTAGCCGGGTACGACCTTGTCCAGAACGGATTTTTCGGCCAGGCCGGAAGCGTTGGTGTGGTTGTAGACCACGTCCATCACGGTAACGAGGCCATTGTCGGCGAGCGCCTGCACCATCTGGCGGAACTCGATGACGCGTTGCACGCCTTCGGCGTCGCTGGCGTAGCTGCCCTCGGGCGCGGTGAAGTGGAAGGGGTCGTAGCCCCAGTTGAAATCATCCAGGCCGCGCAGGTCGTCGTACAGCGATTGCGCCTGGCCGCTGGCGGGGTCGAAGCCCTCTAGCACCTGACGAACGCTCGCTGCGCCACAGTACTGCGCCCAGCGCTCCCGGGCCCCGTCCGACAGGTCGCAGAGCTTGGCGAAGGGGTCGTCCAGATTGATCCGCTGTGCGGGGTCTTCATCGATGGTGGCAATGTCGAACACCGGCAGCAACTGCACGTGGGTGAGCCCGGCCTTCTGCAGGTCACGCAGGTGCCGCATGCCGTCGCTGTTCTGGTGGGTAAACGCTGCGTAGGTACCGCGTAGCGAGGCCGGCAGGCTGGTGTCGCTGGCGCTGAAGTCGCGCAGATGTGTTTCGTAGATCACGCTCGCTTCGGGGCGCTCCGGGTGTGGCGGACGCACCGCATCCCAGCCGGCGGGCTTGAGATCGTCGGCGTTCAGGTCGACGACCTGGGCGTACTGGCTGTTGCGCGACAGGCTCAGGGCATAGGGATCGCTGACCAACGTCGTCTCGATTCTGCCGGTGCTTGGCCGATAGGCGGTGACTTCGTACTGGTAGTACTGGCGATCCAGCGAGCGCGGGCCTTCCAGGCTCCAGACGCCGAGCCGCTCCCGCATGGGCTTCGGATAGCCGGGTAGCAGCCGTTTGGATGCATCGAACACGTGCAGACGAACCTGCTGCGCGGTCGGTGCCCAGAGCTTGAAAGACACACCTCTGGCATCGAGCGTCGCGCCCAGCTCGCCGTTGTAGGCGAACAGCATGTCGAGGATGCCGGCGGTCTGCACTTCGGTGGCATCGATGACCCGGCCGTCCGCGTCATAGGCGATTACCACCAGTTGGCTCATCACGGCGCGGCGCAGGTCATGTGCGCCGGCTTTGATCCGGTACGCCGGGGCATCGGCCAGATGCGGGTGCTGGCGCCTGATGCCAGTGCGCAGGCTCGACGGCTGCATCGCCAGGCTCTGCCCGCCACTAACGGTAAGCGCCTCGCCGTCGATGCGGATGCTGGCGTCGCTTGCATAGCGCAGCTCGACGCGGCTGGCGCCCGGCGCACCGCCCACCAGCGCGAGCGTAAACGGATCGAGCCAGTGCGCCCGCGCGCCCTTGATCGCCACAGCACTGCTGCTCAGCGGCGTGCTGGACAGCTGTGGGTTGCCGCTGACCGAGAAGACACGACGGCCGAGTTCGTCGAAGCGCCAGACCAGGTCGCCACCGCCCAGGTCCTTTTCGTCGCCCTTGTGCATGATCAGATTCAGGCAACCGGCATCGGTGCTCAGTGGAATGCGGTACAACGCGCCGTACTGCGTGTCGGTATCCACTGCCGCGAGCGGTTGCGCCCAGCTGGTTTCACTCGCACTGCCGTTGCAGCCGGGGGTGTTCCACAGATGGGGTCCCCAGCCGTGGTAGTCGCCATCGGCGCGCTGGTAGTAGAGCAGGGCCTCGTCGGGGCCAGGGTCGAGCGGGGCAGCCGAAGCGGGCTGCATGGCTAGCGCCAAGCTGCCGAGGACGAGCGCCGCCAGGCGCCGATAAGCGATTGAGCGAATGAGCATGGATGAGGGTCCCGTTGTTGTTCTTGTTGTACTGCTCGCTCGATAGTCGGCGCGGGGTATCCGATACGCATCCTTCCGCCAGGGAACTGCTTGAGGCGTAGGCCAGGGCCGTAATAGCGTTCTGCTTGTCCCCCGTGCCCGCCGACGGAGGCGTTGCTGGAAATGAAGAGGGCGCCAATCAGGCGCCCTCGATTTGCCCCGTCCATGAACGGCGAGGCGATGAACGTAGGGATGCTCAACCGATGGTGATCGGCGGCAACTCCTTCAGTTCTACGGTCTCCTGCTTGCGTGGCGCGAGCACTTCCGCTTCGCCATCGACCACCTGCTCATCGTTCTGGTTGAACACGCGGGTGGCGATGCGCACGCGGTTCTTCGGCATTTTTTCGAGGATTTCAAGGCGTACGGTCAGGGTGTCGCCGATCTTCACCGGGCGGGTGAATTTCATGGTTTGGCCAAGATAGATGGTGCCCGGGCCCGGCATGGTGCAAGCCACGGCGGCGCTGATCAGCGCGCCACTGAACATGCCATGGGCGATGCGTTCCTTGAACAGCGTACCGGCCGCGAACTCGGCATCCAGATGGACCGGGTTGCGGTCGCCGGACATGGCTGCGAACAGCTGGATGTCCCTTTCCTCTAAGTGTTTTTCGAAGCTCGCCTGCTGGCCGACTTCCAGGTCGGCGTAGGGCGTGTTGCTGATGGTGCTCATGGAGTGTCCTCAGGCTGGTCGGCGCGCCATATGCTGCGCCCGATGGATCGAAGCGTGCCGCGCGATCCGATACAGCCGGTGTACGCGCGCTGGGGCAGCATTCTAGAGGCATGTCCCGCACTTGTCCCGAGCCCGGACGCGGCCGGCGCCGTGACGACAGATTCACGTCAGTGATTTGTGCTGCTCGGACTGTTGCGCCATGACCTCGACCTGATAAGTTCGCTAGAGCCTGCCACGCGTGGGCCAGACACTCTCAGGTAAAGAGGCCAATAACAATGCAGCCTGAATTCTGGAATGACAAACGCCCTGCTGGCGTGCCCAATGACATCGATCTCCACGCCTATCGCTCAGTGGTGGAGGTTTTCGAACGCGCCTGCAAGACCCATGCGAACCGCCCCGCGTTCAGCAACATGGGCGTCACCCTCAGCTATGCCGATCTGGAACGCTACTCCGCCGCCTTCGCGGCCTGGCTTCAGACACACACCGACCTGCAACCCGGCGACCGCATCGCCATTCAGATGCCCAACCTTTTGCAGTATCCCATTGCGGTATTCGGTGCACTGCGCGCCGGTCTCATCGTGGTCAATACCAACCCGCTCTACACCTCGCGGGAGATGCGCCACCAGTTCCAGGATTCCGGCGCGCGCGCACTGGTCTACCTGAATACCTTCGGCCACCATGTGCAGGAAGTGCTGGCCGATACCTCGATCGAACATCTGATCGAAGTGCGCATCGGTGACATGCTGCCGGCGCTTCGGGGTGTGCTGGTGAATGCGGCGGTCAAGCATCTCAAGAAAATGGTGCCTGACTACAACTTGCCTCAAGCGGTGGCCTTCAAGAGCCTGCTGAGTGACGGCGCGCGCCACAATCACAAGCCGGTGCCGCTGGAACTCGACCACGTTGCGGTGCTGCAGTACACCGGTGGTACGACCGGAGTGGCCAAAGGCGCGATGCTGACCCACGGCAACCTGGTGGCGAACATGCAGCAGGTGCGAGCCAATATGCAGCAGCTCGACGAGCATGGCCACCCGATTATCCGCGAAGGCCAGGAAGTGATGATCGCGCCGCTGCCGCTCTACCATATCTATGCGTTCACGGTGAACTGCATGTGCATGATGGTCACAGGCAATCACAACGTTCTCATCACCAATCCGCGGGATATCAACGGTTTCGTCAAGGAGCTGCAGCGCTGGCAGTTCTCTGCATTTCTCGGCCTCAATACACTGTTCGTCGCGCTGATGGCCCACCCACAGTTCAAGAAGATCGATTTCTCTCGACTCAAGGGCACCAATTCAGGTGGTACCGCCTTGGTTTCCGCGGTAGCCGAACGCTGGAAGGGCATGACCGGCTGCACGGTCGTCGAAGGCTACGGGCTGACCGAGACGTCACCGGTTGTCTGCGCCAACCCCCACGGTGACCATTCACGTCTCGGCACTGTGGGGCTTCCAGTGCCCGGCACTGTGGTGAAGGTCATTGATGACGAGGGCAACGCTTTGCCACTCGGTGAGCGCGGTGAGCTGTGCGTCAAGGGACCGCAAGTGATGAAGGGCTATTGGCAGCGTCCCGACGCAACTGCCGAGGTGTTGGACGAGGAGGGTTGGCTGAAGACCGGCGACATCGCGGTGATCGATGAAGACGGTTTTGTCAGCATCGTCGACCGCAAGAAGGACCTTATCATCGTCTCCGGTTTCAACGTCTACCCCAACGAGATCGAAGATGTGGTCATGGCTCACCCGAAGGTGGCTGCATGCGCCGCCATTGGCGTGGCGGACGAGAAGTCAGGCGAGGCGGTCAAGCTGTTCGTCGTGCCCAGCGATCCGACGCTCACTCAGGAAGAGCTACAGGCCTACTGCCGCGAGAATTTCACCGGTTACAAGATGCCCAGGCACTACGTGTTTCGGGATTCACTGCCGATGACGCCGGTAGGCAAGATCCTGCGCCGCGAGTTGCGCGATACGGTTTGAATAGCACTGCATAGGCGCTGGAAATAACGCCTGCTGTAAGTGACCGGGACATATGTTCCGGTCACTTTATGTCGAATCGCTCCCCCGCGGACTCTGTTCGCTCCTGTGCAAAGCTGCTAACCTCGGGCACGCTTTTAGCCCGATCAGTGGTACAAAAGTTAACAAATCACAACAAAACAGCTGCCATCGCGCAGTAATAAAGCTGTTGCTTAGGAGTGGGGTTCATGACCGATAACTTCTGGAAGGATAAGTATCCTGTTGGTGTTGCCAGCGAGATCAATCCCGACGAGTACCAGAACATCCAGGCTGTGCTCAAGCAGTCCTGCGAGCGTTTCGCGGACAAGCCGGCGTTCAGCAATCTCGGCAAGACCCTGACCTACGGAGAGCTGTACAAGCTGTCCGGTGACTTCGCCGCTTATCTGCAACAGAACACCGATCTTCAGCCCGGCGACCGTATCGCCGTGCAATTGCCCAACCTCATCCAATACCCCATCGTAGTGTTCGGTGCCATGCGTGCCGGGCTTATCGTGGTCAATACCAACCCGCTGTATACCGCGCGGGAGTTGGAGCATCAGTTCAACGATGCTGGCGCCAAGGCGCTCGTCTGCCTGGCCAACATGGCGCACCTGGCCGAAGAGGTCCTGCCAAAGACCGGCATCAAGCACGTAATCATCACCGAAGTTGCCGACATGCTGCCGCCGCTCAAGCGCATGCTGGTCAACGCGGTGGTCAAGCACGTGAAGAAAATGGTGCCGGCCTACAATCTGCCCAAGGCCGTCAAGCTCAACGATGCCTTGGCACTGGGCCGCGGCAAAGCCGTACGTGAGGCGTCGCCGAGCAGCGATGAGGTCGCCGTGCTGCAATACACCGGCGGTACCACCGGCGTCGCCAAGGGTGCGATGCTGACTCACCGCAACATCGTCGCCAACATGCTGCAGTGCAAGGCGTTGATGGGGTCGAACCTCAATGACGGCAGCGAGGTGCTCATCGCCCCCTTGCCGCTCTACCACATCTACGCCTTCACCTTTCACTGCATGGCGATGATGCTCAGCGGCAACCACAACATCCTGATTTCCAACCCGCGCGACCTGCCGGCGATGATCAAGGACCTGTCCAAGTATCGCTTCAGCGGCTTCGTCGGGCTCAACACGCTGTTCGTGGCGCTGTGCAACAGTGAAGACTTCCGCAAGCTCGATTTCTCTGCGCTCAAGGTCACCCTGTCTGGCGGTATGGCGCTGCAACTGGCCACAGCCGAGCGCTGGAAGCAGGTCACCGGGTGCCCGATCTGCGAAGGCTATGGCCTGACCGAAACCAGCCCGGTAGCCTCGGTCAATCCGATCGAGCACATCCAGATTGGCACCATCGGCATTCCGGTTCCTTCGACGCAATTCAAGGTTATCAATGACGACGGGCAGGATCTGGCACAAGGCGAGATCGGCGAGTTGTGCATCAAGGGCCCGCAGGTGATGAAGGGTTACTGGCAGCGCCCTGAGGCCACTGACGAAGTGATCGATGCCGAAGGCTGGTTCAAGTCCGGCGACATCGGCGTCATTCAGGAAGACGGCTACATCCGCATCGTCGACCGTAAGAAGGACATGATTCTGGTGTCTGGCTTCAACGTGTATCCCAACGAGCTGGAAGACGTGCTTGCCGGTCTGCCAGGGGTGCTGCAATGCGCCGCCATTGGCGTGCCGGATGAGAAGTCGGGTGAGGCGATCAAGCTGTTCGTAGTGGTCAAGCCGGGTGAGAGCCTGACCAAGGAACAGGTGATGAAGCACATGCACGACAACCTGACTGGCTACAAGCGGCCTAAAGCCGTTGAGTTCCGCGAAAGCCTGCCGACCACCAACGTCGGCAAGATCCTGCGGCGCGAGTTGCGCGATGAAGAGTTGCGCAAGCTGGGCCACAAGAAGTAATCGAGGCTTCACTTGAAAACCCCGCCCCGGCGGGGTTTTTTTCGTTTATGCGAACTACGTTCATCGGCAATACCTCGCATCGCCTGGATTAGCGTTTAGTAGAGTTCTCCTCATTATGTAGTCGATGGCACAATGGCACTACTTAACCATGCTTTTCCTATGGGATTTGAAGATGCTAGCGTCCTTACGGCTGCGGGTGAAATTGCTCTTGCTTGCGCTTGGTCCGATTCTTTTGTTGAGCATCACGCTCAGTGGGGTAGCGGTAGTCGAGTTGCAGGACTTGGCCGACCAGCAGGAAGATCAGACCCGCACGAGCCTTATTCGTGACCGTCGTGCCGAGCTCAAGCATTACGTCGAGCTGGCGCGAAACGCCATTGCACCGATCTATGAGCGCTCTGCCCAGGGCGACATGCAGGCGCGTGAGCAGGCGGTCGCCATACTCGAGCGCCTCAGCTACGGCAATGAGGGGTATTTCTGGGGGTATGACGCTCAGTCGCTGCGGGTATTCCAGGGCGCTACGCGTGAGCGCATCGGCGAAAGCTTCGCCGATTACCGGGATCCGAATGGCGTCTACGCCATTCGTGAGCTGGTCAAAGCCGGCCAGAACGGCAGTCACTTCGTCGATTACAGCTTCGTCGTTCCGGGCAGTGATACGTTGGTGCCGAAGGTCGGCTATGCCGAGCACCTGCCAAAGTGGAATCTGGTATTCGGTACGTCACTGAATCTGGACGACGTCGAGCGCGACGTGGGTGAGGCGCGGGCGGTTTTCCAGGCGCGAATCGATGGTCTCACCCTGTTCATGCTTGGCGCGGCGTTTCTGCTGCTGATCCTGATGGGCGTGCTCGCGGTGCTGATGAGCAACGCCATCCTCCGTCCGCTGCTGCAGATCAAGCAGAATCTGGACGACATGGCGCAGGGCGACGGCGATCTTACCCATCGTTTGCCTGTCACCAGCCGGGACGAGCTCGGTGAGTTGTCTGCCTCGTTCAACCGCTTCGTCGAGAAGATCCATTCGCTGGTGCAGCAGGTTGCAGGAACCACCACGCAGCTCAGTGGACTGGTCGGTGCGGTGGCCAGCCAGGCGCAGCGTTCGGAGCAGGCCATGGCCGACCAGCGCAGCGAGACCGATCAGGTGGCCACGGCGATCAACGAGATGTCCGCTGCCGCCCATGAGGTCGCCATGAGCGCCCAGCGTGCCGCCGAGGCGGCGCGTGAGACTGATCAGCAGGGTATTGCGGCCAAGCAGGTCGTCGATCAGAGCATTCGTCAGATCCATGAGCTGGTGGGCGAGCTGCGTGGCAGTGGTGAATCGTTGGACGGGCTGCAGCAGGACGTGCAAGGCATCGTCGGCGTGCTTGATGTAATCCGCGCCATTGCCGAGCAGACCAATCTGCTGGCGCTCAATGCTGCCATCGAAGCAGCCCGTGCCGGTGAAGCGGGCCGCGGTTTCGCCGTGGTTGCCGACGAAGTCAGGGCGCTGGCCAGCCGCACGCAGCAGAGCACTGGCGAGATCCAGGGCATGATCGACCGCCTGCAGAGCGCGACTTCGAACACCGTCTCCACCATGTTGCGCGCCGGCGAGAAGGGCGAGAGCACCCGCGATCATGCCAATCAGGCTGGTGAGTCACTGGATGCGATCTCTGCATTGATCGGCACGATCAACTCGATGAACGCGCAAATCGCCGCCGCTGCCGAAGAACAGACTGCCGTGGCAGAGGAGATCAATCGCAGCGTGCACCACATCGCCGATGCAGTGGATGGCGTGGCCAGCGATGCGGCGCAGGGCGCTCAGACATCGCGTGAACTCAACGGTCTTGCCGAACAGCTGCAGAGGCTGGTGGGGCAGTTCCGCATCTGATCCGGGTGGCTTCAGGTGGCGGGTGCAATGCCTGCCGCCCTTGCCTGGCTGAGTAGGCTGCGCGCTTGCGCGATATCCAGTCCTTCACATGTAGTTCCCTCATACCGATGAACGGCGCTACCGGCGGGCGGCTGTCTCAGAACCGAGACGGCGGCCGTTCGGTCTAGCTCCCTATGGCCGCGTCCGCTGAAAGCAGTAGGGGACGATGGCGCAAGCCACAGGCGGCCTGCCCATCAATCCGTTGCAAGGATGAGTTACCCATGCACAAGAAAAACAATGCTGTTCGGGTAGTTGCTTCTCTCGCATTACTTACCGGCAGTGTCGCTTTCGCGGCGCCGCAGATCGATACCGCTCAATTCAATGACTTCTGGACACCGGACAAGCCGAACGCCGCGCTTTGCCGTTCGCCGTTGCTGGTCGGTACGCCGGTCGGCCTGCCGCGCTGCATGCAGGCGAGCAACGTCATGAAGCATCTGGAAGCGCTGCAGGACATCGCTGCGCTGAACGATGGCAATCGGGCTTCCGGCCAGCCGGGCTATCAGGCGTCGATCGATTACGTGCGCAGCCGCCTGCAGCGAGCCGGCTATCGGGTCGAGATACAGGCCTTTCCCTTCCTAGCCTTCTATCCGGTCAGCCCCGGCACGCTGAGCGCCGTGGCGCCGCAGCCGGTGCAGTACGTTTGGGAGGAGGACTTCTCCTATGCCGACCAGACCGACCCTGGCAACGTCACCGCACCAGTGGTGCCGGTTGACCTGGCGCTCGGTGCCGGCAACACGTCTACCAGCGGTTGTGAACCGGAGGACTTCGCCGGGTTCCCGGCCGGGGCCATTGCGTTGATGCAGCGCGGCACCTGTCCGTTCGGGCAGAAGGCCACCAATGCCGCGGCGGCCGGTGCGGCGGGGGCAATCATCTTCAATCAGGGCGACACCGAGGACCGCAAGGGGCTGCTGGTCGCGACCCTGGGCGAGGACTACAGCGGCGGCATTCCAGTGATGTTCTCCACCTACGACAACGGCGTGGCCTGGTCGCAGACTGCGGGCCTGCAGCTGAGCATGAACGTCGATGTGGTGCGCGAGCAGACCGAGACCTACAACCTGCTGGCCGAAACCCGCCGCGGTGACCCGAGCAACGTGATCATGGTCGGCGCGCATCTGGATTCGGTGTTCGAAGGCGCCGGCATCAACGACAACGGGTCCGGCAGCGCCGCGCTGCTGGAAATGGCACTGCTGATGAGTAAGGCCCGGCCGGAGAATAAAGTGCGTTTTGCCTGGTGGGGTGCCGAGGAGTCCGGGCTGGTTGGCTCGACCTACTACGTCACGCAATTGCCGGATGAGCAGAAGCAGCGCATCAAGGCCTACCTGAACGTCGACATGATCGGTTCGCCGAACTACGGCAACTTCATCTACGATGGCGATGGCTCCGACTTCGGCCTGCAGGGGCCTCCCGGCTCGGCCGCCATCGAGCGTTTGCTGCGCACCTACTTCCAGCTGCGCAATGCGCCGTCTGAAGGCACCGAGATCGACTTCCGCTCCGACTACGCACAGTTCTTCGAAGACGGCATCGCCTTCGGCGGGCTGTTCACCGGCGCCGAGGACATCAAGACCGAGGAGCAGGCGCAGCGTTATGGCGGCATCGCCGGGGAGTCGTTCGACGCGTGTTATCACACGCCATGCGACAATCTCGGCAACATCTCCACTGAAGCCCTGGAGTTGCATAGCGATGCGCTTGCCTTCGCCACCAGCTGGCTCTCGCTATCGACCAAGATGATCGATGACGAGATCGCCGCGGCGGCCGAGCAGAGCATCGGCACCATGCGCATCCAGCAAGTGCAGGAGAAGTCGCGCTGGGGTCACTGGATCCGTTGATCGGCTGAATACCGCGCCGGCTAGCCGGCGCGGTCCCTCCAAACATCCCTTTCCCTTCGGCCGGCCGGGCAAATCTGCGACAATCGCGCCCTTCTCGAATTGCCCCACGGCTGTCCATGACCGACGCAACGCCCGCTATCGATACCCTGCTGAAGAATCTCGACCAGGCCCTGTTCGCTGATCGCCATCGCCTGCGCCGGCAGCTGCATGAGCTGAGAAAGCAACCGGACGAGGCCAAGCTGACCCAATGGCTGGAACGTTTTCAGGCCTCCGTAGCCAAGGTCGAGGCTCGCCGGCAGAGCGTGCCGCGCATTCGCTACGACGACAGCCTGCCAATCGCGGCCAAGCGCGACGAGATCAAGGCCGCGCTGGAAAAACACCAGGTGCTGGTGATCGCCGGTGAGACCGGCTCGGGCAAGACCACGCAGCTGCCGAAGATCTGCCTGGAAATCGGCCGTGGCGTACACGGGCTGATCGGCCATACCCAGCCGCGCCGGCTGGCGGCACGCAGCGTCGCGACTCGGGTGGCCGAGGAAATCGGCGCGCCGCTGGGTGAGCTGGTGGGTTATCAGGTGCGCTTCGAGGATCAGAGCAAGGACAGCTCGCTGATCAAGCTGATGACCGACGGCATCCTGCTGGCCGAGACGCAGCACGATCGCTTCCTCGAGCGTTACGACACCATCATCGTCGACGAGGCCCACGAGCGTTCGCTGAACATCGATTTCCTGCTCGGCTTCCTCAAGACTTTGCTGCCGCGCCGGCCGGACCTGAAGGTCATCATCACTTCGGCGACCATCGACCTGCAGCGCTTTTCCGAGCATTTCGATGGTGCGCCCATCGTCGAGGTGTCCGGGCGTACCTACCCGGTGGAGACCTGGTATCGGCCACTGGCGGCAGAGATCGACGAGGACGGCAACCGGGTCGAGGATGATCTGACCGTCGACCAGGGCATCCTCGCCGCGCTGGACGAGATTACTGCCCACGAGCAGAGCGTGGGCAAGCGCCCCGGCGACGTGCTGGTGTTCCTCCCTGGCGAGCGCGAGATTCGCGACGCGGCCGAGGTGCTGCGCAAGGCCAATCTGAAGTTCACCGAGGTGCTGCCGCTGTATGCGCGGCTGACGCCGGCCGAGCAGCAGAAGATTTTCCAGCCGCGACCAGGGCGCAAGATCGTGCTGGCCACCAACGTCGCCGAGACTTCGCTGACCGTGCCGGGCATCCGCTACGTGATCGATTCCGGCACCGCGCGCATCAGCCGCTACAGCTACCGCGCCAAGGTTCAGCGCCTGCCCATCGAGGCGGTGTCACAGGCCAGCGCCAACCAGCGCAAGGGGCGCTGCGGGCGGGTCGAGCCGGGTATCTGCATTCGGCTTTACAGCGAGGAAGACTTCCTTGGCCGGCCGGAATTCACCGATCCGGAGATCCTGCGCACCAACCTCGCCGCGGTGATCCTGCAGATGCTGCATCTGCGCCTGGGCGACATCCAGGATTTCCCCTTTATCGAGCCGCCGGATGGCAAGGCCATCAGCGACGGTTTCAACCTGTTGCAGGAGCTCTCGGCGGTCAATCGCGAGAACCAGCTGACCCCAATGGGGCGCCAGTTGGCGCGCCTGCCGATCGACCCGCGGCTTGGTCGCATGCTGCTGGAAGCTGCACAGCAGGGCAGCCTCGCCGAAGTCCTGATCGTTGCCAGCGCACTCTCGGTGCAGGACGTGCGCGAGCGTCCGGCCGACCGTCAGCAGGCAGCCGACCAGGCCCATGCGCAGTGGAAAGATCCGGATTCGGACTTTGCCGCGCTGATCAATCTCTGGCGCGGTTTCGAGGAAAAGCGCCAGGAGCTGGGCTCCAACCCTCTGCGCACCTGGTGCCGGAAGAATTTCCTCAACTACCTGCGTCTGCGTGAGTGGCGCGACGCCCATCGCCAGCTGACGCTCATCGCCCGGGAGCTCAAGCTTGGTTCGGGCAGGTCGGCGGATGGCTCCGGCCAACCGCACGCCGATAAGGCACGTAGGGTGGAAGACGGCGAAGCCTCTTCCGCGCGTTCGGCGGGGGCCAGCACCCAACCCGCACCGACCAAGGACACCAAGGTCAACGTCATCCTCCGCCAGCAGGCCGAAGCCAGCGAGGCGGCACAGAAGGCCAAGAGCTACGCCTCGGTGCACAAGGCCATCCTCGCCGGCCTGCTCAGCCAGATCGGCAACAAGACCGAGGAGGGCGACTTCCTCGGCGCGCGCCAGCGGCGCTTCTGGGTGCATCCATCCAGCGTGATCGGCCGTAAGAAACCCAACTGGCTGATGGCCGCGGAACTCGTGGAAACCACCAAGCTGTTCGCGCGCATGGTCGCCAAGATCGAGCCGGACTGGATCGAGCCGCTGGCCGGGCATCTGATCAAGAAGAATCACTTCGAGCCGCATTGGGAAAAGAAGCGCGGGCAGGTGGTGGCCTACGAGCAGGTTACGCTTTACGGCATGATCGTCGTCGGCCGTCGGCCCGTGCATTACGGTCCCATCGATCCGCCCGCGGCCCGCGAGCTGTTCATCCGCGAAGGGCTGGTGCGCGGCGAGATCAACAGCCGTGCGCGCGCGCTCAGCGCCAATCGCGAGCTGCTCGAACGCCTCGACGAACTGGAAGCCAAGGCGCGGCGCCGCGACATCCTCGCCGACGAGGAAACCCTGTTCGATTACTACGATGCACGCCTGCCGGCGGACATCTACCAGACCGCCAGTTTCGAGAACTGGTACAAACGCGAAAGCGCGAAGAACCCGCAGCTGCTGATCATGCGAGAGGAAGACGTGCTCGCGCGGGAGGCCAGCGAGGTCACCGCCGCGCAGTACCCGGATTACCTGCGCATTGGCGAGCTGCAGTTGCCGCTGGAATACCATTTCGAGCCCAACCACCCGCGCGACGGCGTGACCCTGCGCGTACCGGCGCCGCTGCTGCCGCAATTGCGCAGCGAGCGGCTCGACTGGCTGGTGCCCGGCTTGCTGGAAACCAAGGCGGTGGCCCTGGTGCGCAACCTGCCCAAGGCGCTGCGCAAGAACTTCGTGCCGGTGCCGGATTTCGTTGGCGCTGCGCTGGCCAAGATCGCTTTTGGTGAAGGCTCGCTGCCCGAGGCGCTGGGCCGCGAGCTGCTGCGCATGACCGGCGCGCGCGTATCGGATGATGCGTGGGCCGAAGCGGCAGCCGGGCTGGAGAGCCACCTGAAGATGAACATCGAGGTGGTCGACGCCCGCGGCAAGTTTCTTGGTGAAGGCCGCGACCTGGCCGAGCTGACCGCACGTTTCGCCGAGGCGAGCCAGGCCGCCCTGGCGCCGCCGCAGCAGAAGGCCGAACAGAAGCCGGTCGAAGCCAAGGGTTTTGCCCAAGTCGCAGAAAAGGCCCAGGCGAAGATGGCCGGGCTGTCGATGACCGTCTACCCGGCGCTGGTGGAAGAGGCAGGAGTGGTCAAGGAAGGACGTTTCCCGACCCAGGCCGAGGCCGAGTGGCAACACCGCCGCGCGCTGCAGCGCCTGTTGCTGCAACAGCTGGCGGAGCCGGCCAAGTACCTGCGCAACAAGCTGCCGGGCCTTACCGAGCTGGGCCTGCTCTACCGCGACATGGGCAAGGTCGATGGGCTGGTCGAGGACATCCTGCTGGCCAGCCTCGACAGCTGCATCCTCGACGGCGAAGCCCAGCTGCCGCGTGATGGCGCCGCGCTGGCGTCGCTCGCCGAGCGCAAGCGCGGCGACTGGACTGCGCATGCCGAGCGCCTGGCACGTCTGACACTGGAAATCCTCAAGCACTGGCACGGCCTGCAGAAGCGCTTCAAGGGCAAGATCGATCTGGCCCAGGCGGTGGCGCTGAACGACATCAAGGCGCAGCTGGGCAATCTGGTCTATCCGGGCTTTGTTCGCGAAACACCTGCCGAGTGGCTGAAGGAATATCCCCGCTACCTCAAGGCCATCGAGCAACGCTTCGAGAAGATCGGTTCGCAGCTGCAGCGTGATCGCGTCTGGTCCGGCGAGCTGGCCGGCTACTGGGAACAGTATCAGGTGCGCCTGAAGAAGCACCTGCAGGAAGGCAAGCGCGATGCCGAGCTGGCACTGTATCGCTGGATGCTCGAGGAATATCGCGTCTCGCTCTGGGCGCAGCAGCTCGGCACCAGAATGGCGGTTTCGGACAAGCGCCTGAACAAGCAGTGGAGCCAGGTCGAGCCCTGAGGTCGGGGCTGGCACGAATCGTCAATCGCAGGAAGTCCATGGAAACTCGCAACAGACTGGCGGGCGTCGCCGGCTCGCTCGCCGCATCGACGCTCTTCGCCACGCTGTACTACTACACCTCGCTGCTCAAGCCGTTGAGCGGTCAACAGATCTACGGCTGGCGCATTCTGCTCACCGCACCCTGCCTGGCGTTGCTACTGCTAGCCATCGGTCGCTGGGGCGAGGTCCGCGAGATCCTGGTGCGCGTACCGGCAGAGGCGCGACTGTGGCTCGCGCTGCCGCTGTCCTCGGCGCTGGTCGGTCTGCAACTCTGGCTGTTCATGTGGGCGCCGATCAACGGCCACGGCCTGGACGTCTCGCTTGGCTACTTTCTGCTGCCGCTGACGCTGGTACTCACCGGCCGCCTGGTCTTCGGCGAGGCGATCAGTCGATTGCAACGCCTGGCCTGTTTGCTGGCGGCTGTAGGTGTCGGCAACCAGCTGCTGCTGGCTTCGTCACTGTCATGGCCGGTACTCGCCGTTGCCCTCGGTTATCCCTGCTACTTCGTCCTGCGCCGCTGGATTGGCACTGCCAGTCTCGGCGGGCTCTGGGTCGACCTGATCATCAGCCTGCCGGTCGCCGCGCTGTTTGCCTTCTCCGACCGAGATACCCTGCAACAGCTCGCGGCGAGCCCGGCGCTGCTGCTTCTGATCATCGGCCTGGGTGCGCTCAGTGCTCTGGCCCTGGCGCTGATGATCGTCGCAAGCAAACATCTGGATCTCGCACTCTTCGGCCTGCTCAGCTATGTCGAACCGGTTCTGCTGGTCGTCGTGTCGCTGCTGCTCGGCGAGAGCATCGCATCGGATCAATGGCTGACCTACGCCGCGATCTGGGCGGCTATAGGGCTGTTGGTTTTCGAGGGTTTGCGAGCGTTGCGAAGGGGGCGAGGGCAGCCTTTGGCCAGAGCGCCCAAGCGCACGTCGAAGAGTTAGTGGGCATGGGCAGCCCCGTCACCACTGAGCTGTGGGTGGGGCAGCTAAAGCATCCGCGGCCCCACGATCCCTGCGACAACTGCCAATCCGAGCGCACCGAGCAGCAGAGCCAGGCGCCAGCCCGATTTGCGCGGAGTCTCCAGTGCCGGCGCCGAGGTTGCCGGGGGCGTGGCGACGTGCAGAGGGTTCGGTGTGGCAGGGCGAGGGCGGGCAGGCTTGGGCTGAGCAGCGGCGGTGGCGGGCAGATCAGCGGCGCGGATGAACACGGTGGCGTCTTCGTCGACGATTTCCGGCGCACTCACCTTGGGGCCGATCACCAATAGCGTGGTGTTGCCCAGCTGAATCTGATCGCCCGGCTGCAGAACGGCCGTGGTGACCTTTTCACGGTTGACCAGCAAACCGTTGGCTGAGGCCAGATCCTTCACTTCCAGCACATCGCCCTTGAGATAGAACTCCGCGTGGCGGCGGGACAGCTCCGCATCGCTGAAGCAGAGCTCGCATTTCACCGAGCGGCCAAAGGTCATCGAGCCGGTGATGTGGTACTTGTGGCCCTGGTTTTCGCCCTTGACCACCTGCAGCAACCAGCGGGGCGCTGCCGCCACCTTGGCGCCGACCTTGGCCGGATCGACGATCTCCAGCTCCAGCGCCCCGAGTCGCACACGGTCCCCGGAGCGGATCTGATAGCGCTCGCCGATCTTTTCGTCATTGACGTAGGTGCCGCCTGGCGTGCCGAGGTCGGTCAGGTAGTAGAAGCGGTTTTCCAGTATCAGCTCGGCGTGAAAGGGCGCCACGCCGGCATCGCTTATCACCAGCCTGTTGGCGCGGTCCGAACCGAGGGTGAAGCGTTCATCGGCAAGCCAGACGGGGCTCTGACGATTGTCTGCGAAGTGGATTCTGAGCATGTCTGCGTCACCTTGAGCGGGAGCGATCGCAGGCATGAGCCAGGCGATCGGGCGTGATCATCAGTTGAATATGCGATTCCACAGGCGCTTGACCGGATTGGCCGGCGCCTGCGAGGTCTGCGTGGTGGCGGGTGGGGTGCGCGAGCTACTGGCAGCGGTACGCGGCACCGGTCGCGGTGCTCTTGCCTTGGCGACACGCTGAGCATGCGCGTCGTGCAGTGCCAGCAGGGGCGCGTACGCCGGCGCGGCTTCCAATCCCTGCTGGATGTACTCCAGTGCCAGGGCGTACTCACGCCTGCTGTAGGCAGCTTCGGCGAGTTCCACATAGCGCTCGCTGACGCGCGTCAGGCCGTCGAGCGCCATCTGGTTTTCCGGTAGCCAGCCCAGCACCTGCTGGTAATAGTGCACTGCACTGTCTTCGGCCGGTTGCAGCAGTTGGTCGCTGGCCAGCCGTTGCGCCGCTAGATCCAGGGCTTGGCCAATGCGCGCATCGAGGACACGCCGCAGGCCATCGAGGGCTTCTGCATTGTCCGAATCCAGGCGCAGGGCCTGGCGATAGTAGTAATCGGCATTGTCGAACGCGGGTGTCAGCAACTGCCCGCCGGCCAGACGCGATTCGGCGTTGTGGAGGTAGTCGGTGATGCGCTTGTACTGAAACCACTGATACCCACCGGCACCCAGCGCGGTTATTACCACGACCAGCGCCGCGCTGATCCCCACCCAGCGACCTAGCCCGCGACGTCGACGACGGCGTTTGATCTGCGGCTCGATGAATACCGCCGTGGCAATGCGGGTCTGGTCCATGTCCGGCTCGGTGAGCGTATCGATGGCCGTCAACAGTTCTCGGCAATTACTGAAGCGCTCGGCCGGCTGCTTGGCCAGCATGCGGTCGAGCAGCGGCTGATAGGGCGCCAGCGCCGGCGGCAATTGCGGTGCGGGCATCTGCACATGATTGAGCACGGTTTGCGGGTAGCTGCTGGCGCGGAACGGATTGGTTCCGGTGAGCATCTCGGCAAGGATTACCCCGAGGCTGTAGATGTCGCTGCGTGCGTCCAGCGGTTGGCACTGAGCCTGTTCCGGGCTGCTGTAAGCCGGGCTACCGACCGCGATGCCGAAGTGTGTGAGTTCGTTGTCCAGCTCGACAGCTTTGGCGACGCCGAAGTCGGTGAGTACCGCGCTGCCGTCGTCACGAAACAGAATGTTGGCGGGCTTCACGTCGCGATGTACCAGTCCGCCGTCGTGCACCACCGCCAGGCCGCCGGCCAGCTGGCGGATGATGTCCAGCGCCCGCGAAGGCGAGAAAACGATGCCGCGGTGTTGCGCCAGATCGCCACCGCCGATGTATTCCATGGCCAGATAATGCCGGCCATCGGCGATCTGGCCGATGTCGTGAATGGTGATGATGGCCGGATGGCGCAGCGAGGCGACGATATGACCTTCCTGGATGAAACGCTCGGTAAACGCCGCATCCTCTGTGCGCAGCAGTACCTTGACGGCTACTTCTCGATCCAGCGAAAGCTGGGTGGCCAGGTAGACCTCGGCCATTCCGCCTTTCCCGAGCCGTTTGTGCAGGCGATAGCCCGGTATTTCCAGCATCCGATGCGTCATAGAAACTCGTGCGTGCTTACGACTTGAGGGTTTTGAACAGCATATTGATGAAGCGCCGCCCGCGGGACTCGGCCGCAGGGGGTGGAGCGGTGCGGCCGATGACGATGCAGGAGATGTTGTCGCGGCCGCCGTGTTCATTGGCCTGGTCGATCAACTGTTCCACTAGGCTTTCCAGGGTGTCGGCGAAGGTGCAGCTGGCATGGATCTGCGCGTCGGTCAGCTCGTTGGTCAGGCCGTCGCTGCACAACAAAAGCAGCTCGCCGGCCTTGAGCGTTCCGCTGCCGGCACCAGCCTCCAGCGGCGCCTCGCGGCCCAGGCAGCGCAGGATGATACTGCGCCAGGCATGGTTTTGAGCGTCGGCGGGCTGCAGTTCGCCGGCGTCGATCATCATCTGCACCCAGCTGTGGTCTCTTGTCAGCTGTTCGATGCCATTTGCGGTAACCAGATAGGCGCGGCTGTCGCCGACCCAGGCGAGCTTGAAGTCGGCACCGTTGAAGTGCGCGGCAACCAGCGTGGTGCCCATGCCGTCGTCTACCGCAGCGCCCAACACGGCCTGGTTGGCCTGCTGAACCGCCGTGTCCAATGTCTCGCCGGCTTCAATCGACTGCTGCAATGCGGCGAGCGCCAGGCTGCTCGCGACTTCTCCGCATTGATGCCCACCCATACCATCGGCTATCGCCCAGAGGCCCTGCGCGGGTGAACAGAGCAGAGCATCTTCATTATGGCTACGCTTTCGACCAGGCGAGCTTTGCCCGGCGTAGTCCAGCAATGAGGTAGAGAGGGTAGGTTGCATGCGAGGGCCCGGTCCTTTGTTCCTGCGGCACGACGTCGAGGGAGCATGATGCGGTGGGCTTGTGCGCCTGTCATCGACCAGGAAGGGAGCAAGCGCAAAACTGTTAACTCGTGCAAAGCGGGCGAATATATTTGCCTGCTCTTGGTCGGTGGCCCTTGTCACTTGCGCACACAGCTTGCTGACCGTAGAAAACGACGGACGAAAGAAGATCGCAAGCCTGGTGGGGCGGTTTAATCATTACTAGCGGTTGAGAACAATTAAGCTGTTTTTCTAAAATAATTACTTCGCGAACGGTAAAACTACATTTCGTCGGAAATAATATAAATCGGTAATACATGTAAAGTTTCCACTGTGCATCCCCGTTCCCTGTAGTCTCAGATTCCGCTCCTTACTGATAAATGTTTCATCGTTTCAGCCATCTATTCAGTACGAGGAGCAAATCATGCGCTTAGCCGATTTCATTCTTAAAAATATCGAACCCATCCTTCAGCAATGGGAAGACTTCACCAAGACGATGACGCCTGCTGCAAACGACATGGACTCCACTGCACTGCGCGACCATGCCGAGCAAATGCTGCTCGCGATCGCAGCAGATCTGCGAACGGCCCAGTCCCCAAGGGCGCGGATCGCTAAATCGCATGGAAAGGCGCGGCGTTCGGGTGATGTAACCCCTGCAGAAACCCACGCCGATATTCGGCACTCATCGGGTTTCACCATCGGGCAGATGATTTCCGAGTACAGAGCACTACGCACCAGCGTGCTGGTGTTGTGGATGTCATCTGAAGATGTAACGAAAGAACATGAAATCTCAGACATTGTTAGGTTCAATGAAGCGGTTGATCAGGCACTCGCTGAATCGGTCGTCAGTTATGGCGAGGCTGCCGATGTTGCACGCAACGTTTTCCTCGGCATATTAGGGCATGACCTGAGAAGCCCACTCGGCGCCATCTTGTTAAGTGCCGATGTTCTTCTACGTACCGGGGATCTTCCTCCCAAACCGACGATAAATGTGTCGCGTATTTATACGAGCGTGAAACGGTCCATCAAGATCGTGGGCGATCTGCTGGATTTCACTCGCACGCACTCCGGCGCCGGTATCCCAGTACGCAAAGACAGCGATGATCTGGCCCAGGCGTGTGAAGGAATGGTCGAGGAGGCAAGGGCATACAACCCGGATCGGCAAATCATTCTGCAATCGGAACATAGCCTCCCAGGGCAATTTGATCGCTCGAGAATGGAGCAGGTGATTGCCAACCTGATCGGTAACGCAGTCGAGCACGGAGAAGCAGGCACGCCAGTGACTGTCAGCCTCAAAAGCGATGGAGGTACCGCGCTGTTGACTGTTCACAACGTTGGACGACCCATCGACGAGTCAGCTAAAAGCAGTCTCTTCAGTCCGATGGTGCGCCATCTTCAAAGCGGCAATGCCGAGTACGGTGCTGGAGCGGGTCTTGGACTGGGGCTCTATATCGCGTCCGCCATCGTCGACGCTCACCACGGCAGTATCGAGGTCGATTCCACTGCCGGTAGCGGCACTACGTTCACCGTCCGAATCCCTCTGGACGGCGCTCAAGCCGCGTAGTGACCGCATTCTTGGCTGCTTCTATCCAGGCAACGGCTATCTGCTCAACTCGTAAGCGCACATATTGACCGTCGCCGCCAGGTTCAGCGACTCGATGGCGCCACAGCCGGGAATCGTGAAAGGCTGAGCGTTGAGTGCGGTGAGTTGCTCGCGTGGCACGCCGCGGGCTTCGTTGCCGAACAGGTAGCAATCGAAGGCGCGAAAACTCGCCGATTGCACGGGTTCGCCGCTCATATCCAGGCAGGCGATGCGCTGGAAGCGGGTGTGCAACGAATCCAGTTCAACATCCAGCTCCATCGGCGCATGAAAGATAGCGCCCATGCTCGAACGCACGACCTTCGGGTTGTACGGGTCGACGCTGCCGGGGCTGAGCAGGCAGCGAAAACCACCGAACCACGCCAGCGTGCGCAGGATGGTGCCGAGGTTGCCCGGGTCCTGGATTTCATGCAGGTAGATGGCGCGCTCGCCCGCGACGGCCGCAGCAACCGGCGCGCCTGTCGCCGGCATCGGCACCAGCGCAACGATGCCTTGCGGGGTTTTGGTGTCGGCGATCTGCGCCATTTGGCGGTCGCTGATCAGATGGGTTTTGAACGGGCTTTGCCAGTGTTCGTAGGCTTCGGTCACATACAGCTCGCTGCGTTGCAGCAGCGGGCTGTGCAAGGCCGCCTTCTGCAACTCCAGCAACAGATGCTCGCCCTCCACCAGAAAATGCCCGAACTCGGCTCGGTACTTTTTCTGGTGCAGTTTTTTGATGTCGTCGAATTTCATCAAGGCGGCGCTCAGTTGCTCTGCACTTGGGGCTGTTCCGCGTCAGCCAGCATGGACTTGGCCAGCGCCTCGGCAACCTTGATGCCATCCACGCCCGCCGAAAGAATGCCGCCGGCGTAACCGGCGCCTTCACCGGCCGGATACAGACCGCGCAGGTTGAGGCTTTGCAAAGTCTCGTTGTCACGGGTGATACGTACCGGCGAGGAGGTGCGGGTCTCGATGCCGGTGAGCACCGCGTCAGCGCGATCAAACCCGCGGATCTGCTTGCCGAACGCCGGCAGCGCCTCGCGGATCGCCTCGATTGCATACTCGGGCAGTGACGGCGCGAGATCGCCCAGGCGCACGCCTGGTTTGTAGGAGGGCTCGACCTCGCCGAACGCGGTAGATGGCACGCCGCGAATGAAGTCGCCGACCAATTGCGCGGGTGCGCAGTAATCGCTGCCACCCAGCTCATAAGCGCGCGACTCCAGGCGCTCCTGCAGTGCTAAGCCGGCCAGCGGATCGCCAGGGAAATCTTGCGCCGGGTTGATGCCGACGACGATGCCCGCGTTGGCATTGCGCTCGTTGCGCGAGTACTGGCTCATGCCATTGGTCACCACGCGGCCCGGCTCGGAGGTGGCCGCAACCACGGTACCGCCGGGGCACATGCAGAAGCTGTAGACCGCACGGCCATTCTTGGCGTGATATACCAGCTTGTAGTCGGCGGCGCCGAGTTCCGGGTGGCCGGCGTACTTGCCCAGCCGGGCCTGGTCGATCATCCCTTGCGGGTGTTCGATGCGGAAGCCGATGGCAAACGGCTTGGCCTCGATGAACACGCCCTGGCGATGCAGCATGCGCACGGTATCGCGGGAGCTGTGCCCCAGCGCCAGCACCACATGGCGACTCTTGATCGTCTCGCCGCTGGCCAGCACCACGCCTTCGAGCTGGCCATCGTTGATCACGAGATCGGTCACTTTGCTCTCGAAGCGCACTTCGCCGCCGAGGGCGATGATCTCCTCGCGCATGGTCGAGACCACACCGGTGAGCCGGAAGGTGCCGATGTGCGGCTTGCTCACATACATGATCTCGGCCGGTGCGCCGGCACGAACGAACTCGTGCACCACCTTGCGCGCGTAGAACTTGGGGTCCTTGATCTGGCTGTAGAGCTTGCCGTCGGAGAACAGCCCCGCGCCGCCCTCGCCGAACTGAACGTTGGATTCCGGCGTCAGGACCTTCTTGCGCCACAGCGCCCAGGTGTCCTTGGTACGGCTGCGCACATCCTTGCCGCGCTCCAGCACGATGGGATTGAAACCCATCTGTGCGAGCAGCAGCGCGGCAAACAATCCGCAGGGACCGAAGCCCACCACCAACGGCCGCTCGCTCAGATTGGCTGGCGCCTGGCCTACCGGGTAGTAGTTGGTGTCTGGCGCTGGGCGTACGTTGTGGTCATCGGCGAAGCGCGCCAGGACGGCCGCCTCGTCGCGGACCTCCAGGTCGATGATGTAGATGAACAGAATGACGCTGTTCTTCTTGCGCGCATCGTAGCTGCGCTTGAACACGGTGAAATTCAGCAGATCGGCGTCGCTGATATTCAGGCGCCTGACGATGGCCTCGCGCAACTCCTCGGCGGAGTGGTCAAGGGGCAGGGACAGTTCGTTGATGCGAATCATGGCGATAATCCTGGCCGGTGACTCCGGCAGAGGAACAGCAGAGGGGGTGGGGTAAGGCGCGAATTGTACCTGTCGCCGCTCGTGCCTGTCAGGCGGCGCTGATGGCCTTCCACTGCCTGTGTACTGCGACCAGCGCCCGCGCAGCGGCATATCGGCTTATAATCGCCGCCACTTTGCGTCCGATGGTTGCGCCTTGCTGTGCCTGTTGGTCCGCGTCTTACCTTGATTTTCCGTGGTTGGCTCTATCATGAAACGATCCAAAAGCAGCCGTCGTTGGCTGGATGAACACGTCAACGATCCCTTCGTCAAACGCGCTCAGAAGGACGGCTTGCGCTCGCGCTCCAGCTACAAGCTGATCGAGCTGAACGAGAAGGACAAACTGATACGCCCCGGCATGCTGGTCATGGACCTCGGCTCCGCCCCCGGTGGTTGGTCGCAAGTAGCCGGAAAGCTCGTTGGCGAAAAGGGACGTGTGCTGGCTACCGACATCCTTCCAATGGGCGGGCTGGATAACGTCGATTTTGTCCAGGGCGACTTTACCGACGACGCCGTCTTTCAGGAAATTCTCGACAGGCTCGACGGCAACCAGCCTGATCTTATCGTCTCCGACATCGCGCCCAACCTAAGCGGCGTCGCTGTCGCCGACCAGGCCTCCTCGATGTACCTGGTCGAACTCACCCTCGACATGGTCCGCAAAGTGCTCAAGCCCGGCGGCAACTATGTGGTCAAGGTCTTCCAGGGCGAAGGCTCCGACGATTTCCTGAGGGACGTGCGCACCTCATTCGAGAAAGTGGTGGTCCGCAAGCCCGCAGCGTCACGACCGCGCTCGAACGAGGTTTATCTGGTGGCGAAGGGGTTCAAGGGCCAGTAAGTTGGCGTGTCGGCGCTGTTGCAGCAATCCAGGTTTTTGGCTGCTGCACTCAGTTGGATCTAGCCGTATTTGATCGAGCGTTAGTTTGGGCGTGCGCGTCTTGTGAGCGGCTGCCTGCCTGCAGCTCGCTATTCGTGCCCAAGTATCAGCATTAGCCGCATTTTTGCAGGTTGTGGCACTCTGGCTGTTCGCGAATTTTGCCTACCTGCTGGCCGACTGCTCAGCAACTTTACTCAAGGTAATGTCTGCCTTTTGAATCTCGATCACTCCAGCGACGTTGCCATCAACAAACAGCAGATAGTCATCCGCGCGGAACATCTGTGCCAGCGAAGGCACGTCGGACCATTACCAAAAAGGAGGTTCCATGCTTGATGCTTCGCAGTTGCGAATTGAGGCCGCACACAAGAAAGTCGCGGAAGCCTTTTCCAAAGAGTACGCCTTTACTATCCCGGCTTATCAGCGCCCTTATGCATGGGAGAAGACTCAGGCTGAGGAGTTGCTGGCGGACTTGAAGGACGCCATGGCGCAAGATTCTGCGGCGGGCGGCTTTTACTTCCTGGGTAGCATTGTTTTGGTGAAGGCCCATGGAAGTCCTGCATCGCGTGTGGTCGATGGTCAGCAGCGCCTAACCACGCTGACGATCTTGTTCAGTGTCATTCGCGACCTGACGACAGACGCTGAGAAGAAAGCGCAGCGATAGCGGTACATCAAGCAGGTAGCTAATGAGGATGAAGGTATCCCAGAGGCTTTGCGTCTGCAGCTGCGGCAGAAGGACCAGGGCTTTTTTGAAAAGCACATTCAGACACGTGGAGCGACTGACCAGCTGCCGTCCTTGGAGGGTCTGACAGACGCAAAGGCACGCATCGTTGAAAACGCAAAGCTCATCCGCGATCGGTTAGAGGCTATGGGTGAGGAGGGGCGTGCTGAGTTGCTGCGTTTCCTGCTGCAGAACTGTTATCTCGTGGTGGTCGAAGTTCCCTCTGATACCGCCGCGCGGCGCATTTTTACCGTTTTGAATGCTCGCGGCCTCGATCTTTCGGCCACAGATATCCTCAAAGCCGACCTGCTTGAGCGAGCAGGTGCCGATAAGGAGTCGTTTCTGTCTCAACGCTGGGAGGAGGTTGAAACAGCACTCGGCCGCGACAGGTTCAGTGCTTTGTTCACGCACATCCGGATGATCTATGAGCGTGACAAACCTCGTTCTGCGCTTGAAAGCGGCTTTCCTGTACATGTCCCAGTGTTTCGCGATAATCCGGTCGGATTCATTGATGCGGTCTTGGAGCCCTATGCTGACGCTCTGATGTTGGCGATGGATGACCAGAAACTGCGCAAGCGTTTCGGTGCCAAGGGAGCCGATTTGGTGCGCTCCTTGGAGAGATTGGACAACCGGGACTGGTTACCGCCTCTACTGCTTTGCCTGCGCCAGAACAATGGTGGAGCTGACATCGACGTTCCAGAGTTTGTATTCCGCCTCGAAAGGCTTGCCTACTTTCTGTTCTTGACACGCGCCGATGTCAACGCACGTATGTCGCGCTATGCCGATGTATTGGACGATCTCGACCCGCCGGCTGAGCCCAGAGTTCGTCTGACCCATCGGGAACGCTCCACCGGATTGGCTATTGAGCAGGCTGAAGCAGCGATGCTCTTTGATGCACTGGACGGGAATGTGTACCTCGTCTCTAAGGTAGTTAAACCGCTCCTGCTTCGTCTTGAACAAGCTTCCACCGACGGCTCGGCCAACTACGACTATCCGGTTATTTCGGTTGAGCACGTCTGTCCGCAAACCATCGCGCCTGGGTCGCAGTGGGCGCAATGGTTCCACGATGCTGACGATCATGCGGCCTGGGTGCACAGTCTGGCGAACCTGGTATTAACCTGGCAAATAAATAGGGCATATTAGATAATCTGTCTCCATGAAAATAGATGCCCGTAAACTCAGCCCCCA
>NZ_JBEOPU010000021.1:0-47825 GCF_040310405.1 Pseudomonas sp. E45-MNA-CIBAN-0222
CCCCTGATAGCAAAGGGTTTGGAGCCATGGTGCAGTAAACCAAACCAAGCACGACACGTACACACGTGTCGCACAGGACGGGTAATGCTAGCGGAGCAGGATGGAAATTGCATCCGAGCTGCGCTCGAACTGCCGGCTAGCCTAGCAATCGGGCGCCGAGCGCTTCGACTATCGTATCCAGCGCAGCATTTGTACCGGTAAGTCTCACTCCTAGGCCGTCGATTTCGCGACGGGCCGGATACCGCTTGCGCAGCAAATCGAACCCAGCCCGCCGCCGGGCCTCGTCGCCAACGAGACTGCGACGGAAGTCCGCATCATCGCGGCGCGGGTCGTAAACCGCGCGACACAACGTCGCCAGCATGTCAGCCGGCTCTGTGCAGGACGCGAAAGTCAGCTCGGTCAAAGCTGCGCCTGGCATCAATTGCGCCAGCTCAACCGCCGGCTCCAGGCCGCGCACTGCGCAAAATGCGGCGTAGATCTGCGCTGTACCACGCAGTTTGCCATCCAGGCTGTACCCGGCAATGTGCGGCGTAGCGATACGGCACAAACCAGCAAGCTCGACGTCGACTTGTGGCTCGCCCTCCCAGACATCCAGTACCGCGTCGATATCCGGGCGCTGCAGCAGCACATCGCGCAGCGCCACGTTATCCACCACGGCACCTCGACTGGCGTTGATCAGCCAGGCACCGGGCCGCAGATTGGACAGTCGCTCTTGATCGAACAAGTGAAACGTAGGCCAGTCGCCGCCCATGTTCAGCGGGGTGTGCAGACTGACCACATCGCACTCCGCGAGCACTTCGTCCAGAGAAACGAAGCCGCCTGCCTCCCGGGCCTGCCTTGGGGGGTCGCAGACGCGTACATCCCAGCCAAGGCCGCGCATCACCTCGACCAGCCGCCCACCCACTTCGCCAGCGCCGACAACACCATAACTGCGCTGAGCCAAGGTATCGCCCCGTAGTTCAGCCAGCGCGAGCAGGCTACCCAGCACATAGTCGACAACCCCCCGTGCATTGCACCCTGGCGCACTGGCCCAATCGATGCCTGCCTGTTCGAGGTAATCCAGATCCAGATGGTCGGTGCCGATTGTGCAGGTACCGACGAATTTAACTGCGGTGCCGTCCAGTAGCTCGCGATCCACCCGCGTCACCGACCGCACCAACAGCAGGTCGACATTCTCCAGTGCCGCGCGATTGATGCTGCGGCCAGGCATGCGCCGTATCTCGCCAAGCCCGGCAAAGAACTCATCGACCAGCGGAATGTTTTCATCGGCGAGGATATGCATGTCACGGCTCCGGTGAGGGGAAGCACATTCTAGACGGCTTGCCACTGCTTTGCCGCCTTCCTGAGCGCTCCTGCGGGGCGTAGACTAGCGCGCTTCTTGTATACAACCGGAACGCCTCGTAATGCCCACTGAGCTCAGACTCAGACGGGTCCGCCTTGAATTGCGCACCCTCTTTGCCCTCGCCCTACCCATGATGATCGCCCAACTGGCCAGCACAGCCATGGGTTTCGTCGATACCGTGATGGCCGGGCGCGTCAGCCCACATGACCTGGCCGCGGTCGCGCTTGGCAACTCGATCTGGGTGCCGGTCTACCTGCTCGTCAGCGGCATCACCCTGGCGACCACGCCAAACGTTGCACAACGCTTTGGTGCTGGCAATCACAGCGAAATCGACCCATTGGTTCGTCAGGCGTTGTGGATGGGCGCGGGCATCGGCGTGGCTAGCGCGTTGCTGATGTGGAATGCAGAGCCCGTGTTGCATTTGATGCGTGTGGAGCCGGCCCTGATCGAGCCGACCATGGCTTATTTGCGCGCCGTCGCATGTGGCTTCCCGGCCGTTGCGTTATATCAGGTGCTGCGTTGCTTCAGCGACGGCCTTGGCCACCCACGGCCGAGCATGGTGATTGGCATCCTCGGATTGCTGCTGAACATCCCACTGAACTATGTGTTCATCTACGGCAAGCTCGGTGTGCCGCCAATGGGCGGCGTAGGCTGCGGCGTGTCCACGGCACTGGTGATGCTGTTCATGCTGATGGCGATGAGCGTCTGGGTGAGGCGCGCGCCGGCCTATCAGGCTAGCCAGCTGTTTTCCCAATTCGAGTGGCCACGCTGGCCGATGCTTCGTCATCTGCTTTCGGTCGGCGTGCCAATCGGGGTCGCAGTGTTCGCCGAGGCAAGCATCTTTTCCGTGATCGCACTGCTGATCGGCGGCCTTGGGGCAACGATCGTGGCCGGTCACCAGATTGCGCTGAACTTCACCTCGCTGATCTTCATGATTCCGCTATCGCTGGGCATGGCGGTGACCGTGCGCATTGGACAGGAACTCGGACGCGATGCCCCACGAGACGCCCGCTTCGTGGCCGGGGTGGGCATCGCCGCAGCGCTGGTGTATGCCTGCTTTTCCGCCAGCGTCATGCTGCTGTTCAGCGAACAGATAGCAAGGATATACACGCCCGACCCGGCGGTGATCGCCGTTGCTGCCGGACTGTTTTTCTACGCAGCATTGTTTCAATTCTCAGACGTGGTGCAGGTCACCGCGGCCGGCGCGCTACGCGGCTATCAGGACACTCGCATGACGATGGTCTACACCCTGTTCGCCTATTGGGGCATCGGCCTGCCAGTAGGGTATCTGCTGGGTCTGACCGACCACCTCGGCGCAGCAAGTGGCCCGAGCGGCCTCTGGCAAGGGCTGATTGCGGGCTTGAGTTGCGCGGCCTTGCTGCTCAGCGTACGCCTGGCCCGTAGTGCCCGCCGCGAGATTCGTCGACAAACGGTGCTGCGCAGAGCGATCGTCTAACAGGATACGGAGGTTGACTGGCCGCCGATCATAGACTGCGCTCGATCCTGCCGTCTGACCGAGCCAGATAACCTGTGCCGCACTCCCAAAGCAGCGCTGCCCGGTCCTCTGCGCTAAGCGCATCGAGCCCGCCCTGCAGTGCGAAGGCGGTAAAGCCGAGTTGAGTCAGCAAAAATACCGCGTTTGCGCTGCGCTTACCGCTTTCGCAATAGCAGAGGTATGGGCGCTGAGGGTCCAGCAGGCGTGTCTTCAAACGCAGTAAATGCAGAGGCATGTGCAGCGCCTGCATTGCGTGACCCCGCTCGTAATCATCGAGCAGACGCACGTCCAGCCACTGGGCGCCGCAACCGAGTAAATCAGCGACGTTGTCCAGATCGACCTCACCCACCACCGGCGCCTTGAGCAATTCCAGAAAGTCTGCTCGGGAGAGGCGCAGCACGCGACCATCTTCGATCATCGCGACGCTGGCGTTACGCGGGCGTTCCTCGAGCAGCGCCTCCTCACCAAAACAGGCGCTAGGCGCCAGTTCCGCCAGCATCTGGTGACCACTACCGGCAGCCTTAAGCACCTGCGCGCGGCCGCTCTTGAGGAAGTAGCAACAGTCGCCGGCCTCCCCTTCGCGCAGCAGGACTTGCCCAGCGGACACCTCGATCTCCACGAGCCGGCTTAGCATGCTGCGAATGTTCGCCGGTGGAACCTGGGCGAACAGTGGGTTCTCCAGCAGCCGCTCAAGCCACTCCCCGTCCTCACCATCCATCGACAGCTGCAGCAGTACATCCTGCAGGGCCTGGCGCCAGGACAGAAGCCGCTCCAGCTCAGCACTGTCAACCGTCAATAGCTGACAATGCTCCAGGGCTCGCGCCTCTCGTAGCAGACTCGGTGCAAGGCTGTGCAGGGCCGTCGGCGTGCCGGCTACGAGCTGCGCCTGCTGTCCGTCGCCATAGGTCAACAGCAGGCTGCCGGATATCAGGTAGTGGCGTCTTGAACTTTGCTCGCCTGCCGATTCGAGCAGCTGGCCTGCTACTAGCGCTACGGGCACTATTCGCACGCGGAGCTCCCACAACTGACGGGGCGACAGTGCATTGAGCGGCACCAGATTGCGCAGCTGATCGGGGTGCAGCGGTTTGTTCATCCGAGAAAATCCAAAACGTCTATCCGTCAATCAGCTTCTGCAGCTGGCCCTGAGCAGCGCGGCGCCCTTGCAACCCACCGGTGTGGACGAATATCAGCCGCGTGCCAGCGGCAAAATAACCGCGGCCGACATAAAGGCGCAATGCCATCATGGTCTTTGCAGTGTATATCGGATCGAGCGGTACGCCACACTCGCGCTCGGTATTCAGTATGAACTCAGCCAATTCCTTGTCGAAGCGGCCAAATCCGCCGCGACTGGCGTCCAGCAGTTCATAGCCGCTGTTGACCATGCCGGCTTGTTCAAGCAAGCCGGCCACACCGGAGTTCACTGCATGTGAGGATGGTCCCGCCAACGCACCAAACACCGGGTGCTGGCCGGCCTCGCCGATGACCAACCCAGCCAAAGTCGTCCCGGTTCCGGCTGCCAGCCAAAGCGCGTCATAGTCCCTCCAGCCCACTGAATCCAGTGCAGGCCGCATTCTTGGAACAAGCTCGGCGCACCCCAAGGCGCCGGGCAAGCTGCCACCACCTTCCGGGATACAGTGGAACCCCGGATACTGGGCCCGCCATCGCTCCCAGAAAGTCGGCAGGTTTCGGTCCCGATAACCGCCATAGCCTAGCCAGTGGAGCTGCATACCCCAGCAGCGTAGATCCGTGACCGTCGGAGTGCTCTGCTCGTGACCGCGCAGTAACCCAACCGTAGCGAAGCCGAAGCGGTGGCCGGCAGCTGCTAACGCGTGTAGGTGATTGGAGTGAGGGCCGCCTAGACTGATCAGCCCCGGAGCGCCGGCGTCCTGTGCCGCTTCCAGGTGTTTCACCAGCTTGAACCACTTGTTGCCGGATAGCTCGCGGTCCAGCAGATCGGGCCGTAGCACCGCGACCTCGACCCCGCTCTGCTGCAGCCAGTCCAACGACAGAGGCTGCAGGATTAGCGGAGCTTCGAAGCCGAGGTCAGGTTGAATGGAGGCCAAACCGCTTAGCTGCCGGTGCGCTGCCGGTCTTCCTTGCGGTGCCTAGCGCAGCAGTTGGATTCACCTATCACGAAGCGACTCGGCGCATCGACTTTGTCCAGAGGCATCGCGCAACGCTCACCGCTGGAAAGCAATGCGACGCAGGCTGGCTTCTGATAATGCTCCAGCCACTGTCGGTATTGCTCCTCGGAGACGAAGCATTTGGCAGCGGCATAAGCGAGAGGATTGGCGCGGTAACGGGCAAGGTCCTGCAATGCGATGGTTAGATGCCCGGCACCAGGGTGGTAGGCCATGAACACAACGCCCTGACGAGACAATTCCTCCAGCACCCGATCGCCGCTGTGGCGCAGCGTTTCGCACTCGGACTTGAGTCGCTGAATTTCCTCCTCCAGCTGAGCGTCCAACTCGTTGCGATAAGCGAGTTCCACATCGCGGATCGCCACTTGCTCCTTGTACTCTGCGACTGCCGCGGCGATGCGGGCTTGAGCCTCGTGTTCGAATTGCTCACGAGCCGCGCCTATCTCGACCCGTCCGCTCACTTCCAAGGTACGTAGCTGCTTACTCATCTCTTCGCGGGCCTTCTGGAAGCTCTCGCCTTGGGAGGTCATCTGCGCATGCAGATTCGCGTTGATCTCTGTCTGCTGCTGCAACTGTTGCTGAAGCGCGCGGATTTCCTCCTGCAGTGCCTTGCGCTCCTTTTCCACGGAAGCCGACAGTTTCAACGCATCTTCTTCGCGCAGGCGCTCTAGGTTGGCGATGCGCTGACGCTGTTGCTTGATCAGCAGCGCGGCCTTCTGCCGTTGCTCCCGCTCATGGGCGTCGGACCGTTTGACCGCCGCATCCTTATTGGCATCAGCGGCATACCAGGCGTCTTCGGCAACCATCTGCAGCCGCTCAGCAGGCACGGCCACCGGAGCGTCCTCTTCTACCAGCAAGCCGAGCTGGTTGCGCTTTATGGTCTCACGCAGCACGACCAGATCATTGCGCTCTGGGCCGACCTTGGGGTCCCACATGTGCATCTGGTGCCAGGACACCGGACACTGGCTGCGGCAGGCCAGGCGAATCGGCCCAGCGCCCATGTCCGGCCCACGGCCAGTGCGCTCGGCCAATTGGCGCAATGGTATGTTCCAACCGGAGTCGGCGGAGCCGTCGTCATTGAAGTCGAGACAGAAAAATACCGCGGCACGCACCTGTAGCCGCGGATTGATCATCACGTACACAGCATGCATTTGGCGGTCGGCGAATTCGGGCAGCGCGACGACGCCGTCCAGCACCGCTTCAAATTCCGGAAACAGCATTTCCTTGCAGATGGCGCCTTCATTGAAGAACAGTACGGCTTCAACCATCTGCGGTTTGTTCTGCATGCTCGACTTCCTTTATTGCCCGCGGCAGCGAGCCAGCATTTATCCGAAGCGATACGGCCATCCAATGCCGCCGCCCCGATAGTGCCGCAAGTTTAGGGGAAATGTTCAAGCAGGCAATGTGACTGGGTTGGCAGCCAGTCCCGAGATCAGGCGACACGCAATACGGCGCCCTGCGGATTTTGCGATGGACTTTGCTAAATCACCCAGCAGTGAATGCCGCCAGGCGGCGCTTCATCTCGTCACCTAGCGCCTGCAAACCACTCATTGGTCGAATCATGACCTCAAATTCCACGATCTTGCCTGCCTCATCGAAACGAATCATGTCGATACCCTTGAGCTCGCGTTCTCCCACGCGTGCGCTGAACTCCAGAACCACGTCCGAGCCCTGGGCACTCGCCAGTTCACGGTGGTAGCGGAAATCCTCGAAAACCTTGAGCACGGTATTGAGGATCAAATTGACCGCTGCCGCACCTTCATACGGCTTGTGGGCCATCGGTGAGCGAAACACCGCCTGCGGATGCAGCAGTGCCGGCAGCCGGCTCAGGTCTCGCTCAGCGATCATTCGATGCCAGGCCTGCAGGCTGGCAGCGGCGCCAGCCTTCAACACGAGTTCACCATTCATACGCCAAGGCTCCGTTGAGATGCGCGGCACATAACCGGACTGCTATAGCGCCGCGGCCAAGCGGCAGCCCTGATTAATGGCACGCTTGGCATCGAGTTCGGCTGCCACATCGGCGCCGCCGATCAGGTGCACCCGTGCACCGGCGGCTTCGAGGCCCTCCTGCAACTCACGCAACGGCTCCTGACCGGCACAGAGAATTACCGTATCTACCGGCAATACCTGCGGCTCACCTTCACCAACGCGGATGTGCAGCCCCGCATCGTCGACTTGCAGGTACTCCACGGAGTTGAGCATCTGCACGTGCTTGTTCTTCAGTCCGGTACGGTGGATCCAGCCAGTGGTCTTGCCCAAGCCGTTACCCACCTTGGACTTCTTGCGCTGCAGCAGATAGACCTGGCGCTTGGGCGCATGCGGTGCGGGTTGAATGCCGGCGATGCCACCGCGCACCGACACATTCAGGTCGATACCCCATTCTTTCCAGAAGGCTTCACGATCCAGACTGGTGGATAGGCCATCGTGAGTAATGTACTCAGACACGTCGAAACCGATGCCGCCCGCCCCGATCACCGCGACGCGCTGGCCGACCGGCTTGCGCTCAAGGATCGCATCCAGATAGCCGATGACCTTCGGGTGCTCGATGCCAGGAATGGCCGGTACCCGCGGCGCGATCCCGGTCGCCAGGATGATGTCATCGAAGCCACCGGCCAGCAGCGTTTCCACCGTCGCGCGGGTGTTCAGGCAGACCTCGACACCGGTTTCTTTGAGGCGGTTCTGGAAGTAACGCAGGGTTTCGTAGAACTCCTCCTTGCCTGGCACTCGCTTGGCAACGTTGAATTGCCCGCCGATTTCAGCGGACGAATCGAACAGCGTCACCTCATGACCGCGCTCGGCCGCGATGGTCGCAGCGGCCAGACCCGCCGGCCCGGCACCGACGACGGCGATCTTTTTCACCGCGGTGGTAGGAATGTAGTTCAGCTCGGTTTCGTAGCAGGCGCGCGGATTGACCAGGCAGGTGGTCAGCTTGCCGCTGAAGGTGTGGTCCAGGCAGGCCTGGTTGCAGCCGATGCAGGTGTTGATGCGCTCGCTGTGACCGGCGGCGGCCTTGTTGACGAATTCCGGATCGGCGAGGAACGGCCGCGCCATGGAGACCATGTCCGCATCACCCTCGGCCAGCACCTGCTCGGCGACCTCCGGGGTATTAATCCGGTTGGTGGTGATCAGCGGGATGCTGACCTCGCCGCGCAGCTTGGCGGTGACCTTGGTGAATGCAGCGCGTGGCACTTTGGTCGCGATGGTCGGAATCCGCGCCTCATGCCAACCGATGCCGGTATTGATCAGCGTGGCGCCCGCCTGTTCGATCGCCTTGGCCAGCTGAACCACCTCCTCCCAGACACTACCGCCTTCGATGAGGTCGAGCATCGACAGGCGATAGATGATGATGAAATCGCTACCCACCGCTTCACGCACGCGACGCACGATCTCCAGCGGCAGACGCATGCGATTCTCGTAGCTGCCGCCCCAACGATCGGTGCGGTGGTTGGTGTGCGCCACGAGGAACTGATTGATGAAATAACCTTCCGAGCCCATGATCTCGACGCCGTCATAACCTGCCTGCTGGGCGAGACTCGCGCAGTTGACGAAGTCGCGGATCTGTTTCTCGATACCTTCCTCATCCAGCTCGCGCGGAGTGAACGGGTTGATCGGCGCCTGGATCGCGCTCGGTGCGACCAGCTGCGGGCTGTAGGCGTAACGGCCGGCATGCAGGATCTGCATGCAGATCTTGCCACCGGCCTCATGCACCGCCTGAGTGACGACCTTATGTTCCTCGGCTTCTTCAGCTGTGGAGAGCTTGGCTGCCCCGGCACGCACCGAGCCTTCCTCGTTGGGGCCTACCCCGCCAGTGACAATCAGCCCTACGCCACCGCGAGCACGCTCGGCGAAGAATGCCGCCATCCGCTCGAAACCGTTGGGCATCTCCTCCAAACCCGTGTGCATGGAGCCCATCAAAGTGCGGTTGCGCAGAGTGGTGAAACCCAGATCGAGCGGAGCGAGCAGTTTCGGAAAAGCGGTCATCGGAACGTCCTCATCATTTCGAATGCCGAGCCTCTTGGGGCCACGGTCGGTATGCAGCGACGATAAACAGAGCAACCCCCGCACTCAATGATCGAAAGTGACAACTTTTTGATCCTTCAGCGCAAAAAACTTGGCAACTCGAATCACTTTACCTAGGCTGAGGCTCTTTATAGCCGCCCTATCCTCATGCGCATCTCACTAAATATCGTCTTGCTGCTTGTACTCGCCGGGGTTTCTTTCGCCGTGTACCTCGACTGGACCGGCGACCGCCGGAGCGGCCCGCTGCTGTCTGATCTGCGCACTCTGCCTATCGAAAGCCAAGGGCAAGCCGGTACTGCGGGTAACCTGCTGGGAATCGAAACGCGACTCCAGCCAGCTGACTATCAGAGTCGCGAGCGACTACGTCTGAAGTTCCAGACTTACCTCCGGCAGGCTGAAGAAGCCGGGATGCTCAGTGAACGAACCATCGTGGTGCTGCCAGAACATGTCGGCACAGGGCTGTTTGCCCTGGGTGAGAAGCCAGAAGTACAGCAGGCCCGAACCCTACGTGATGCAATGCAATGGATGGCGCTGAGCAACCCTGGCAGCTACCTTCGCGCGTTGACCGGGAACCAGGGCGACGACCGCCGTACGGGAGCCGTGCTGCGCCTCAAAGCGCAGCAGATGGCCGAGGAATACCAAACGATCTTTGGCGGGTTGGCCAAGGAATTTGGCGTTACGCTGGTGGCGGGCTCGATCGTATTACCGGAACCGTATCTGGAGAATGCCCACCTTAGGATTGGTGACGGTCCACTCAGACAGGTTAGCCTGACCTTCGACGCACATGGCAGAGCACTCGGCGCCTTGCAGTACAAACAGAAGCTGAGCCGCTACGAGCGGCGCTATAGCGTTGCGCCGATCCCAGAGCCACAACGGCTTATCGAAACGCCAGCGGGCTCACTGGCAGTGCTCCTTGGTTGCGATGCCTATCTACAGCGACCACCGCCAGAGGCAAAGTTGCTGGCTATCCCCGGTGCGTTGGCGGATCCACAATCGAACTGCGGCAGTACGCTTACCAATACGCTCGCAGAACGACCGCACATGGCCGTACGCACCCTGGCCATGCCGTGGAATCTGCTGGGCTCACCACGTCGCCCTGCCCCGCCTGACCATGGTGTCCCGGTGCAGATACGCAATCTCTGGCTCGACGCGTCCCGATGAGTGCGCAACGGGTGCGGCTGGGTGACCTTTCAGTCGGCTTTCTGCACAGCCTAAGCGAAGCGCTGCAGCTATATGGTCAGGACCCCCAGCCCTTGTTGCAGGCATACGGTCTGGACACCGAGCGACTCGCCGAGCCGCACGCCCGCCTTTCCATCCCGCGATATATGCGCTTGGGCCATGCCGCGATCCAGCTCGCAGGCGACCCTGCTTTGGGACTCGAGATGGGGCGCCTACGCAAACCCGGACATCTGGGTCTAGCCGGGCTGACCGCTTCTCAGGCTCCGACCGTACGCGATGCGGCACGCGCGTTGATTCGCTACGAAGCGCTGTACGCATCCAACTATCGGGGCAGCTCAAGCTTCCACGAAGATGCATCAGGAGCCTGGCTGCGCTTCTACTCCATCAGCCCGTACAACGCCTACAATCGATTTGTCGTCGATACCGTGCTCGCCAGTTGGATAGCCCAGTTGGCGCGGCTCAGTGGCCAGCCGTTGGTACCCATGGCGGTACACATAGAGTTCGAAGCGCCGGATTACGCACCGCGCTACGACGCACTGTTCGGTCGTCCTGTGAGCTTCGCCGCACAGGCGAATCAGTTGCAGCTGGATCAAGCCACTCTTGCGCTGCGTAATCCCGACCACTGCCCCGGTACTTGGCGGCACCTGCTAGAGCTTTGCGAGGCCGAACTGGAAAAGCGCACTCGCACCCGTAGCCTGCGCGAGCGAGTCGCGCAGATACTAGGGCCGTTACTCAAAGGCCAGGAGCCGGACCTGCAGCAGATCGCAGCTCGCCTGCAAATGCCGGCATGGACGCTGCGACGCAAGCTCGCCGACGAAGGCAGCAGCTACCGCGCAATCCTGAATGACACCCGCCGTGATTTGGCAATGGCCTATATACGCGACACCGAATCGGCCTTCGGCGAGATCGCCTGGCTACTCGGCTTCTCCTCGGCAGAAGCGTTCCAACGTGCTTTCAAACGCTGGAGCGGGCAAACGCCCGGTGACTACAGACGCGTCCAACGCCGCGGCGGTTGACACACAGCAGAAGCGACTTCAACTAGAGCTCTACGGCGTCCTCGGCGCAATCCGGATAGTCCTGCTCTGCGGCATGCCATTCCAGTAGTTCGTCCTGGTAATCGTCCATAGGAGGGTTCCTTCTCAAGCGTCAATTGGCTTTTTCATTTTCAGAGCAATCAAGGTTCGTGCCAGAGATGCTACAGCCTACGAATGAAGGAATCGTGACGCAGATCACGCCTATCGGGCGCCCAACCGGGCGGAAGAACGCCCTGAAAAGGTGCAGCGCTGAATAGCGAGCCCAGCAAGCGCTCATTACTCAAGGAGCAGAAAGACCCGCCGCATTCATGGCCTGACGCAATAGCCAGGCTATTACTGCAAGAGCCAGGACGCTGCCGCTCCAAATCAGCACCAGCCAGCTCATGCGTTGCCACAGCGGCTTTTGCTCACGCCGCTCAGGCACCTTTTTTTCACCTTGACTGGCCATCAGTGGTAACCATCCTCAGCGCTGACCTTGCCGCGAAATACGTAATAGCTCCACGCCGTATACATCAGGATCAGCGGCAGGATCAGCAGCGCACCGACCAGGGTGAAGCCCTGGCTTTGCGGTGGCGCAGCGGCGTCCCAGATTGTCACCGACGGAGGAATGATATTCGGCCACAGACTTATACCCAGCCCGCTGTAGCCGAGGAAGATCAGCGCCAGCGTCAACAGGAAGGGCGTGTAATTGGCATAGCGTTGGATCGATCGCAGCAGCCCGAAGGTGCAGAGCAACACCAGCACCGGCACCGGCATGAAGTACAGCAGGTTAGGCATGCTGAACCAGCGCTCGGCGATGTCTGGATGAGTCAACGGGGTCCACACACTTACGATCCCGGTCACCACCAATACAGCCCATACCAACGGGATGCCGATATCGTGCATACGCCGCTGCAGATCACCACCCGTGCGCATCATCAGCCAGGTGCAACCAAGCAGCGCGTAGGCGACGATCAGCGCCAGGCCACAGAACAACGAGAAGGGGGTCAGCCAGTCCAGCGCACCGCCTGCGTAGGCCCTGCCCTCTACCGGCAACCCGCTGATGAACGCGCCGAGCACCACGCCCTGAAAAAACGTCGCCACCAACGATCCGCCGATGAACGCCTTATCCCAGACGTGCTGCCGCTCACGAACGACCTTGAAGCGGAACTCGAATGCTACGCCACGGAAGATCAGCCCCATCAACATGAAGATGATCGGCAGGTAGAGCGCCGACAACACCACCGAGTAGGCCAGCGGAAAGGCCGCGAACAGTCCAGCCCCGCCGAGCACCAGCCAGGTTTCGTTACCGTCCCAGACCGGCGCCACGGTGTTCATCATGACGTCGCGCTCGGAACTGTCCTGAACGAACGGAAAGAGGATGCCGACACCGAGATCGAAGCCGTCCATCACTACGTACATCATGATGCCGAAGATGATGATCACCGCCCAGATCAGTGAAAGATCGATACCCATGGCTCAGTTCCTCTCGCCCAGTTGATCGCTTTGCCCTTCGGGAAGGGCCTCGTCCGCCGCAGATATCGGCCGCATCGGCGTCCGCGACTCTCCCGGGCCACCCGCGCCCTTCTCACGCCCCTCACTGATCACAGGGCCCTTCTTCACCAGGCGCAGGACGTACACCATGCCCACGCCGAACACGGCGAAGTAGACGACCACAAACATCGCCAGGGTGAGCCCCAGCTGGCCGGCGCCGTGATTGGATACGGCGTCGGCGGTGCGCATCAGGCCGTAGATCACCCATGGCTGGCGACCGATCTCGGTGGTATACCAGCCAGCCAGAATCGCGATCAGGCCAGAAGGCCCCATCCACAAGACCAATCGCAGAAAGGGCCGCGAGCTGTATAGCCGTTCGCCTCGACGCAGCATCAGACTCCAGATGCCTGTCAGGATCATCAGCAGGCCTAGTGCGACCATGATGCGGAACGTCCAGAACACAATGGTCGAGTTCGGCCGGTCTTCTGGCGGGAAATCCTTCAGCGCCGGAATCGGCTCGGTCAGGCTGTGCTTGAGGATAAGGCTGCCAAGGTACGGAATCTCGACCTTGTAGCGGGTCACTTCCGCTTCCATGTCAGGCCAGCCGAACAACAGCAGTGGTGTAGGGCCACCCTCGGAATTGTCCCAGTGCCCCTCCATCGCCGCGATCTTCGCAGGCTGGTATTCCAGTGTATTCAAGCCATGAAAATCGCCGATAACCGCCTGCACTGGGGCCACGAGCAGGGCCATCCACATGGCCATCGATAGCATTTTGCGAATCGCCGGAGTGTCCTTACCGCGTAGCAGATGCCAGGCTGCCGAAGCGCCGACGAAGAAGGCCGTGGCAAGGAAAGCAGCCACCGCCATATGCGCCAAGCGATAGGGAAAGGATGGGTTGAAGATGATCGCGAACCAGTCCACGGGCACCACGATGCCATCGATGATCTCGTGGCCCTGCGGCGTGTGCATCCAGCTGTTGGACGCCAGGATCCAGAACGTCGAGATCAGCGTGCCGACCGCAACCATGAGCGTGGAAAAGAAGTGCAGCCGCTCACCAACGCGGTTCCAGCCAAACAGCATCACACCTAGAAAGCCGGCTTCCAGGAAGAAGGCGGTTAGCACCTCGTACGCAAGCAGCGGCCCCGTCACGCTGCCGGCGAACTCGGAGAATGCGCTCCAGTTGGTGCCGAACTGATAGGCCATGACGATACCGGAGACCACCCCCATGCCGAAGTTGACCGCGAAGATCTTCAGCCAGAAATGATAGAGGTCGCGATAGACCTCCTCGCGGGTCTTCAGCCATAGCCCTTCGAGCACCGCGAGAAAGCTGGCAAGCCCGATGGTGATCGCAGGAAAGATGATGTGAAACGTGATGGTGAAAGCGAACTGGATTCGCGCAAGTTCAAGTGCTTCCAATCCGAACATTGGTGAACTCCTCGTGAGATAACCCCCGCTCAGCGCCATGACAGCAGATGCGAGGTGCAGCACAAGTGACAGCAGATCGCGCCAAGGGTGCGCCGTAATCGCCGCGCCAGATCGTCGCGCAGTCCTTTGATGGGCGGTCGACCTGGCAACTCGACTCAGGTCTATGCTGATCAGTGCCCCGCCAAATCAGGAGTACCGTCGGTGCCCATCCACGCCTTCATCCCGCCGTACATACTCGACCGCATCATCGACCACGGCTCGCCCTACCAGCGTGAACGCGCCTTGGGCACGCTGGATCATCTGCACAGCCTGCTGCCCAATCCCGGCCCTCCACACCCCACGGTGATCGCCGCATTTGGCGAACAACGTACGCCCGGTCATCCGCAGCGACTCATCCACGATGCTGAGCAACGCATGCAGTTACCCGGCACCCCGCGCCGTCGTGAGGGGCAACCTCCCACGGGCGATCCGGCGGTGGACGAGGCCTACGATGGACTCGGCGCAACCTATGAGTTCTTTTGGCAGGTGTTCCAACGCGACTCGATTGACGATCTGGGCATGCCGCTGATCGGCACTGTGCACTACGGCCAAGGCTATGAAAACGCATTCTGGAATGGCGAGCAGATGGTTTTTGGTGATGGCGATGGCGAGCTGTTCCAGCGCTTCACGCGATCGCTCGATGTGGTCGCACACGAGCTCGCACACGGGCTGATCGAGAGCGAAGCAGGTTTGGTCTACTTCAACCAGTCGGGAGCGTTGAACGAGTCCGTATCAGACGTTTTTGGCGTACTGACCAAGCAGTACGCCCTGCGCCAGAGCGCCGCAGAGGCGGACTGGTTGATCGGTGCCGAGTTGCTCACTGACAAGGTGCAGGGTGTGGCGCTGCGCTCCATGGCCAATCCAGGTAGTGCCTATGACGACCCGTTGCTCGGCCGCGACCCGCAACCGGCGCACATGCGCGACTTCATCGAAACCCGTGAGGACAATGGCGGCGTGCACCTAAACTCGGGTATTCCTAACCGGGCGTTCTACCTCACTGCTACGGCCCTCGGTGGTTACGCCTGGGACCAAGCAGGACGCATCTGGTACAACACCATTTGTGACCCACAGCTACCGAACGACGCGGATTTCACTACGTTCGCCGAAGCGACGCTGGCCCACGCGACGCAGCTGTCTGGTCGCCAGTCGCCGCAGGTTCAGGCGCTATATGAAGCATGGACGTCGGTGGGCGTCGCACTACGCTGAGGAGGCACGATGAAAATGCCAGCACTGGGGCCGGAAACATCACTCCGCGTCTCGCGCCAAGGGGGATTTGCCGCAGCCCCAGGTCTAGCGCGCGCCAGGCAGATCGAGTTCGTCGACTGCGACGACGCGCAGCGGCGCGAGCTTTGCTCGGTAGTCGAACGCTGCCTGCCAATTGCCAGCAAGAATGTCGGTGGCGGCGACCAGCGCTTCTTCAGGGTTGAGTTGCACTATCGCCGCGAGGACGCCGATGCCGAAATGATCCTGCAAATAGCCGAAGAACGCGCTCCGCGAGAGCTGGTGCAACTCTGGCAGGATGGTGCCATCCCTACCGAGCGCTGACGATAGAACAGCTACAAGCGGACGACCCCTCCCGCGGCCAGCAATGCGGCGACCTGCACAGCGGGCATTGGCCGCGACAACAGGTACCCTTGAAATTCGTCGCAGCCATTACGGCGAAGAAATTCGAATTGAGCGAGGTTTTCCACGCCCTCCGCCACCACTGTCTTGTGCAGGCTCTTGCCTAGCGATATGGCAGCACGGGCGATCATCGCCACCTCCTCCTCTTGCTCGAGCCCGGTGACCAACGAACGATCGATCTTGATGATGTCCAGCGGAAATCGTCGCAGATAGCTGAGCGCCGAGTAGCCGGTACCGAAGTCATCCATCGCCAGTCGGAAGCCGCGCGATTTGAACTCGGCGAGAATCGAGACCGCCCGAGTGTCATCGCCGAGAAACACCGTTTCGGTGATTTCCAGTTCGACCTGTGTCGGTGGCATACCTACCTCATCCATTACCGCCGCAATTCGCTCGACGATGTCACCGCCAAGAAACAGCAAGGGCGACAGGTTCACAGCTACCAGCAGTGGCGTGGCGCGCCCCTCGTTCCACTGTCGCGCATCACTGACAGCTCGGCGCAGGATAGCCAGCGTCAGCGGCATGATCAGCCCGCTTTCCTCGGCCACCGGAATGAAGCGATCCGGCCCGATCACGCCAAGCTCGGCGTGCGTCCAACGCGCCAGCGCTTCGAACCCGACGATGCGGCGCGATGCATCTACCTTTGGCTGGTAATGCACCGCAAACTCGTCACGTTCCAATGCGATACGCATCGCCGCTTCAAGGTTCAGACGTTCGTCGGCAACCCGATTGAGGTCTTGGGTAAAAAACTGAAAGTTGTTACGCCCCCGCCTCTTGGCTGCGTACATCGCGATATCGGCATGCTTTAGCAGAGTCTGAGCATCCTCACCGTCGGCAGGAAACATTGCCACGCCAAGGCTCGCACCAACCTGAAACTCACGTCCGGCAAGCGTTACGGGACGGCTAATCTCGTTCAACACCCGCTCCAATAACGAAATCACCGTGCTGACGCGGTAGTGATCGCTAAGCACCAGTACGAACTCATCACCACCCACCCGAGCGACGGTGTCGGAGCTTCGCAGACTCCCGGCAAGGCGCGCGGCAATGTTCTTTAGCAACTCGTCGCCGACAACATGGCCAAGCCCATCATTGATGAACTTGAAGTTGTCCAGATCAATGAACACCAAGGTCAGGTAATAGCCAAGACGCGCCGCGCGCGCCAGGCCTTGTTCGATACGGTCATTGAGCAGAATGCGATTGGGCAGGCCAGTCAGCAGGTCGTGATTGGCCTGCCGCTCGAGCTGCTGTTGGTAGTGTTTGCGCTCGGAGATGTCCTGCACTGTTCCTTCGTAGCAGATGAACTCGCCGCTGGAACCGCGCACCACATGCGCGTTCTCGGAAATCCAGATGCGTGTGCCGTCGCGTCGATAGACCTCGGACTCAAAGTTGAGCACCTCGCCCTGCAGCTCCATCAACTGGCAAAACGCCTCGCGACGACCGCCCTGGACATACAACCGGCGCTCTATGTCGGCCAAGTCAGCCACTAGCTCGGACGCACTGTCATAACCGTAGATTCGTGCGAGCGCAGGGTTGGCGGCCAGATAATGGCCATCGCGAGTCGATTGGAAAATACCTTCTGAAGCGTTCTCGAAGATGCTGCGGTAGCGCAGTTCAGCCTGTTCCAGCGCTTCTAGCACAGCCTTCTGGGCGGTGATGTCCTCGATGAAGCCCTCCACCACGATCTCGCCCTGCTCGTCCGGCACCGCGACGCCCCGCTCGATCACCCATTTGAGGTTACCCGCAGCCGTGCGGATCCGGTAATGCACGGTGAATCGGCCCATTCCGGCGACAGCAGTATCGATGCAGCGACGGACGCGAAGCCGGTCATCCGGGTGGGTGATCCAGTCCCATGAAATGCCGTTGTCGTCGACCAGATCCGCAGCACTGTAGCCGCACAAGCCCTGCGAGCCCTGGCTGACGAATATCATCGTCCAGGGTGCGTCGTTGCGGCAGCGGTAGGCCATTCCTTCGAGGTTGTTCACCAACGTGTCGAGCACGCGCGAGCGGTCCAGCACTTCACAGGTAAGCAGGCTGCTCCGGCGATTGTTTCTGGCAGGGGTTTCGTGAGTCATTGGTTTGGACTTGGCGTGATGATCCTGCAATCACCCCAGAGCCGCGAAAATGTTGAGGCTGTCGCCCGGAGTGAGCAGAAAGGCAGTAAAAACCAATGCTCAGCAAGAAACGCTCCATGGATAGCACATGGCCACTGATCGAGCCCTCGCCCTGCCTCCAGCCCGGAACGGCGCACCATAATGTGACGCACCGGTCACAACCGAGCCCCATTTCAGGGCGCCAGATCGCTTCATCCCGTTCTGCCATGGTGCCAGCTATCCAAGGACGGCTCGCCACGCATATCGGATCAGTACTGCACGTCGCCGTTTCTGGCACGCCCAGGGCTGCCGTCCTTCCCCGGTTCGCGCTGCAGTGCTGCAGGCAAAAGGAGCGCAGTCACCCCGGCGGCCAACGCCGCAAGCAGTACAACCGGGCCGGCGGCGTTCCAACCGAAAGCCGCGGTCAAGCCGCCGACCAGCACCGGGCCCAGCAGTTGCCCAAGATTGCTGCCCTGCATCATCAGGCCAACCGCAATTGGAACGAGGAAGGTCTTCCGCGCTGCCAACGGTGCGGATGCCAGCAGCGTGGCCGGGATCAACCCACCCACGGCTGAAAACAGCAGGCACAGCAGGAAGGTCGCCTGCGGTTCGAACCAGCCCAGGAATATGCCTAGTCCGGCCGCACCCATGACGCCGCTGGCAAACAGGATCAGCGAACCACGACCGGCCCCGCGTGTGAGCAGATAGCCAGCAGCAAGGTTGCCGCTGACATTGACCACACTGGCCAGCGCGCTCAACAGCCCCGCACTCCGATATGAGATATCCATGCGCTCCATCAGCAGAACCGGCAGAAAGCTGAACAGGGCAAAAAACATCAGGCTGTACAGCGCGAAACCAAACGCCAGCAAAACGCTGGCTCGGGAGAACAGCACGCGCCGAATATGTCCCAGTAGCCGTCCGGGCATGCCGGACGAAACGCCAACGGGTATGCAGCAGCCCACCGCCACCGCGGCGATTACCGCCAACGCCGAACCCGACCACCACAACCCCTGCCATGTCTGGAACAGCGGCCCGCCGATCATGGCCAGTGCCATCCCGCTCGGCATGAAGCAACTCCACAGCGAGAAGGCGCTGTCGCGCGCAGCGCCGGTCGTCAATCGTTCCAGAATCGCCGGCCCGGCGACAATGATGAGCAGGAATCCGAGCCCTTCCAGCAGCCGGGAAATCAGCAGCAGTGCGAATGACGGTGCGGCGGCGCCCGCGACGCCGGCAACCGCGATTACCACGAGCCCCAGCAGCAGGGCCCGCCGATCTCCGACTGCTGCCACCACCGCACCGACCGCCGCTCCCCCGAGCAAGCCGAGCACCGCGAATATGCCGGTCAGCCAGCCGGCCCCGGCGAGATCGACCCCAAGGTCCGCCTGTAGCAACGGTGTGGCAATGGCAGCCTTACCCAAGTGCAGAGCCGCCACGACTCCGCAGCCGAGCACGACCCAGACGACCAGCCTCGCGCGGGGCTGCCGGACGGCATTCATTCAGGCACCCCGACCGGATTGGCGGCGAGTGCGGCGGCCACGCGAGCGACGTGCCAGCCCTGGTAACGAGCGCCCTGCAGTTCATTTTCGCTCGGCTGGCGGTCACCGCCGCTGCCGTCATCGGCCAGCGTCGAGGCGCCATAGGGCGTGCCACCGGTTATGGCATCCATCCGCAGCTGCCCCTTGAAGCTGTACGGCAGCCCGACCACCACCATCCCCAGATGAAGCAGTACGGTGTGCGTCGCCAGAATCGTGCTCTCCTGGCCCCCATGCTGGCTGCCGGTCGAAGTGAAAACGCTGCCCACCTTGCCGACCAGCCGGTCCTCGGCCCATAGCCCGCCACATCGATCGAGGAAGTTCTTCATCTGCGCGGCCATGTTGCCGAAACGCGTCGGCGTGCCGATCACGATGGCGTCGTAGTTCGGCAGTTCCGCCACGGTCGCCGTATCCGCGGGCTGGACCATCTTGTACCCCGCGTTCCGCGCGACCTCTTGCGGAACGAGTTCGGGCACCCGTTTGACGTCTGCCAACGCGCCCGCTTCGCGTGCGCCCTCGGCGACGGCATCGGCAAGTGCTTCGACATGCCCATAGGATGAGTAATAGAGCACCAGTACGTTCGTCATTGCTGCAGTCCTCCGATGGCATTGACTGGAGCCAGGCTAATGACTAAAAACGCTCTCGCAGAGTGATTAAATTTCGATCAACTCGATCTATGGAGCAGATCATGCTCGATGGCATGACACTGGATCAGATTCGTACGTTCGTAACTGTGGCCGACAGCGGCAGCTTTCGATCCGGCGCGGCACGGCTGCTGCGCGTGCAATCGGCCATCAGCCATGCCATCGCGAATCTGGAGACGGAACTGGGCCTGCAGCTGTTCGATCGCAGCGGCTACCGCCCGGTCCTCACTCAGGAAGGTCAGGCACTGCTGGCCCACGCCCGCGACATCCTGCTGCGCGCCGATGCCATGCGTGCTCGGGCGCGGGCGCTGGGTGCGGGTGTCGAACTGGAACTGACCCTGGTGGTGGATACGCTGTTTCCGGTCGAATCGGTGGCGCTCGCCATTACCCAGGCCAGCGTCGACTTTCCTTCCACCGGCTTTCGCCTGGAGTCACAGGCCCTGGGTGGCCCCATCGCAGCGCTGGATGAGAGGCGCTGCACGCTCGCGATCATCGTCGGCGAGGATTTTCGCAATCCCCGGCTGGCGCTGGAGGCGATTGGCTCGATTGCGCAGATTGCCGTCGTACGCAGCGGTCATCCGCTGGCCGACCTCGGCAGCCGTGCGCCACTCGGCGTGCCGGATCTCGCCGGCCATCTGCAGATCGTGCTTGCCGATCCCACGCCACTCTCCGAGGGCCGCTCATTCGGCGTTCTGTCGCCCTTCACCTGTCGGGTGAATACCCAGGAAGCGAAGGTCGCACTGATTCGCGCCGGACTCGGCTGGGGACGGCTCCCGGCATGGCTGGTTGAGGAGGATCTGGCTTCAGGGCGGCTGGCGCGCGTCGCCATTCCCGACCTTGGCAGGAACAGCGAGGTGCAGTCCGAAGCCTACCTGGCGCACCGGCTGGATGAGCCACTCGGGCCTGTGGCACAGGCGTTCCGCCGCGCCTTGCGCGAGCAAGCCAGCGTCTAGCCTAACGATAGCGCTGGCAATCTTATCCAGATGAGCAGCGCTCAGTAGCCGCTGCCCGCGTATTGCCGAGGCCACTACGCGAGCGGGCAGATTTTCGCCAGCTACAGGGCGTCGGTTACCGCCGCACGTATGTCATCGGCCAGCTGGCGTACCCGCGCTTCGCTGGTATCCCACGAGCACATGAAGCGCGCACCGCCGACGCCGATGAAGGTGTAGAACATCCAGCCACGGTTCCTGAGCGCCTCCAGTGCCGGTGGCGGCAGGCTGACGAAGACGCCATTGGCCTGCACCGGAAACATCAACTCGACGCCAGGCAACGGTTGAATCAACTCGGCCAGCAGCTGGGCACAACGGTTGGCGTGTTCGGCGTATCTCAGCCAGGCGCCGTTTTCCAGAAGCCCGACCCACGGTGCCGACAGAAATCGCATCTTGGAGGCAAGCTGGCCAGCCTGCTTGCAGCGGTACTCGAAATCGGTGGCCAGTTCGCGATTGAAGAACAGGATGGCCTCGCCGACCGCCATGCCGTTCTTGGTGCCACCGAAACAGAGCACATCGACGCCGGCTTTCCAGCTCAGTTCGGCGGGCGACATGCCCAGGTGAGCGCAGGCATTGGCGAAGCGCGCGCCGTCCATGTGCAGGTGCAGCCCCAGGTCCTTGCAGGTGTCGCTGATGGCACGCAGCTCGGCGGGCTGGTAGACAGTACCGACTTCCGTGGCCTGGGTCAGGCTGACCACGCGTGGCTTGGGGTAATGGATGTCCTTGCGCTTCAGCGCGATCTCGCGAATGGCAGCAGGCGTCAGCTTGCCCTGCTCGGTCCTGCCGAGCAGCAGCTTGGAGCCGTTGGAGAAGAACTCCGGCGCGCCGCATTCGTCCGTCTCGACGTGGGCGATGTCGGCGCAGATCACGCTGTGGTAGCTCTGGCAGAGGGACGACAACGCCAGGGAATTGGCCGCCGTACCGTTGAAGGCGAAGAACACCTCGCAGTCGGTCTCGAACAACGCGCGGAAGTGATCGGCCGCGCGGGCAGTCCATTGGTCGTCGCCGTATGCCCTGTCGTGGCCCAGGTTCGCCCTCGCCATGGCTTCCCAGGCTTCAGGGCAGATGCCGGAATAGTTGTCGCTGGCAAATTGCTGCTTGTCGGTCGTCATCAAATCCTCGTTATGGCATTGCCGGGCGGTTGGTGGCTGCACGTTACGTTGTAGAAGCCAGGACACGCGAGCGCAAACGGTACGTCAGACGGGTAGGTGCGGGCGATGCCCTCCCCGCCAGTCATCACAACCGCCCTCTTCAGTCTTCACGCAACGTCGTAGCGCAACGTCGTAGCGCAGCGAGGTGCCCAGCGCGGATATCACGGCGGCGCATTAGTCACGGTCGCCCGCAGGGAAATTCAGTAGCGCTGTGGCACCCTGCAGCGCATGTTCTGAAAAACCACGGCACGCCCTATCCGATCTAGTCTTTGACGACGCGCTGCGGCGAATCGAAAAGTGTCGTACCCCACCCATCTCGTCAACCAGGAGGGTTCATGGTCCATCCCAGTGTGTCGCAAAAACGTGCCGCCTTTCGTGCGCTGCACCAATCAGGCTGCTTCGTTCTGCCCAACCCCTGGGACGCCGGCAGCGCGAGCGTCCTCGCAGGCCTCGGTTTCAAGGCGCTGGCGACGACCAGCTCCGGCTACGCCTGGTCGTGTGCCCGCGCCGACGGAAAGATGTCGCGCGACGAAGTCCTGGCCCATATGCGCTATATGGCCCAAGCCACCCATTTGCCGGTGAACGCCGACTTCGAGAGTGGCTACGCCGATACACCCGAAGGCGTGGCCAAAAGCGTGGACTTGGCGGTCGGAACCGGCGTCGCGGGTATTTCCATCGAGGACTCCACAGGTGACCCGCGCGAGCCGTTGCGCGAGCTTGCCGAAGCCACCGAACGGATGTGCGCGGCGCGTGAGGCGATCGACGCTACCGGAGGCGAAACATTGCTGATCGGGCGCGCCGAGAACTTCTTCGTGGATCGGCCTGATCTCGACGACACACTTGCACGCCTGAAAGCCTATGCCGATGCAGGCGCCGACTGCCTGTATGCACCAGGCCTGAGAACCCGCGAGCAGATCAGGGCCGTCATCGAGGCAGTCTCGCCAAAGCCGGTCAATGTATTGATTGGCTGGAACAGCGACCTGACCGTTCAGGACCTCGCCGACCTCGGCGTCAGGCGCATCAGCGTCGGCGGCGCCTTGGCCCGAGCGGCATGGGCCGGTTTTCTGCAGGCGGCACGGTCCATCGCCGAGCATGGACGATTCGATGGTTTTGCCAACGCGGCCTCTGGAGCGGAGCTCGACGCACTATTTGGCAAATGCGAGAGCCCATAGCATTTCGCTGATTCCCATGAGGTCAGGATTGTGCTGCTGGGGTCCCCACCACCATGACCGAAGGTACGGATATAACCGGCCGCATGGCCGCTGGTGCCTTGAGCAACTTAGTCGACTCGCCACCAAACGGGGCACCGCAGGTGCTGAATAGTGCAAGGCTGACCAGCTGCCACTATTCGACAGGCACAAAAAAAGCTGCCCTTGGGCAGCTTCTTTTGTCTCATCACTTCCAAAGGAAGTGAGCGGAGTTGTATGGCGCAGCGGACGGGACTCGAACCCGCGACCCCCGGCGTGACAGGCCGGTATTCTAACCGACTGAACTACCGCTGCGCGTCGGCCGGACTTTCGTCCGAAATCTCACAAAGGTTGGTGGCTGATGACGGGATCGAACCGCCGACCCCCTGCGTGTGATGCAGGTGCTCTCCCAGCTGAGCTAATCAGCCGATCGCCTTGCGAGGCGCGCAATTTACTCACCCCCCTACGCTAAGTCAACAACAGCATTGAATTTTTTTAACGGAACTGTGGTCAACAGAAGCTGCCACGTCACTTTGTAACTTTGCGCATGCACCATCGTTCCGCCAACGGTGCCTGCAAATTTGCTGCGGTATCGTCGAAAGTGTTCTACAAGTGCTGTATCGCCTGACAGAAGCAGCCTGCGTACAGGGAACCGAACAACAAAAGCGCCACGGAGTATTTCGCTTGCCACTGCCGGGAAAACTGCGCAATTACCGCCGCTACGCTCCACTGATCATCAGCACCGTGTTTCTCTGCCTGTTCGGGGTTTACCTCGCGATGCAGATCGAGCAATGGATGAGCCTATCCCGCGCCCCTGCGCCCACCGATATCTATGAGCAAGGTTCGGGAAACCTAGGCGGGCCAGACATGCAGCGGTTGGAAATCCTTTTCGGCTCAGCCGCCTCCTCCGATTCCTATGCGTCCACTGCCGCGGCTAGCGGCTTCACTCTGCGTGGCAGTTTCGTGCATCGCGAGCCGCAGCGTTCGAGCGCAATCGTTCAAGTCGATGGACAGCCGCCACGGCTTTACTGGCAGGGAGAAGAGCTAGCGAGTGGTGTCAGCCTACATCGGGTCTACCCTGATCGCGTGGAACTGTCGCGCAACGGCACCGTTGAAATCCTGCAATTTCCCCAGGTTCGCTCGCCAAGCTACATTCCCGATGAGCTAACCGACGCGTCTTACCAGGACGAATCACCTTATGCAGAGCCACCGGATGAGGAGACGCAGCTGATGCAGCAACAGATGGATGCCTTGCGCCAACAACTAGAAGAAGCCGTCAATCAGCCCGACGCCTCGCCCGCCAATGACCAGCCCATGGAAGACGATTGACCGATGCCGAAGCCTTTTTCGCGCCCGTTGCTTGCCCTGCTCGCCACCAGCCTGCTGGCCGTCCCCCTACCCTTGCTTGCCGCCGAACGCGGAATCGAACCGAGTAACACCCAACAGGACGGTTGGACCATCAACCTCAAGGATGCGGATATCCGTGCCTTCATCGATCAGATAAGCCAGCTCAGCGGACAGACGTTCATCGTCGATCCTCGGGTTAAAGGGCAGGTCAGCGTCGTTTCCAATGCAACACTTTCACTTAGCGAGGTGTATCAGCTATTTCTTTCGGTGATGGCCACGCACGGGTTCAGCGTGCTAACCCAAGGCGATGTCGCTCGCGTGGTTCCCAATGCCGAAGCAAAGGCAGAAGCAGGCGGCGGGCCTTCGGGCGGTGACCAGCTCGAGACCCGCGTGATTCAGGTGCAGCACACATCCGCCGCAGAACTGATCCCGTTGATTCGTCCGCTCGTCCCGCAGTTCGGTCATCTTGCCGCGGTCTCGTCTGCGAACGCTCTGATCATCAGTGACCGTAGCGCCAACATCGCCCGCATCCAGGACCTGGTACGCCAACTCGACCGAGCCGAAAGCAACGACTATGGCGTGCTAAATCTGCAGCACGGCTGGGCCGTGGACATCGCCGAAGTGCTGCGTAATTCACTGCTGCGTGGCGATGCGAAAACCACTTCCGGCGTGCAGATCATTGCCGACTCACGTACCAATAGGCTGATATTCATTGGTCCAAACGAAGCTCGTGGAAAGCTCGCATCGTTGGCGCAGTCACTCGACACGCCGACTACCCGCTCGGCCAACACGCGAGTGATTCGGCTGCGCCATAACGACGCCAAGTCGCTAGCCGAGACCCTGGGTGATATTTCCGAGGGACTGAAGGGTCCCGATGACGGTGAGACCGCCTCACGCAGACCGCAGAACATCCTTATTCGCGCCGACGAAAGCCTCAACGCGCTGGTACTGCTCGCTGATCCAGAACTGATCGGTACCCTGGAAAGCATCGTCCGGCAGCTGGATATTCCTCGCGCTCAGGTCATGGTCGAAGCCGCCATTGTCGAGGTTTCCGGTGACATTACTGATGCATTGGGCGTGCAGTGGGCGGTAGACGCACGCGGTGGCACCGGCGGCGCCGGCGGTGTCAGCTTTGGCAACACCGGTATTTCTGTCGGCAGCGTGCTCAATGCAATCAATGAGAACGAAATTCCCGACAACCTGCCCGATGGCGCGATCATCGGAATTGGCACACGTAGTTTCGGCGCACTGGTCACCGCACTTTCCGCTAACAGTAAGAGCAATCTGCTGTCGACGCCGAGCTTGCTGACGCTGGACAATCAAGAAGCAGAAATTCTTGTCGGTCAGAACGTGCCCTTCCAGACCGGCTCCTACACCACCGATGCAGCCGGGGCGAACAATCCTTTCACCACCATCGAGCGCCAGGATATCGGTGTCACGCTGAAGGTAACGCCGCACATCAACGAGGGCGCCACGCTGCGCCTGCAGATCGAACAGGAAATCTCCTCGATTGCACCGAGCGCTAGCTTGACAGCGCAGGCAGTGGACCTGGTGACAAACAAACGCGCAATCAAGAGCACCATTCTGGCTGAAGATGGCCAGGTGATTGTGCTCGGCGGCCTGATCCAGGACGACGTGACGCGCACCAACGCCAAGGTACCGCTACTAGGAGATATTCCACTGCTAGGCGCCCTGTTCCGCTCGACCCAGGAAACTCACGTCAAACGTAACCTGATGGTGTTCCTGCGTCCCACGGTGATCCGCGACCGTGCAGGGCTAGCCGCCCTTTCCGGCAAGAAATACAGCGACATTCGGGTGATCGAGACCGATTCGGCCAGCCCAAGCATCCTGCCGGCGAATCCTGAGCAACTGTTCGACGGACGGGGCGAACCCGCTCCGGCCATCGATCTGCGTCAGTAAAAACGAGTGAACCGGCTTCGTGCTCCGGCGGCTGCTTGCGCAAGCCGGAGCACGCGGTAGCCAGGCTTAGAGCGCGGCAAGCCCTCGGGCGAGATCGGCCTTGAGATCGGCAACATCTTCCAGCCCAACTGCTACGCGAATCAGGCTGTCAGAAATTCCTGCAGTGGCGCGATCCTCAGCGGACAGCCGACCATGCGTGGTAGAGCCAGGATGAGTGATGGTGGTTTTGCTATCACCCAGGTTGGCCGTGATCGAGATCAACCGAGTGGCATCAATAAAGCGCCACGCGGCCTCCTTGCCGCCAGAAACCTCGAAACTCACCACTGCGCCAAAGCCTTTCTGCTGACGCTTGGCCAACGCATGCTGTGGATGGCTCGATAGACCAGCGTAGTAGACACGCTCGACACCCGGCTGCTGCTCAAGCCACTCCGCGAGCTCCTGTGCGCTGGCGCAATGCGCCTGCATACGCAGTCGCAGCGTTTCCAGACCTTTGAGGAACACCCATGCATTGAACGGGCTGAGCGTCGGACCGGCCGTACGAAGAAAGCCGACTACCTCTTTCATCTGCTCGCTACGGCCCGCAACCACACCGCCCAGACAGCGGCCCTGGCCATCAATGTACTTGGTCGCGGAATGGATGACGATGTCGGCACCCAGCGCCAACGGCTGTTGCAGCACTGGCGTACAGAAGCAGTTATCCACGGCCAGCATTGCACCCTTGGCGTGGCACAGCTGCGCCAGCGCCGCTATATCCACCAACTCAGCCAGCGGATTGGAGGGCGACTCGACGAACACCAGCTTGGTATTTTCCTTGAAGGCAGATTCCCATGCCGCGAAGTCGGTGAGCGGCACGTAGTCGACCTGGACGCCGAAACGCTTGAAGTACTTCTCGAACAAGGAAACAGTCGCGCCGAAAACACTCCGCGACACCAGCACATGATCGCCTGCCGAACACAGACTCATCACCGTAGCGAGAATCGCGGCCATTCCGGACGCCGTCGCAACCGCCTGCTCGGCCCCTTCCATTGCCGCAATGCGCTCTTCGAATGCGCGTACGGTGGGGTTGGTGTAGCGCGAATAAACATTACCCGGCACGTCGCCAGCAAAGCGAGCAGCCGCATCGGCAGCGCTGCGGAACACGTAGCTGGACGTGAAGAACAGCGGCTCGCCATGCTCGCCCTCCGGTGTACGACGCTGGCCGGCGCGTACCGCAAGCGTGTCGAAGCCGACACCCTGCAGATCGCTGTCCAGCCGCCCGGCTTCCCATTCAGTCGTCATAGCTCTTACCTCGGCCAGGGCAGCCGTGACTGCCACACCGGCATGAATCAGTTGTTGTAGAGGTCGATGATTGCGCTGACCGCGTTGGTCTTGACCTTGCTCAAGTCATTACGCGCCTGCTCGATCTTGTGCAAATAGGCTTCGTCGATGTCGCCAGTGATGTAATTGCCATCGAAAACCGCACAATCGAAGTTGTCGATCTTGACCTTGCCCCCACCCACCGCCTCGATGAGATCTTCGAGATCCTGGTAGATCAGCCAATCGGCACCGATCAGTTCGGCAACCTCTTCAGTGGTGCGGTTGTGAGCGATCAGCTCGTGGGCGCTGGGCATGTCGATGCCATACACGTTCGGATAGCGGACCGCCGGTGCGGCGGAGCAGAAGTAGACATTCTTCGCCCCAGCCTCGCGCGCCATCTGAATGATCTGCTTGCAGGTGGTACCGCGTACGATGGAGTCGTCCACCAGCATTACATTCTTGCCGCGGAATTCCAGTTCGATGGCATTGAGCTTCTGGCGCACCGATTTTTTGCGCGCGGCCTGGCCGGGCATGATGAAGGTGCGACCGATATAGCGATTCTTGACGAAGCCCTCGCGGAACTTGACGCCCAGGCGATTAGCCAGCTCCAGCGCAGCTGTACGACTGGTGTCGGGAATCGGGATCACCACGTCGATGTCGTGCTCGGCACGTTCGCGCAGAATCTTGTCGGCCAGCTTCTCGCCCATACGCAGGCGCGCCTTGTACACCGAAACGCCGTCCATGAGTGAATCCGAGCGCGCCAGATAGACGTATTCGAAGATGCAAGGGGCAAGCTTCGGTGCTTCCGCACACTGGCGCGTGAACAGCTTACCGTCGGCGGTGATATACACCGCCTCGCCTGGTGCCAGATCGCGAATCAGGGTAAAGCCGAGCACATCGAGCGACACACTTTCCGAGGCGATCATGTACTCGACGCCCTCGTCGGTGTGACGCTGACCGAAGACGATCGGACGTATCGCATTGGGGTCGCGGAAGCCGACAATGCCATAGCCGGTCACCATCGCGACCACCGCATAACCACCGCGGCACCGATCATGGACTTTGCTCACCGCGGCAAAAACGTCTTCCTCAGTTGGCTGCAGCTTGCCACGCACTGCTAGCTCATGAGCGAACACGTTGAGCAGCACTTCAGAATCGGAATTAGTGTTCACATGACGCAGATCCGACTCGTAGATCTCCTTGGTCAGCTGATCGACGTTGGTCAGATTGCCGTTATGCGCGAGGGTAATGCCGTATGGCGAGTTGACGTAAAACGGCTGAGCCTCAGCGGAACTCGAGCTACCCGCGGTGGGGTAACGGATATGGCCGATGCCCATATTGCCGACCAGCCGCTGCATGTGGCGCTGCTGGAAGACGTCGCGAACCAGTCCATTGTCCTTGCGCAAGAACAGACGACCGTCGTGGCTGGTCACGATACCGGCTGCATCCTGGCCGCGGTGCTGCAGTACGGTAAGCGCGTCATACAGCGCCTGATTGACGTTCGACTTACCGACGATGCCGACAATGCCACACATGCAAGGAACCTCTCAGTTATTACAGGCAGACCGGATACGACGGCAGGCCGAGCATCCGTAGATAAAAACTTAACCGGGCGGGTTTAGCGAACCGGCGAACCAATGGCCGCTAAACCCGAGAATGAGGTTCTTCGACCAATCGGCAATCAGTAGAAAGTGCGGCAGCAATGCCGATTCACGCCACCAGAGGTCCTGCTCGACCGGAGCAAGACTCAATAGCCCGGCAAGCACTACGATCAACAGACCACCCCGAGCGGCGCCGAACACCATGCCGAGGAATCGATCCGTTCCGGACAGGCCGGTCACCCTGATCAGCTCACCGATCAGAAAATTCACCAGCGCGCCTACCAGCAAAGTGGCCACGAAAAGCAAAGCGCAAGCAGCAATGACCTGCGCTGAGGGCGTGCTGATGTATTCCGCTAGATGGTGGGACAACGCACCACCGAACATCCATGCAACCACACCGGCAATGATCCAGGTAACCAGCGAAAGCGCTTCTTTCACGAAGCCACGCTTCAAGCTGATCAGGCTGGAGACAATTATGACGGCAATAATGGTCCAATCGACCCAGGTGAATACCACGATGACTTCTGCAATGGAGAAAGGCGGCGGATTTTAGCAGAGCGCGAGCGCCAGGAATACGCGCCTGCTACCCACCGACGAAGTGCTGGTCGATCCTACGCAAAGGAACTCGGCCAGCGCTTCAACAACTCAGCTCCCTTCAGGCTTGAAGCGAACGACAAAGCCATCGAGCTTCTGCTGGCGCTGCAGCACGTCGCGGAGGCGATTCGCCTCGCTACGCTCCACCAAGGGCCCGACGAATACTCGATTCATGCCTTCTGCGGTGCGGATGTAGGCGTTATAGCCTTGCGAACGCAGGGTCTTTTGCAGGCTCTCAGCACTGGCTCGGTTGGACAGGCTGGCGAGCTGAATCGACCAACTGACCGGCAAATTGTTGTTATCCAGCCGCGGCTCAGCAACCGGGGGCTGCGATTGCGCTGCAGGCGCTTGCACAGCCGGGACAGGCGACACGGGAGCCACTGGCTCGATGGGTGCCGGCGCCGGCGGCTGCTCTGCAGCGGCTGGAGCTGCATCTGACTCAGCATCTTCTCCGATGATCTCGAAGCCCTCGGGGACAGACTCGGGCTCCGGCACTTCGACCGGCTGCATCTCGATCTCAGCGACTACGGGTGCCGCGGGAATGGTGGGTGCGTCGACCGTGACATGCCCCAAATCGTCCTGTCGATTGAACAGCATTGGTACGAATATGACCGCCAGCGCAATCAGTACCAGTGCGCCTACCATGCGTTGCAGCAGTCCCTTATCCAGCAAAGCCATCCCCATTCTCCTCAGCCTGTTGTTCAAGCCACTCAAGCGCCGCCGCCACGCAATAGAACGATCCGAAGACCAGTACTTCGTCGGTGGATTCGGCCTTGGCGCACTGGGCGTCAAGCGCCTGTTCGATGCTCGCATACTGGCTGACTGAGGCGCCGCGCTCAAGCAGAGCCGAAGCCAACTGTGCCGCCGATTGTGTCCGTGGGGTAGGTAAAGGAGCAACGGCCCAGTCGGCGACACTTGAGCGCAACTCATCGAGCACTCCACTCAAGTCCTTGTCGCCAAGAAGGCCGAATACCGCCAGCCTGCGACCTGCTATCGGCCGCTGCTCAAGCCACTGGGCGAGGTAGCCGGCGGCGTGCGGGTTGTGACCAACGTCCAGTAGCAGAGATATCTCGCGTCCTCGCCAGAGGATCTTTCGGCTGTCGAGCCGCCCGATCACGTGAGTCTGCCGCAGCGCCGCAGCCAAACGAACGGCATCCCAAGGCAGCCCCAGCAATGCATATGCCTGCAGTGCGAGTGCCGCGTTCTCCATGGGCAACGACAGCAGCGGCAAGCCATGCAGCTCCAATACCTCTCCAGCACGCCCGACACCTCGCCAATGCCAGCTATTGGGACCCATCGCCAGATCGAAATCTCGTCCACGCATATACAGCGGCGCTTTCAGCGTTTCGGCCCGCTCCAGCAACGGCGCTGGTACATTCAGATCCCCGCAAAGAGCTGGCTTGCTCCGTCGCAGAATGCCGGCTTTTTCATACGCGACGCTCTCGCGCGTGTCGCCCAGCCAATCGGCGTGATCGAGGCCGATATTGGTGATAACCGCCAGATCCGCATCAACGATGTTGACAGCGTCCAGGCGGCCACCGAGTCCAACCTCTAGCACCACGGCATCAAGCCCGCTGCGCTCGAACAACCAAAAGGCCGCGAGCGTGCCCATCTCGAAGTAAGTAAGAGAAACTTCCCCGCGAGCAGCCTCTACCGCAGCGAACGCTGCGCAAAGCTGAGCATCGCTCGCCTGCAGACCATCCAGCTGAACACGCTCGTTATAGCGCTGCAGGTGGGGTGAACTATAGCTGCCGACCTTAAAACCTTGGTCGCTCAACAACGCTGCAATGAAGGCACAAGTCGAACCCTTCCCGTTGGTGCCGGTGACAGTAACCACCAGCGGAGCCGGACGCGTCAGACCAAGCCGCGCTGCCACCGCTTGAACCCTTTCCAGGCCCATATCGATGGCAGTGGGATGCAGTTGCTCCAGGTAGGCAAGCCAGTCAGCAAGACTACGACCGGTCATGCAGTAGCCGTTACCTGAGCAGGTTCCACCGGGCTTGGCAATTTCTGCATCTGGGCGAGCAAACGAGACAGGCGCGAGCGCAATTCCGAGCGCGGAATGATCAGATCGATAGCGCCGTGATCCAGCAGGAACTCACTACGCTGGAAGCCCTCCGGCAGCTTCTCCCGCACGGTTTGCTCGATTACTCGAGGGCCGGCGAAACCAATCAAGGCCTTCGGCTCCGCGACGATCACGTCGCCTAGCATTGCCAAGCTCGCGGAGACCCCACCGTATACCGGATCGGTCAGCACGGAGATGAACGGAAGGCCCTCTTCGCGCATACGCGCCAGTACAGCGGAGGTCTTCGCCATTTGCATCAAGGAAATCAGCGCTTCCTGCATCCGAGCACCGCCCGATGCCGAGAAACACACCAGCGGGCATCGCTTTTCCAGAGCAACGTTGGCGGCGCGAACGAAACGCTCACCGACAATCGCTCCCATGGAGCCTCCCATGAAGGAAAACTCGAAGGCGCAGGCGACCACGGGAATATTGACCAACTTGCCACTCATGGCAACCAGCGCATCTTTCTCACCAGTCTGCTTCTGCGCCGCCGTCAGGCGATCCTTATACTTCTTGCTATCGCGGAATTTGAGGCGGTCAACCGGCTCCAACTCCGCCGCAATCTCCTCACGACCGTCGGCGTCAAGGAAGATATCGAGGCGAGTACGGGCGTCGATACGCATGTGATGCTGGCACTTAGGGCAGACGTCGAGCGTCTTTTCCAGTTCAGGACGGTACAGAACCGCTTCGCAGGACGGACACTTGTGCCAGAGGCCTTCGGGGACCGAACTCTTCTGCGTCTCTGAGCGCATGATCGAAGGGATCAGTTTGTCTACCAGCCAGTTGCTCATGCTCTTGTTCTCCAAAGCTTCATTCCCGAGCGCGCTCGCGCTGCAGGCACATTCATCGTTGCGACCGGAGGTATGCCGGCACTCTTGGTCGCGTGAGCGATGCGCCTACAGGCGCAGCCGCGAAACTCCGATTTCCACCTAGCGGAGGAAATCACCAAACACGGTGCTGGTATCACCAGCGACTCGTTACTGGACGGCGACGGCTGCCCAGGCGTCACATGGCCGAACGCACGCGTTCGACAAAAGCCATTACCTTGGAAGCATCCTTGATGCCCTTACTCGATTCCACGCCACCACTGACATCCACCGCATAGGGCCGAACCTCGGCGATGGCTTGCTGGACGTTCTCTACGGTTAGCCCTCCCGCGAGAATCAAGGGCTTGGTCAACGCAGCCGGAATCAACGACCAATCGAAGCGCTCGCCCGTCCCTCCCGGCACGCCCGCAACGAATGTATCCAGAAGAATGCCACTGGCGTTCCGATAACGGGAAATTTGAGCAGCTATATCCTCACCGCCGCCAACTCGCAGCGCCTTAAACCAGGGCCGGTGGAAGCCTTCGCAGTCGGCCGGTGTCTCATCACCGTGAAACTGCAGCATATCCAGCGCAACAGCGTCGAGAATTTCGTTGATCTCACAACGACTGGCGTTAACAAACAAGCCTACCGACGTAACGAACGGCGGCAGGGCCGCGACGATTTCGCGGGCCTGCTGCACGCTGACGGCGCGAGGGCTCTTGGAGTAAAACACCAAGCCGATGGCATCGGCACCCGCTTCGGCGACCGTCAATGCGTCCTCGACTCGAGTGATCCCGCAAATCTTGCTGCGAACGACTGGCAACGGATGCTTACCTGAAGAAAGAGAGTCCGGATGGTAACAAAAGAGCTGTCGCCTGCAAGCTAATAGCCGCAACAGTCACCAGTTCCACGCATCAGCGACGCACGTCTGGCAGACCCGACAGGAAATGTGGACCAAGAAACCGTTTCGGCAGCTCGAACTCCTCGGGATAGTCAACCTCGATCAGATAGAGTCCATACGGATGCGCCGTAACGCCTCCAGTTCGACGCACCCGCGATTCGAGTACTTCAGCCGCCCACTCGACCGGGCGCTCACCAGCGCCTATCGTCATCAGAACGCCTGCGAAGTTGCGCACCATGTGATGCAGAAAGGCGTTGGCTCGCACGTCTATGATGATCAGTCGGCCGTGCTCGAGCAGCTCAAGATGATGGATGGTTTTGATCGGTGATTTGGCCTGACATTGTCTTGCTCGAAACGCACTGAAGTCATGCGTCCCAACAAACGCCGTAGCCGCGGCACGCATGCGGTCAATATCCAGCGGACGGTGGTTCCAGGTCACCTCTTCGGCCATGTGCGCCGGGCGGATCTGATCGTTGTAGATCACATAGCGGTATCGACGGGCCATTGCACTGAAACGAGCATCGAAATGGCGTGGCATTTCTTTCGCCCAGGTAACGCTGATATCCGAGGGCAGATTCATGTTCGCGCCCATTACCCACGCATGCATGCTGCGCGAGACAAGCGTATCGAAATGAACCACTTGAGCGCTGGCATGAACCAGCGCATCGGTCCGCCCGGCGCAACTGAGCGTCACGGAATGACCTCCCGCAACCTTTGTCAGGGCAGTTTCGAGCGACTCCTGGATGGACGGCACGCCAGCTCGCTGACGCTGGAACCCACGATAACGGGACCCCTTGTACTCAACGCCGAGGGCAATTCTGGAAACGCCGACGGCAGCCATTTCGGCTGCCGTTTCGGGTACTGCTTGGGTCATGATCAGGCTAGTTTGGCGAGCATCTCGCGCGCCTCTTGCTGTTGGACATCGCTACCCTCCGAGATCACCTCGTCGAGAATGTCACGCGCTCCTTCAGCATCACCCATATCAATATAGGCTCTGGCGAGATCAAGCTTGGTAGTGGTTTCGTCGGTATCGGAGAAGAAGTCGAAGTCCTCATCCATACCACCGGCATCCGTGGCAGCCAAGTTGGTGGCGACAGCAGGTGCAGGTTCGTCCAGGTCACGGGACAAGTCTTCGAGTTCAGCTTCAACTTCGTTCAGTTTTTCGGCGAAGCTTTCCGGCTGGGCTTTAGGCTCGTCAAAGGAAATGTCGAAGTCGTCAGGCAGGTCCGCAGGACTGGAAGAAGGCTCAGCGAGTTCGAAATCGAGCTCGTCGCTTTCAAACGCGGCAGGAGCGTCCACCGGCTGCTCATCGAGGTTCAGCGAGAACTCGTCATCACCCGTATTGCTGTCAGTAGCGGACTCCAGATCGAAGGAAAAGTCCGAGAGATCCTGCTGGACTTCCTGCGGGCTCTTTTCCTCTTCGAGATCGAAAGAGAAATCGGTCGATGCTGGCTGCGCCTCAGGCGTAATCCCCTCGACTTCATCTAAGCTCAGGTCGTCGAAATTCAGCGAATCATCCACTGGTGCAGTCGCCGGACGCTCATCATTCAAACCAATATCCAGATCATCCAGGCTCAGATCGAACGAATCATCAATACCTTGACCTGCCGCTGGTGAACCCGGCGCGTCCAGCTCGAGATCGTCGAGATTGAAGGTATCCACGTCCATTTGCGTAGCTGCCGCAGCTGCTGCCACCCCACCGACGGCCGCCATTGCTGGATACTTGTACTTCAGCTTCTCGACTTCATGGGTAGCACCACCAATTTCGCGCAACTCGGCTTCTTCACGTGCGAAACCATCACGATTGCCGAGCTCTGCGTACACTTCCATCAGCTTCAACCGCAAATCACTGCGCTGCGGCTCATCATTGAGCGCGTTTTGTAGCAGCTCGGCAGCCTGATTGAAGCGACCATATGCAATATAGATGTCCGCTTCGGCCAACGCATCTCCCGTAGAAGCAGTCAGCTCATCGGAACTTGATGCTTGCGCAGCAGCACTGGAGAACTGGGTTTGCTGAGGCTGCTCCTGTCCGATATCGACGAAAGCGGGCGATCCAACTTGCAGATCGTCAACGCTGTTGCCTGCCAGCAAACTCTCTTCCAGTTCGGCCTCTTTCATTGCGTTACGCCGTGATAGCGCCATCAGGCCCACCAACAGCAGCAGCAGAGCGCTGCCGCCGACCACACCCAGCAACAGTGTATTGGACAGCAGATCATCAATCAGGCCTTTGGGCTCGGGCTCGACGACAGGAGCTGCTGGCTTGGCAGGTGCGGCAGGCTGCGCAGCCGGCTTGGCGGCAGGTACCGGAGCAACAACTGCCGCGGATTCCGGCTGGTCGCTTGCGGTCACATCAGTTTGGGGCTCGACCGCAGCATCAGGATCAACGCCGGTCTCGTCCGTCATGCCGCCAGAAGCTTGAGGCTCCACTGCCGCATCCGGCTGGCTGGCGATATCATTAGCTGTTGGCGCTTGTCCCTCGGCACCGACCTGGGCCTGAAGCTTGGCCAGCTGATCATCCTTCAGCTGCATCAGCCGCTGCAGCTTCTCCAGCTGCCCCTGCAGGTCATTCAAACGATCTTTAAGTTCGTCATTTTCACGACGACTGGAATCCAGGCTTTCCTGAGTTACAGCAAGCTTGTCGCGCAGGGCTTTTCCGTCTCCTGCAGAGCCGGTATCCGAGCCTTCAGTCGATTTGCCGGCATCGCCTGCAACCAGGCGTAGATTGTCACCAGATTCACTACGTGTGGGAGCGGCGCCTGCTTCACTGCGGCGAGTCGCATCGAGCTGACGAGCACCTGCGGCTGCCGCGCCGCCCTGACGCCAGGCCGCATTCTGCTCTGCGACCTGAGTGATCGCTTGGGCTTGAGAACGGGCAGATATCTGTTCGGCATCTGGCAGGCGAAGCACCTGTCCACTTTTCATGCGGTTGATGTTACCGCCGATGAACGCGTCCGGATTGAGATCCTGGATTGCCAGCATCGTCTGATGAACCGTTCCACTACGACGATTGCGTTCGGCAATTTCCCAAAGGGTGTCACGCGCGGAAGTCTTGTACTCGCTGCTACCACTCTGCGGAGCGGTTGCGGACTGAACTGTCGTTGCAGGAGCGGTAGCCGGACGAGTCGGGGCGGAACGCGCAGGCTGAGCGGCGCGAGCCGGAGCAGAAATCGGCAATTGAGGTGCGGCGGCCGCTGCAGTTTCCGGCGAATAAAGCGGCGGATCCAACAACAGGGTGTACTCGCGCAGCAAGCGCCCATTGGGCCAGAGCACCTCTACGAGGAAGTTGAGATAGGGCTCGCGCACCGGCTTGTTGGAAGAAACCTGGATGACGCTTTTCCCGTTCGGCCGCAATACGGGCGTGAACTTCAGATCAGTCAGAAAGTATTGGCGGTCAATACCTGCCCGATTGAACTCCTCGAGCGAGGCGAGCACTGGAATGACCTCACCCGGCGCAAGACTATTTGCATCGAGCAGCTCGATTTCCGCGATCAGCGGTTGATTCAATGACGACTGAAGCGTGACCTCACCCAACCCAAGCGCATGGGCCATTTCTGTAGTCAGCGCGGTAGCAGCCGCGATTGCCAGCACCAGATTGCGAACCCGAACCATTATTTAATCCCTTGTTTATCTTTTTTCTCGAACTACGAGAGGCTCTTATGTCACTGCCCGCGCCACCTAGCGGTGGCTCCCCATCAGCGATAAGCCGTTCAGCGCATCGGCTAGAAATATTCTTTGAATTACCAGTAAGTATCTTTTACAGATACTCTTTTATCAACAACTCACCGGACCGCACAGCGTTTAGTGCCGCGCCTTTTCGCACGTTATCAGACACAATCCACAAATTGACTTCGCGTGGATCGCAGATACCGCAGCGGACTCTCCCAACGTAGATGACATCCTGCCCAGCCGCGTCACCGACGGCCGTCGGATAGTCGTCAGACTCCACAACTTCGACTCCCGGAGCTGCGTCCAGAGCCGATGACAGAGCTTGGGCGTCCGCCTCGCAGCTACCCTCCAATGAAACGACGAGACTTTCGCCAAAGAAAGTCGGCGCCTGAATAAAGGTCGCGCTGATCGTGAGTTCAGGAAGGTCCAAGAGCTGACGAAGCTCCTCAACCAGCCTTCTTTCCTGTTCGCCATGCCCTTGCGCATCGACGTTGTCGGTTTGCGCGAGCATGTTGAATGCTATTTGCCGACCAAATACGCGGGGCTCCAGCGGTCTGGCGTTCAACAACTCGGCTGTTTGCCGGGCAAGTTCTTTAACGCCTGCCTTGCCGCGGCTAGATACCGGCAAACAGGCCGTCACGGTAACGCGCCGCAAGCCAAGCTGTTGCCGAATTGGGGCTAGAGCGATTGCCAATGCGACCGACTCCGGCAACGGGCTGGCAACGGAGCGCACACCAGCCGAGCCATCTAACAGGGCCGCGTTCACCTCTGGCACTAGGCATGGTTGTTGAGTCACAGGAATAGAACCGGACAGATCAACGACCCTGCAACCTGCAGCCATGGCCTTGACGTGGCATTCAGCAGCCAACGTCGCATCGCCCACGAGGAAGACTAACTGGGTGCGACTGAAATCAAAGCGCTGCGCATCGCTAACCCGCAGGTTACGCCCCTTGAACGGAACGGATTGCCCAACGCCTTCCTCATGGTCAAGTAAGTGCAGCTCGGTAAGCGGAAACCCACGCTCTTCGAGCACCTCAACCAGCGCCTCGCCTACTAGGCTGACTGCACCTACAACCGCAACACCGACACCTGTAGGCATCGCCACCTCCATGCATTAAGGACCGGCACTGTAGCGAAATAGCAGATCACTGCAACCAGCGCCGCCGAGCGGTGTATCGAATAAATGAAAACGCCGCGAACAAGTCGCGGCGCTCGGTACTTCATCGAGAGCGTATCAACGCTCCAACAGAATACGCAGCATACGACGCAGCGGCTCCGCGGCCCCCCACAGCAGCTGATCACCTACGGTGAACGCGCCCAAGTAGTGCGAGCCCATGTTGAGCTTGCGCAGACGGCCGACCGGCACGCTCAGCGTTCCAGTGACAGCGGCCGGGCTCAGCTCCTGCATGCTGGCATCGCGGTGGTTCGGCACCAGCTTGACCCAGGGATTGTGCTGGCTGATCAGCCCTTCGATATCGGAGATCGGCACATCCTTGTTCAGCTTGATGGTCAACGCCTGGCTGTGGCAGCGCATGGCACCGACGCGCACGCAGATACCATCAACCGGAATCGGATTCTTGAAGCGACCAAGGATCTTGTTGGTCTCAGCCTGCGCCTTCCACTCTTCGCGGCTCTGCCCGTTCGGCAGTTCCTTGTCGATGTAGGGGATCAGGCTGCCGGCCAGCGGCACACCGAAATTGTCGACCGGAAAAGCCTCGCTACGCTGGGTCTCAGCAACCTTGCGATCGATATCGAGGATGGCGCTGGCGGGATTGGCCAGGTCGTCGGAGACAGCAGCATTGATAGCGCCCATCTGCTTGATCAACTCGCGCATATTCTGCGCGCCGGCACCGGAAGCGGCCTGATAGGTCATCGCGCTCATCCACTCCACCAGTCCGGCTTCGAACAGACCGCCAAGACCCATCAGCGCCAGGCTGACGGTGCAGTTGCCACCGATATAGTTCTTGGTGCCGGCGTCCAGCTGCTGGTCGATCACGCGACGGTTCACCGGATCGAGCACGATCACCGCATCATCCTGCATACGCAGCGAGGACGCCGCGTCGATCCAGTAGCCCTGCCAGCCCGCTTCACGCAGCTTGGGGAAGACTTCATTGGTGTAGTCGCCGCCCTGACAGGTCAGGATCACATCGAGGCCTTTCAGCTCGTCGATGCTGTAGGCGTCCTTCAGCGCAGCGGTTTCCTTGCCAATGTCGGGGCCCTGGCCGCCGACATTGGAAGTGGTGAAGAACACGGGCTCGATCAGGTCGAAATCCCGCTCTTCCAGCATCCGCTGCATGAGCACGGAACCGACCATACCGCGCCAACCGATCAGACCTACACGTTTCATCGCAACTACACCTATAGAAAAAGTGGCCCGCGCAGATTAAGGCGGGCCAGAAGATTACAACTTCGCGAGGGCCGCGACTACTGCATCGCCCATCGCCTGAGTACCGACCTTGGTACAGCCTTCCGACCAGATATCACCGGTACGCAGGCCCTGATCGAGCACATCACTCACCGCCTGCTCGATGGCATCGGCTGCCGCTACCTGATTGAAGCTGTAACGCAGCATCATCGAAACGGACAGGATGGTCGCCAACGGATTGGCGATGCCCTGGCCAGCGATATCCGGCGCTGAACCATGGCACGGCTCGTACATGCCCTTGTTGCCCGCATCGAGCGAGGCGGACGGCAGCATGCCAATGGAACCGGTCAACATCGATGCCTCGTCGGAGAGGATGTCGCCGAACATATTGTCGGTGACGATCACGTCGAACTGCTTCGGTGCACGCACCAGCTGCATCGCCGCATTGTCGACGTACATGTGGCTCAGCTCGACCTCGGGATAGTCCTTGGCCACTTCCTCAACCACGGTGCGCCACAGCTGGCTGGACGCCAGCACATTGGCCTTGTCCACCGAGCAGAGCTTCTTGTTGCGCACCATCGCCATGTCGAAACCGACCTTGGCGATGCGGCGGATCTCGCTTTCACTGTACGGCAGCGTGTCGTAGGCCATGCGCTCACCGTTCTCCAGCACCTTGCTTTCGCGCGGCTTGCCGAAATAGATGCCGCCGGTCAACTCGCGAACGATGAGGATATCCAGACCGGCCACGATCTCAGGCTTCAGCGACGACGCATCGGCCAGTTGCGGGTAGAGCAGTGCCGGACGCAGGTTACCGAACAGCCCTAGCTCGGAGCGAATCTTCAGCAGACCGCGCTCGGGACGAATGGCCGGATCGATTTTGTCCCACTTCGGGCCTCCCACCGCGCCAAGCAGAATGGCATCGGCAGCACGTGCACGCGCAAGGGTTTCGTCGGCCAGCGGCACGCCATATTTGTCGACCGCTGCGCCACCCAACTCGTCATAGCTCAGCTCGAAGTCCAGCTGGAACTTGTCATTGGCCAGCTGCAGAACCTTGACCGCCTCGGCCATGATCTCCGGGCCGATACCATCACCGGGCAGAACCAGAATCTGTTTACTCATCACATTCCTCGATTTTCACTTGGGTGGACGCCGTTGTGTTCATCCACCGAAACCCTGCAAGTGGATGGATGACGCATCATCCACCCTGCCCTTATCTCACTTGATGGCGCCGAACAGCCATGGCTGGCTCTGCTGGTGACGGGTCTCGAACGCCTTGATCGCGTCCGCGTCTTGCAGCGTCAGGCCGATATCGTCGAGGCCGTTGAGCAGGCAGTGCTTGCGGAAGGCATCGACTTCAAAGTCGTACTGCTTGCCGTCCGGGCGTGTCACGACCTGCGCAGCGAGGTCCACGGTCAGCTGGTAGCCTTCGTTGGCTTCGGCCTGTGCGAACAGCTCATCGACTTCCTCTTCCTTCAGCACGATCGGCAGCAGGCCGTTCTTGAAGCTGTTGTTGTAGAAAATGTCGGCAAAGCTCGGCGCGATGATCGTACGGAAACCGTACTCCTCCAGGGCCCACGGCGCGTGCTCGCGGGAGGAGCCGCAGCCGAAGTTCTCACGCGCCAGCAGCACGCTGGCGCCCTGGTAGCGCGGGAAGTTCAGCACGAAGTCCTTGTTCACCGGACGCTGCGAGCAATCCTGATTCGGCTGGCCGACGTCCAGGTAGCGCCACTCATCGAACAGATTAGGGCCAAAGCCGGTGCGCTTGATGGACTTGAGAAACTGCTTCGGGATGATCTGATCGGTATCGACGTTGGCACGATCCAGCGGACAGACCAGGCCGGTGTGTTGGGTAAAGGCTTTCATCCGTTATCTCCTCAGGCCTGGACCAGTTCGCGTACATCAATGAAATGGCCGGTTACCGCCGCAGCGGCCGCCATGGCCGGGCTGACCAGATGGGTGCGTCCACCGGCGCCCTGACGCCCCTCGAAGTTGCGGTTGGAAGTCGAGGCGCAATGCTCGCCGCTGCCCAGCTTGTCGGGGTTCATCGCCAGGCACATGGAGCAACCCGGCTCGCGCCACTCGAAGCCAGCCTCGACGAAGATCTTGTCCAACCCTTCAGCCTCGGCCTGCTGCTTCACCAGGCCGGAGCCCGGCACAACCATCGCCTGCTTGACGTTCGCGGCCACCTTGCGGCCCTTGGCGACCTCAGCTGCGGCACGCAGATCCTCGATCCGCGAGTTGGTGCAGGAACCAATGAACACGCGGTCCAGCTTGATATCGGTGATCGGCTGGTTGGCCGCCAGGCCCATGTACTTCAGCGCACGAACGATGGAATCGCGCTTGACCGGGTCGGCTTCGGCGGCGGGGTCCGGCACGCTCTGATCGACAGCCAGCACCATTTCCGGCGAAGTGCCCCAGCTGACCTGCGGCTTGATGTCCTCGGCCTTGAGTTCGACGACGGTGTCGAACACCGCGTCGTCATCAGAGACCAGACCTTTCCACAGCTCGACCGCCTTGTCCCAGTCGTCGCCCTTCGGCGCGAACGGACGACCTTCGACGTAAGCGATGGTCTTTTCATCGACCGCCACCATGCCTACGCGGGCACCGGCTTCGATGGACATGTTGCAGATGGTCATGCGCCCTTCCATGGACAGATCGCGAATCGCGCTGCCGGCGAACTCCAGGGCATGGCCGTTACCGCCAGCGGTGCCGATCTTGCCGATCACCGCCAGCACGATGTCCTTCGCGGTGACGCCGAAAGGCAGCTTGCCTTCGACGCGCACCTGCATGTTCTTCATCTTCTTGGCGACCAGGCACTGGGTGGCGAGCACATGCTCAACCTCGGAGGTGCCGATGCCGTGGGCCAGCGCGCCGAAGGCGCCGTGGGTGGAGGTATGCGAGTCACCGCAAACCACGGTCATGCCGGGCAGTGTCGCGCCCTGCTCCGGGCCGATGACGTGGACGATGCCCTGACGCACGTCGTTCATCTTGAATTCGAGGATGCCGAAATCGTCGCAGTTCTCGTCCAGCGTCTGCACCTGGATGCGCGAGACCTCGTCAGCGATGGCTTCCAGGCCGCCCTGACGCTCGCCCTTGGTGGTCGGCACGTTGTGGTCCGGCGTGGCGATATTGGCGTCGATGCGCCATGGCTTGCGGTTGGCCAGACGCAGACCTTCGAACGCTTGTGGAGAAGTCACTTCATGCAGGATGTGGCGGTCGATGTAGATCAGCGACGAACCATCGTCGCGACGTTTCACCTCGTGCATTTCCCAGAGCTTGTCGTAGAGCGTCTTGCCGGCCATCGGACTTTTCCTCATCTGCTTTCTATGCGGGGCGAATAGCCCTTGCGCTTATGGGGACGATGCTAGGGGCTTGCATTCAATTACTCAAATTCATATTTTTCATCCCAAGCATTCCCTGCAGGAATCCGAATCATCACCGGATAGAGATCGTTCATGGACCTGGCCAACCTCAATGCCTTTATCGCCATCGCGGAAACGGGCAGCTTTTCCTTGGCTGGCGAGCGCCTGCATCTGACCCAGCCTGCAGTCAGCAAACGCATTGCCGCGTTGGAATCACAGCTGGACGTGCGCCTGTTCGACCGGCTTGGCCGCGAGATTGGCCTCACCGAGGCAGGAAGAGCCCTGCTGCCGCGGGCCTATCAGATTTTGAATGTACTGGACGACACCCGCCGCGCCTTGACCAACCTCAACGGCGACATTGGCGGCCGGCTGAGCCTGGCGACCAGCCATCACATCGGCCTGCACCGCCTGCCGCCCTTGCTACGCGCGTTCACCCGCGCTTATCCTCAGGTCAGCCTGGATATCCGTTTTCTCGATTCTGAAGTCGCCTACGACGAAGTGCTGCATGGCCGCGCCGAACTGGCGGTCATCACCCTGGCGCCGCAGACTGCCGAGCCGGTCCGAGCAATGAAGGTATGGGACGACCCGCTGGATTTCGTTGTCGCGCCCGAGCACCCGCTGGCGGGCAAGGCGGATATTCGTCTGGCCGACGTTGCCGGCCATCCTGCCGTCTTTCCCGGCGGCAACACCTTCACTCACCACATCGCCCAGCGGCTGTTCGAGCGTGAGGGCCTGACGCCGAATATCACCATGAGCACCAACTATATGGAGACCATCAAGATGATGGTCTCCATCGGGATTGCCTGGAGCGTGTTACCGCGCAGCATGCTCGACGAACAGGTAGTCAGCCTGCCTCTGCCAGGCATTCAGCTGAACCGGCAACTCGGCTACATCCTGCACCGGGAGCGCACCCTGTCCAATGCGGCCAGGGCGTTCATGACACTGCTGGATGCTGAACGCGGTGACTGACCAGACGAGACAACTACGAGAAAGGGCGCCCTATGGCGCCCTTCTCTTCTTTGCAGATCAACCCTCCAGCGCGGGCCGCTGATCGGCATTGATCGGGATGCGTTTGGGCTTGGCCTCTTCCGGCACCACGCGCACCAGGTCGATGTTGAGCAGGCCACTGTTCAGCGCAGCGCCTTTCACCTCGATGTGGTCGGCTAGCCGGAACGACAACTTGAACGCCCGCTGAGCGATGCCCTGATGCAGATAGGTGACATTCTCGGCCTCGCTTTCGCGCCGCCCGCCACTGATGGTCAGCACGCTGCGCTCGACCTGCAGATCGAGGTCGGACTCCTCGAAGCCGGCGGCTGCGACCACGATTCGATACTGGTCGTCACCGTGTTTCTCGATGTTATAGGGTGGATACGAGCTGCCGGTGTCGTTACGCAGGGCGGACTCGAACAGGTCATTGAAACGATCAAAGCCCACGGATTGCCGGAACAGAGGGGCCATGGGGAACGAACTCATGATAAACCTCCTGAAATCAGCGAGTTGAAACAGGCGGGACCCGCCTTCGGCATCCCGCTGAGCCTTAGATAGGAACCGTTCTGCAGATTTCAAGGCGTATGAAACAAGCCTGCCGACAAGAGGTAACACCATGTCCAGAGTCATGCTGATCACAGGTGCCAGTCGCGGTATCGGCGCTGCCACTGCGCGGCTGGCCGCCCACCAGGGCTACGCACTGTGCCTCAACTATCACCAACGCGAAGACGCGGTGAAACAGGTGCTCGAACAGGTCCGCACTGCGGGCGTATCGGCAATTACGGTCAAGGCTGATGTCGCCGACGAGGGTCAGGTGCTGCAGATGTTCGAGATGATTGATCGCGAGTTCGGCCCGCTGGACGTGCTGGTCAACAACGCCGGCATGCTCGAACAACAGATGCGTCTGGAGCAGATGGATGCCGCTCGCTGGATGCGCGTGCTCGGCACCAACGTCATCGGCAGCTTTCTATGCGCCCGCGAGGCGATCAAGCGCATGTCCAATCAGCATGGCGGCCAGGGTGGTTCGATCATCAACCTGTCCTCGATCGCCGCGCGGCTAGGCGCGCCGGGGGAATACATCGACTATGCCGCGGCCAAGGGCGCCATTGACAGCATGACTGTCGGGCTGGCCAAGGAAGTCGCCGGCGAAGGCATTCGGGTCAATGCGGTACGACCCGGCGTGATCGATACCGAGATTCACGCCAGCGGTGGCGAGCCGGATCGCATCGAGCGGGTCAAGGCAAGCGTGCCCATGGGGCGCGGCGGGAAAGCCGAGGAAGTTGCCGAAGCCATACTCTGGCTCGCCAGTGAGCACGCCAGCTATACCACCGGCGCGTTGCTAGACGTCAGCGGCGGACGCTGATCGGCCTAACCCAGCGCCGCCACCGGAATTCCGACGGTATCGACGCCGAGCATCGCGTCGATCCGCGCGCAATCATTCTCCCGGCGCAGTGCGGCGAACAGCGCCACCGCCTCGGGGTAGTTGCGCGTAAGCAAGGCCAGCCACTGCTTCAGTCTGCCGGGCGCATAGCGTGGTGCGATCTTGCCCCGCGCCTGCTGCCAGAAGTCCACCAGCGTGGGTTGAAACTCTGCCCAGCTCATCTCGGCGATGCCTTGCCCCTGTTCAGCGGCGGCGATCTGCCGTGCCAGGTCTGGCCGCGAAACCAGGCCGCGGCCCAGCATAATATTCTCCGCACCGCTGACTTCTCGACAGCGACGCCAGTCTTCCAGCGACCAGATATCGCCATTGGCGTACACCGGCACCGCGACCACTTCCTGCACGCGAGCCACCCATTCCCAATGCGCCGGCGGCTTGTAGCCTTCGACCTTCGTTCGCGCATGCACCACCAACTGACCCGCCCCGCCGTCCACCAGCGCCCGAGCGCAATCGAGTGCACCGTCCGGGCTGTCGAAACCCAGGCGCATCTTGGCGGTGACCGGGATGTGCGCCGGCACAGTTCGCCGTACCTCACAGAGGATGGCGTGCAGCAAATCAGGCTCCCTGAGCAGGATGGCCCCACCGCGCGATTTGTTTACCGTCTTGGCCGGGCAGCCGAAATTCAGATCGATAGCAGGCGCACCCAGTGAGCAGGCATAGGCAGCGTTATCAGCCAGACAGGCAGGATCGGAGCCCAATAATTGAACGCGCACAGGGGTTCCGGCGCGAGTAACGGCGCCAGCCTGCAATTCGGGTGCAAGTTTGCGAAAGCTGCTTTGCGGCAGCAGACGATCAGAGACTCGGATGAACTCGGTGACGCACCAGTCGACACCACCCATACGCGTTAGTACGTCTCGTAGAATCCCGTCGACCAGCCCCTCCATGGGAGCCAAAGCGATCTGCATACCAGGCCAATACATGATGAAAGGCAGGCATTGTACGTATGCCCGCCTTCTTTATGAATCACGCATGAGTTATCAGCTCTGGCAACCGAGCTACTCCTCGATCGTTCCTCCGATGGTATCGGTGCCGGTGGTAGCGCCCATGCCGCCCGTTGTTCCGGTATTGCCTGTTCCCATGGTGCCCAGATCATCATCCTGCTCGCCCTCGCGGGAGCGATCATCATGAATGGAGGACTTGTCATTACGCGGCGAGGAATTCGATTTCGACTCCACTGACGTCTGATCCGCGGCGCCATGAGGATGGGTATTGTCGTGGGTTTTATCCGCCGAGCCTGCAAAAACGCCGGCAGAACTGGTCAAAAGCAATGCTGCAACTGATGTGAGTATTCGATTCATGGCTACATCCTCGGGTAATGAAGAGCAACGTCAATCGCTGCGCTTTTCCAGCTTTGGCCGGCGGCGATGTTCCATATCGGTTTCGTTACCGCCGTGCCCCGGCTCGGCGGACTCGTCGAGCTGCTCTGAAGATGATGGTTGGGTTCTATTTCGTTGCGCAGGCGCTTTTCGATCATCGCCGATGTAGTCGATACCATCCCCGACGCCCATTGAGCCGTTTCCGGCTGCCCCGCGGTCCGCTGCACCCGTGTTCTGCGCTAACGGCATTTCAGCAGACGGGGCCATCGCACCCTGTGCACCCGCCGTGGAAACGAGTACCAACAGTAAAGCAGTTAGGTAAATACGCATGATCGGCATCTCCCGTGATCCATCTATTGGTTTGGGCAGCACTGGCCAATAGGAGTGCAATGCGCGGCGACCGATGGCACCGGAACCGCCTGCCACCATAGGGGTCCCATCAACAAGGATGAATATGGATTTACAGAGGGAGCCACCGGATGGAACCTGCGCTGATACTGGTAATGATGTTGATGGGCTGGCTCACGGTTGCGTTCGCCATGCTCTGGGGCATGATGCGGATCGCGCGGCGACATCAGCCGCGTACACGCAGCACTCCCCCACCACGCCCATCCCACGGCCCTACCGACGCTCCCGCCCTGCCCTCCTGGCACGCCTGACCGGCACTCGCGGTTTTTTTAAATAAACCCGTGACAGCAGCATTTAAAGCTGTAGAATGCGCATCGCGGGATGGAGCAGTCTGGTAGCTCGTCGGGCTCATAACCCGAAGGTCGTCGGTTCAAATCCGGCTCCCGCAACCA
>NZ_JBEOPU010000022.1:0-45650 GCF_040310405.1 Pseudomonas sp. E45-MNA-CIBAN-0222
TGAGCCGTATGCGGTGAAAGCCGCACGTACGGTTCTTAGGGGGGGACGGGCCAGTAATGGCTTGTCCCTACCCGACCCACTGCTGACCGTACGGAGCCTGCTCGTGCAGCTGATCGACACCCATACCCACCTCGACTTCGAGATGTTCGATGACGACCGCACCGAGGTATTTTCACGCAGCCAGGCTGCCGGTGTAGAGCGCATAGTGGTGCTCGGCGTGCACGAGCCGAACTGGGAACGGGTCTGGCAGCTGGCCTGTACGCAACCAGCCGCGTACGCCGCACTCGGTCTGCACCCAATATTTATCGAGGAGCATCGGGACGAGCACGTGGAGCAGCTGCGCGGCTGGCTGAACCGATTACGAGGGGAATCCAAGCTGTGCGCCATCGGCGAAATCGGCCTGGACTACTACATCCAAGACCCAGACATAGAACGCCAACATCACCTGCTCGAAGCGCAGCTGGCGCTGGCCGCGGAATTCAGCCTGCCGGTGCTGCTACATGTGCGTCGCGCACATGCACCGATGATCGCCATGCTCAAGCGACACAAGCTGCAGCGAAGCGGAGTCGTTCATGCTTTCAGTGGCAGCTTGGAAGAGGCTCGGGAGTACCTGCGCCTGGGCTTCAAGCTCGGCCTCGGCGGCGCCGGCACCTGGCCACAGGCACTGCGGATGCATCGGGTGTTGAAACAACTGCCACTGGAGGCCATTGTGCTGGAGACCGACTCTCCGGACATTCCACCGGCAGGCCACGCCGGTGAGCGCAACAGCCCCGAACTGCTACCAGACATCTGCCGAATGCTGGCCGATCTGAAGGGCATAGACGCCGATGAGCTGGCGGCTGCCAGCTACCATAACAGCTGTGAGTTGTTTGGCTGGCCGCAGACCTGAAAAACCTGCGCCAGCACCGTTTCAGACACGAAACGCACCGATCAGCTGTTGCAGGCGGCCGACCAACTGCGAAAGTTCACGACTCGCCTGCTCGGTGTGTCCGGCACCCTCAGCAGTACGTTGCCCAGCTTCATTGATCGCAACAATATTGCGATCAATATCGTGAGCAACGGCAGTCTGCTGCTCTGCCGCCGCCGCAATCTGCTGGTTCTGATCGACGATCTGGCCTACTGCGCCAAGGATGTTTTCCAACGCCTGCTCCACCTGCGCCGACTGGCCAACCGTGCCTTCGGCCAGCGCCTGACTGGCATGCATGGCATTCACTGCAGCACCGACGCCATTTTGCAAACGGGCGATCATCTGCTCGATTTCCGCTGTGGACTTCTGCGTCCGCTGCGCCAGCCCGCGCACCTCATCGGCGACCACGGCGAAACCGCGACCCTGCTCACCGGCACGAGCCGCCTCGATAGCGGCATTGAGGGCCAACAGGTTGGTCTGCTCGGCGATAGCCTTGATCACATCCAGAACCTGACTAATCGCCTGACTATCGCCAGCCAGCTGGTTGATCACCTGCACGGACTGCTCGATTTCACTCGCCAGCCGCTGGATGCCACCAACCTGGGCCACTACCAGTGCGCGTCCGCTTACGGTTTCCCGGTTGACGCTCTGCGCACTGCCAACCGCCGCTTCGGCGCTGCTGGCAACCTCCTGGGCAGTGGCCGACATCTCGTTCATCGCGGTGGCCACCTGCTCGATCTGGCCGCGCTGCTCAGACACCGTCTGGTTGCTCTCCCCGGAGACGCTTTCGACCCGCTGCGCCTGACGCTCGACTTCGGCGACCGTCTGGCCGACCCGTTCGATCAGCTCACGGATCTGCGCCACGGTGGTATTGAATACCTTACCCAAGTCACCCAACTCGTCACGGCTCTGCACCTGATAACGCGCGGTCATGTCACCGGCGGCGACCTTGCCCATGATCTCGCCGAGACTACGCAGTGATGCACGAGTAGAGGCATAGAAGCCGGCGTACAGGTAAGCCACCAGAAACAGCACTATAGCCAGCGCCGACAGCAGCAAGGTCATCAACAGGCGCTTTTCCTCCAGCCGTTCGGCCAGTTGCACCGCGAGGAAATCGAGAATGGCATCGTTCAATTGATAGGTCTTGGCCATCTGCGCGCTGACGCGCTCGTAGAACTGCTCCCACGGGCGATCCAGCGCCTCGGCCATGATCACCTCGTCCTGCAGGATATCGCTGCTCGCCTGCAGCGACTCACGGCTGGCGGTGGCAAACGACTCAAGCCGACTACGCGCCGCTGCGCTCGCGCCGAGCGCGTCCTGCAACTGCGCCGCGTACTGCACCTGCTGCTTTTCCAGCTCCAGCACAAGGTTGTCCAGCGTATTGCTGGCATCGGAATTCAGATAGCCCTGGCCGAAGGTATAGGAGCCCACTGCGCGCCCCTGACCCAGTGATGCGCTGATGGCCGGCGTCACCGTGGTCAGCAGCTCGGCCAGCAAGCGCACCTCACGGGCGACGTCCTGGCTGAGCCCGGACTGCCCTGCCACCAGCTTGATCATCACCTGTGTCTGGCCCAGCAGTGTTTCGGCCATGGCGGCCTTGGACTGCAACGATTGCTCAGCCTGCGCGGCGCTCAATCCGGCCACCAGCTCATCGCGGCGGGTGTTGAACTCGGCGATCTGCTCTGGCGCATCACCCACTGGCACGAGGGCCTGAAGCTGCGTAGCGAGTTCGCCCTCAACCCTTTTCAGGCCGGCGGCGAGCGCCGCGACATTGCCGGTCTGGCCGATGACCGATTCGATGCGCACCAGGTCCAGCCAGTCCTCCATGCTGCGCCGCACCTGCAGCGTCGAACCAAGCAGATCCAGGCTCTGCAGTTCGGTGCGGGTACCGACGAATTCCCGGTACGAATCACGCACCAGGTAGTAGTTGGTTAGCAACATGGGAACGAAAAACAAGACACTGACCAAGCTGAACTTCATGCCGAAGCTCAGGCGGTTCATGAACGCGATCGCGGGATACAACAGGCTATTCACACGACGTCTCCCAATTTTATTGGTATTGGCTTACACGCTATTGCAGCGCGTAGCAGGGCTCGTCAGAGGATGTCATCTGCCCGGGTTATACGGGATATCGGTTGATGCTTTTGTAACTTAAGGTAATAGCCAAATGATGGCCAGCAGGCAAGCGGTGACCAGCGATAGCGCAAGGCGTCTGGCCTGAGGGTTGCGGCGCTGCAGGGCAAAATGACCATACAGCGGCTTTATGGAGAGCTATTCAGCAGCGATCGCCGCATCGAGGCTCAAGCGAGAATCGTCCAGACCGCGATTACCGCGTACCAGAACACGCGCGTGCGCACCAGCAACGCGGCAATCGCATCGAGCCGCGCGATGCCCGCCTCACCATCGATCACAGGTGGCAGGTCGGCGGCCAAAGGCCCGGCATCGGCCAGCAGCCGACGCGCAGGCACATCCCAGCTCAGCAACTCATGCAGCAGCGCTCGGTTGACTGCGACGAAGTTGCCGACCAGCGCGAAACTGCCCAGCAGGACCCGCACCGGCAACCAGTCGAAGGCATGCCGCAGCTGTTCGGCCCGCTCACGCAATCCGGCAAGCTCCGCATGCTCGGCACACAACGCCAGCAGCCGATACGCCAGCGCCGCCATCGGCCCGAGCAGCAGGTACCAGAAGATGACGGCGAAAAAGCCTTCGTAGCTCTTCCACAGCAGGCGCGCCTGCACCGCTTGCATCAGGCTGGGTGGGTCCTGCTCCTGCAAACCGACGTCACGCTCGGCAGCCAGCGCAGCCGCTTCCTGGTCGCCACGTCGCCACGCATCGCGGAAGGCACCGAGCTCAGCCTTGGCATGGCCACGGCCAAGGCTGTACAGCAGCACCAGCAGATGCAGCGGCAGGCTCAGCCAGCCATAGGCCAAAGGCTCCAACGTCGCCAGCAACAAGCCGAGCAGAGCCACTGGCAGCAACACCAGCAGCAGTAACGCCAACCAGGGTGCATGCTGCATGCGCGAACTGGCCTCGACCTGACGCAGCCGCGCCAGCCAGGGGCCATCGTGCTGCAGCCGTGGCCGCCAATCGGAGAATTTCTCCACCAGCAGCACGAGCAGAATCACCAGAAAACTCATCGTCCGTTCCTTTCATCAGCAGGTAATGGAAGCGTCACGCAGCCTTTGCCAGTCGAACGCCGGGCCGGGATCGGTCTTGCGCCCAGGGGCGATATCGCTATGACCGCATACCCGCTCGGGCGTGATCGCCGGATAGGCACACTGCAGCACCCGGCAAAGCTCGATCAGCGCGTGATACTGCGCCTCGCTAAATGGCTCATTGTCGGTCCCCTCCAGCTCGATGCCGATGGAGAAATCGTTGCAGCCTTCGCGGCCGTCGAAGCGGGAAATACCAGCATGCCACGCTCGATCCAGACAGGAGACGAACTGAGTGATCGCGCCATCACGCTCGATAAGAAAATGCGCCGACACCTGCAGCTCCGCAATCTCCTCGAAGAAGGGGTGCTCGCTGCACTGCAGGCAATTCTGGAAGAACTGCTGAACCTTGCCGGTGCCGAACTGCCCCGGCGGCAGGCTGATGTTGTGAATCACCAGCAGGGATATCTCGCATGCCGGGCGCTGATTGAAGTTTGGCGACGGGCAGTGAAGGACGCCGTGACACCAGCCGGTGGCAGAATCCAGATTCATCATTGAGGCCCATGCTGACAGCAGGCCCGCAGGCTATCGCCTGCGAGAGGCCGCCCGCAAGCCCAGCCAAGCTCTAACCGACGTCCCTACGAGTCGCCGGCCGTGCCAGCTGCCCCGAGACGGCGCGCTGCGGCCTTTTCCTCGCGGCGCGATGCAAGACGATCGGCCAGTCGGGTCGGTTCCGGCAGGCGATAGCGCGTCAGGTAACGCATCACCAGTTGCGGCGCGGTGGCGATGCTCACACGGTTGCCGGGGGAAATGATCAGCGGCCGCACCTTGTCCTTGCTGCGCAGTACACAGCCGATCACTTCGCCGGTTTTCTTGTCACGCAGCTCTACCTGCGCACCACGCGTCAGATCGAGCTCGTCATGCTCGCCGGTGAGCAGCTTCTTCGCCACGCCGATGGTGGGCAAACCGGTCACCACGCCCAGGTGTGCGGCAATGCCAAGGCGCCGAGGGTGTGCGATACCGTGGCCATCGGAGAAGATCAGATCGGGAACGGCCGGCAATTCACCGAGCGCCTGCAGCACGGCGGGCAACTCACGAAACGACAGCAGACCGGGAATGTAGGGCATGTTTGTCGGAATTCGCGCCAGGCTGCTGCCAACCAGCTCCAACGTATCGGCATCCAGCAGAACAGCGGCTGCACGGGTGATGCTGCCGCCCTCCTCGAAGCCGACATCCACCCCGGCAATCAACCGCAACGGCGGAAAGTCATCCTGCAAGCGCACTTGCGAGGCCAGGGTCTGCTGCATCGCTCGCGCCGCGGCCGGACTGCCGTCCCAATCACCGAAAGGTGCGATCGGATATTGACTGGTTTCGCTCATATTTCGCTCCTGTACATCAGCGGTTCGACGCCATACCAGAGCGGCGGTTCAGCCGTCCCGCTTCAGTTCAGGCTAGACAGTGCCGCGAAAAAATAGGACGCTCCAGCCGCCGCACGGCAGTTTTACCCTGTTATTCCACCACAATAATTAGAATCGCATGCCCAAGCTCTCCTCGATCCAGCGCGTCAGCATACTTGCCACCGAAGGGGTATTCGCCTCGACCCTAATGCAGGCCAAGGACTTCTTCCATATGGCCAGCCTGCGCTACGGCAAGCAGCTCGGCCTTGACCTCACCCCAGCCTTCGAAACCCGCCTGGTCAGCCCGGACGGTCAGGCGGTGAACACCTTCAGTGGGACACCCATTACAGTAGATGGCCCGCTGGACAACGCCGACATGGTGATTCTGCCGGCGTTCTGGGGAGATTTCGATGCACTCTGTCTGCGGTTCCCCGAAGTGGCGCCCTGGTTGTCCGAGCGACATGCCGCGGGAAGTGTCATCTGCGGCGAAGCCACCGGGGTGTTCTGGATGGCCCAGGCCGGGCTGCTGGAGGGCCGCGAGGCGACCACCCATTGGCGCTTTGCCAATGACTTTGCCGAACGCTTCCCTGGCGTGAACTTCAGCGCCGACAAGCACCTCACCGATAGCGACAACCTCTACTGCGCAGGCGGCACGACCTCGGCCAGCGACCTGTACATGTATCTGGTAGAGCGTTTCTGCGGCGCCCATGTCGCCCAAGGCATGGCGCGCGATGTGCTGTTCGAACTGCAACGCAGCTACAGCCCAGGACGATTGGGTTTCGGCGGGCAGAAGCTGCATCTGGACACGCGGATTCTGCAGATTCAGGAATGGCTGGAAGCCAACTTCGCCGAAAAGTTTCGCTTCGAAGACGTGGCTCGCCAGCATGGCATGAGCATTCGCAACTTCATGCGGCGCTTCCAGGCCGCTACCGGCGACAAACCCCTGCACTATCTGCAGCGACTGCGTATCGAGACGGCAAAGAGTCTGCTCGCCACCACCGGCAAGAGCATCAAGACAATCAGCTACGAAGTGGGTTACGACGATGCCAGCTTCTTTGCCCGGCTGTTCCGCCAACATACCGAGCTGTCACCCAACCACTACCGCCAGAAATACCGGCCAGAGTCGTAGGGGAACACTGGAAAGCCTATGCTTCCTTGCTGAAGCCTACTGACTGCTCTCAAGCCCCTTCGTGGCCGAGGCCGCCCCTACAAAACGTGCCAGACGTTTGTTGGGCGCGGCTCTGCCTGCGAAGCGGCCAAGGAAACGTCAGGGCTTGTGCGGCCGTGACAGATACTCGTGCGACTGCATTTCCAGCAAGCGACTCAGCGTGCGCTGGAACTCGAACTCCAGTCGACCACCGGCATAAAGGTCCTTGAGCTCGACCTCGGCGGAAAGAATCAGCTTCACGTTGCGGTCGTAGAACTCGTCGACCATGTTGATGAAGCGGCGCGCCATGTCGTCCTTGGCCACGTTCATCTGCTCGATATTGGAGACCAGCACAGCATCGAAAATCTTGCCCAGCTCGATGTAGTCGTTCTGGCTGCGTGGGCCGTCGCACAGGGCGCGGAAATCGAACCAGGCGACATCATTGGCCACCTTGCGCGCCATGATCTCGCGGTTCTCGATCATCAGCGCCTCGTTCTCCAGCACCTTGCAGTTTTCCGTCAACAGGCTGCGGAAGCTCTTTTCCAGACTCAGCTCGGCCTCAGCATCCAGCGGGAAGTGGTAGAGCTCAGCCTGTTCGAGTGCGCGCAGACGGTAGTCGATACCGCTGTCGACGTTGACGATCTCGGTGTGCTTTTTCAGCAGTTCGATCGCGGGCAGGAAGCGCGCACGCTGCAGACCGTCCTTGTACAGACCGTCCGGGACGATGTTGGACGTCGCCACCAGGCTCACGCCGTTCTTGAACAACTCCTCGAGCAGGGTCGCGAGAATCATCGCATCGGTAATGTCGGAGACGAAAAACTCGTCGAAGCAGATCACCCGAGCCTCGTCGGCGAAGCGCTTGCCTATGATGGTCAATGGGTTTTTTTCGCCCTTGAGGGTTTTCATCTCTTCATGCACGCGTTTCATGAATCGATGGAAGTGCGTACGCGTCTTCTGCTCGAACGGCAGCGCATCGAAGAAAGTGTCGACCAGGTAGGTTTTGCCACGGCCGACGCCACCCCAGAAATAGACGCCCTTGATCGGCTCCTGCTGTTTCTTGCCGAACAGCTTGCCGAGCAGGCCGTTCTTGCTGCGATCATCGGCCACCAGATCGTCGTACAGACGCTGCAGGTGACGCACCGCGTTTTCCTGGGCGGCATCGTGGAAAAAGTCAGGACGTTTCAGGTCGGCCTGATAGCGCTCAAGAGGAGTCATGGCAGAGTCTGGGTAGTGAAACGGGGCCGACACTTTAGCGGCGCCCTCGGTGGTTGGCAATTTACTCAGGTCGTTCAAGCGTCAGCCCCCTCGGGACAGCCGTTCCTGGAGATCGCTGCGCACCGGCGGAGCGCAGCCGTATGGTGCGCTCCGCTTGGCAGCAACGTATTACTCGACGAGCGTGGCCAGTGCCTCGCGTACCCGCAGCATCGCAGCATCGAGAGCGTCGGCGCTCTCAAAGCGCGGGCTGTCGGCGATGCACTCATCGTCAAGCCACAGGGTAAATTGATCGCCTTCGTCCTCGCGAAGTTCCAGCGCGTCCGGCCCGCCAGCGATCAGCCGCTGGGTCAGGCTGCCGATCGCCTTCGGATTGCTCAAAGGGCGGGACAGCAGCAGCTCCTCACCATCGGCGGCGAAAAAGCGGAAACGGAAGGCGCCGTCGGCCTCGCGGAAGCTGGCGAAGCGTGCAACCTTGCTGGACTTCTTCTTGGCTGGCGCCGCGCTTTTCACTTCGCTGCGGAAGTTGCGCAAGCCGACAGCCTCACGCAGCTCACCAAGGAACGGCGTGGCGATCCGGCGGGCTTTGGCAGCACCCGCCTGGAGGATATCCTCCAGCTCGGCAGGCTTGGTGATCAGCTGGTGATATAGCTCTCGCGCCTCACCCAGTTCGTTGTCGAGTAGCTCGAACAGGCGCTGCTTGGCATCGCCCCACGCCAGCCCGTCGAGCAGTTCCTGGCGGAAAGCGGCCTGCTGCTGCGCGGTGGCGAATGCCTGGTACAGGGTGAACAGGTGGGAGTTGTCCGGGTCCTTCGGCTCGCCCGGCAGGCGCGAGTCAGTGACGATGCGCGCGACCGCCCCCTTGAGTTCCTTGGCGCTGCCGAACAACGGAATGGTGTTGTCGTAGCTCTTGGACATTTTGCGCCCGTCGAGCCCCGGCAGCGTAGCGACGCCCTCCTCGATCACGGCTTCCGGCAGGGTGAAGAATTCGCGGCCGTTACCGAACAGGTGATTGAAGCGCTGGGCGATGTCACGGGCCATTTCCACATGCTGGATCTGATCGCGGCCAACCGGCACCTTGTGCGCGTTGAACATGAGGATGTCCGCTGCCATCAGCACCGGGTAGCTGTACAGGCCCATGGTTACGCCGGCGTCCGGGTCTTCGCCATTCTCGACATTCTTGTCCACCGAGGCCTTGTAGGCATGGGCGCGATTGAGCAGCCCCTTCGCGGTGACGCAGGTAAGCAGCCAGGTCAGCTCGGGGATTTCCGGCACATCGGACTGGCGATAGAAGGTCACGCGCTCCGCATCGAGCCCACACGCCAGCCAGGTCGCAGCGATCTCCAGACGCGAACGCTGGATGCGCAGCGGGTCATCGCATTTGATCAGCGCGTGATAGTCGGCCAGGAAATAGAAGGAATCGGCGGCTGCATCACGGCTGGCGAGGACCGCTGGGCGGATCGCACCGGCATAGTTGCCCAGGTGCGGCGTGCCAGTGGTCGTGATGCCAGTAAGAATTCGGGTAGTCATTCAGCTGTATCTCAATCGTTGCGCACTGAGGAACGGAAGCGGCGGCTAGAGGCGTGGCGCGACAAGCTCTTTCAGTTCCACCAGTTTGCCGTGAAAAAAGTGGCCGCATTCTGCCACTTTCAGCAGCTCGTGGGGGTGCTGCACCTCGGAGGAAAAGGCGTAGACCGACTCGGCATCGATCACCTCATCCTGCTCCGGCTGGATGATGGTGAGCTGGCAATCGTCCGCCAGCGACAGACTGTTCAGCCGCGACACGGCCGGTGCCACCATCAGCAGACGCTGCACACTCTGCCCCTCGGCTTCCAGGCGCGCCGCCAGGCTGCCGGCAACGAAGCCACCGAAGGAGAACCCCAGCAGCGTCAACGGCAGCTCGGGTTGCTGCTGCCGCAGCCAGCGCATTGCGGCCTCGGCATCATCGACTTCCCCTTCGACCATATCGTGCGCGCCGGCACTGCCACCCACGCCTCGGTAGTTGAAGCGCAGCGTGCAGTAACCTGCGTCGCGCGCGGTACGCTGCAAGGTCGATACCACCTTGTTCAGCATGGTGCCGCCCTTGACCGGGTTCGGATGGCAGATCAGCGCCAGCCCCGCCGGCTGAGGTTGATCAAAGTACAGCGCTTCAAGCGACCCGCAAGGGCCGTCGAGAATGATGGGGGTTTCGCGTTTCAACAAAGCAGGAACTCCGTGACCTTGGGACGAGTCGACTCGTCTTGCTAACTAGCTGCCAATAACCGCCGCCTCGCGTTGCGGTATACAGAGCAGGTACGAGACGTTAACGTAAGCACAGCCGTTTATATAGAGGAAGGACTCGTGGAACAGACCCTCGCGACCTGGTTGCTCCCGATTGTCGGCCTGATCGCCGGCATCGCCATCGGTTATCTGGTGGCCCGCAGCAGCGCACCCAACCGCACACAGCGTCAGGTCGATGACCTGCAAGAGCGCTTCGATACCTATCAGAGTGAGGTGGTTACACACTTCAACACCACTGCAAGCCTGCTGCGCAAACTGACCAACAACTATCAGGACATCCAGGATCACCTAGCCGACGGCGCCGATCGACTAGCGCTCGACGAACAGACCCGCCAACGCCTGATGGCAGCGCTGCACAGTGAAGAAAGCAATAGCCCTCGTGAACGTCTCTCATCGCCGACATTCACCGAGCCACCAAAGGATTACGCGCCCAAGGGTGATGACACCCCTGGCACGCTGCACGAGAACTTCGGCCTGAAGAGCCGTCACTGACCGATCCGCCTGGCGCAACCGCTGCGCCAGGCGCAGCGTCCCTTCCCCGCCTACTGGCGTAAGCGCATCGACAGATCCACCGCACGCACGTGCTTGGTCAGCGCGCCAATGGATATATAGTCCACCCCCGTTTCCGCCACGCTGCGCAGCGTTTCATCACTGATGCCGCCTGACGCCTCGAGCTTGGCCCGCCCGCCATTGACCGCCACCGCGGTACGCATGTCGTCCAGGCTGAGTTCGTCCAGCATGACGATATCGGCACCCGCCAGCAGCGCCTGCTCAAGCTCGCCAAGACTTTCCACCTCAACCTCCACCGGCTTACCTGGCGCAATGCGATGTGCAGCCGCCACCGCTTCGGCAATACCGCCGCATGCCGCAATGTGGTTTTCCTTGATCAGGAAGGCGTCGTAGAGACCGATTCGGTGATTGTGGCACCCGCCGCAGGTGACAGCATATTTCTGCGCCAGGCGCAGACCAGGAATCGTCTTGCGGGTATCGAGCAAGCGCACGCCGGTACCTTCGACCATATCGGCGTAATGACGACAGCGCGTGGCGACACCCGACAGCATCTGCATGAAGTTGAGCGCACTACGCTCCCCGGTCAGCAATGCACGCGCAGGCCCTTCGAGATGGAACAGCACGCGGTCGGCCTCAACCTTGTCGCCATCGGCGACCTGCCAATGAACCGCCACGCGCGGATCAACCTGACGGAATACGGCGTCGACCCAGGCGACGCCGCTGATGATCGCAGACTCGCGGGTGATGACTGCGGCGTGGGCCAGCCGCTCCGCGGGGATCAGCTGAGCCGTGATGTCACCACTACCGACGTCTTCAGTGAGCGCACGGCGTACATTGGCATCGATTTCTGCAGCTAGATCGGCAAGGGTTAGATTCGGCATGACTGACTCCTCAAGATTGCGCGGAGTATAAAGGCTCATCTCGGCGAGGACAGCGACAACCTGCTGAAGCAACACAGACAGCTCAGCGGGCTTTTTTTACCTCCTGGCGGAAAAGCCGCGAGTATCTGTGAGCCATGTCATGTCCAATAAAAAACTGAGCTAGGCATGCGAAAGTGATGCTTATAATGCCTACCAAGAATATTGACGCCACCCAGCTGACGATGCCCTGCTGACGAGGTGTCGTTGTAAAATCGAAACGCTCGGCTATGCTGCGCCAGGATCCGGTTTGACAGAAGAAACCCGCTCAACGATTGCGGGCTCGCCCGGTACCTTCCGCCTTGCCCTGCAGATTTGGTTACCTTTTATAAGACGCTGTCTGAATCTGGCGTTGTGACCGCCCTAAGCAAGGCGACCGCAGGAGAGTCTCGATGCGAACCGACGCGAAAGTGGTGCAGCTGAACAAGGCCGCCCCTGAGCACAAGCCTTCTTCACCGGCAGGACGACTGCCCGTGGCGCTCATCAGTGTGCGCGATAAGGCAGCTCAGCAGCTGCGTCAGGCTCTGCAATCGTTGTTCGACAACGCCGATGACTCGCTCTTCGAGATTGCCGACCGCGCAACCAGCAATGTCGAACAAAATGCCTTCTTCGAAGCAATGCGCGACCTGCGCATGAAGCGTCGCAATATCGAGCGCGGATTTCTGCAGCAGTTATTCGAAGCTTTCGCCAAGCTCAACCAGTACGAAATCGGCAAGCCACCTGCCATGGATGAGGTTTCGTTCGATAGCCTTTCGCTGGTACAGAACGACGATTTGGAAGCGTCCGTCGCAGTCGACACAATGGTCGCCAAGGTCATGAGTCGCGCGGCTCAGCCACTGGGACATCTGACCACGCGCATGAATGCGCTGATCAGCAAGAAGCTTGACGACAAGAGCAACCCGCTCGGCCCCCATGCACTCTGCGACTATTTCATTGAGGCAAGCAGCAGCCTCGGCGTGGAAATCAAGGTCAAGCTGATCATCTTCAAGCTCTTCGAGAAGTATGTACTCGGTGATCTCGACCAGCTGTATGCCGAAGCCAATCAGACACTGGTGGCGGCCGGCATTCTGCCAGAGCTTCAATCAGCTGCGCCTCGCCGCCAGCAGCGTCCTGGCGCACCGGCGGGAAGCCACACGCCTTCGGCACCGCTTGGTCATGCCGTTCACGCCGACGAAGGCCTGCAGGAAGCTGCTTTTAGCGCGCTGCACAGCCTGCTCTCCGAGCTCCGCGGCAGCAGTGCATTGCCAGCTCGCAACATTCCCAACGATGCCATACCGATCTCCAGCGGCGACCTGCTCCGCCTGCTGTCGCACATGCAAACCCGCGCGCCGCAAACCGTCGATGATTTCGATCTTCAGCAGCAACTCGGCAGTTTGCTGAGCCGAGTCAGCGCCAAGAGCGGCAAGTCCCGCGTGGTCGGCGAGATCGATGACGACGTCATCAACCTCGTTTCCATGCTGTTCGAATTCATCCTCGATGATCGGACCCTGCCGGACTCACTGAAAGCACTGATCGGCCGACTGCAAATCCCGCTGCTCAAAGTGGCCGTGCTGGACAAGACATTCTTCAGTCGCGGCAGCCATCCGGCACGTCGCCTGCTCAATGAAATCGCATCGGCCGCGATGGGCTGGGGCGATCAGGACGAGGCGCATCGCGACAGCCTTTACCAGAAAATCGAGCAGATCGTTGCACGCCTGCTCAACGACTTCGTCGACGACCCCGCCATCTTCTCCGAACTGCTGGCAGATTTCCTCGCCTTCATCGGCGACGAGCGACGCCGCAGCGAGCTGCTCGAACAGCGCACCCGCGATGCCGAGGAAGGCCGCGCCAAGGCCGAAATCGCTCGCCAGGAAGTGGAATACGCGCTCAATCAGCGCCTGCTAGGCAAGACGCTGCCGGAAGTCGTGGTTCGCCTGCTGCAGGAAGCCTGGAGCAAAGTCCTGCTGCTCACCTGCCTGAAACACGGCACCCAATCCGAAGAGTGGCAGGCCGCCCTCGACACCATGGATGACCTGGTGTGGAGCGTGACGCCACATGAAGATGACGAATCGCGGGCCCGCTTGCTGGAGTTGGTGCCAAGCCTGCTCAAAGCACTGCGCGACGGACTGGTCAGTGCGGCTTTCGACCCCTTCTCTACGGGCAGCTTCTTCACCCAGCTCGAAGCACTCCACGTTCAGACCCTGCAGCGGTTCCAGCAGCCACAGAACGATCTAGACGAGATCGAGCTGAATGGCGACGGCGCAGCCCAAATCACGGCTGATACTGCACCCACCATGGTCGAGGTGGTTGATGAGATCGTTCTTCTGGCACCCGGCGAAAGCCGCGAACAAGAACCGGAAATCAGCCTGCCGGATAACGACCAGGCCTTGATTCAGGTCGACAACCTCCGGGTAGGCAGCTGGGTCGAGTTTCAGGAAGACGAGGAGCACAAGCTGCGCTGCAAGCTGGCTGCCGTGATCAAGCCAACCGGCAAGTATATCTTCGTCAACCGTACCGGCATGAAAGTCCTGGAAAAGACCCGCATGGGCCTGGCAACGGAGTTTCAGCGCGGTGCGATTCGACTGCTCAACGACACCCTGCTGTTCGATCGTGCGCTGGAGTCGGTAATTGGCAACCTGCGCAAACTGAAGAACACCTGACCCATCCGTGAGCATGCCGTCCGGCATGCTCACCCCTCGCGCGGCAAAACGCCGCACTTCACGCTTGGCTTTTGACCCTGCGCAGCTAGAATGCCTGCATCCTATTCGAGGTGCCTATGCCAAGCCGCCTGAAGCCCGAAGACCAGCAGCGCGTTGACGAATACCTCCGCGCGCCCCAGCACCAAGTCGAGCGCCAGCCTTTTAGGCCCTGGCTTTTGCTGCTTCTCGTGCTGGTCGTAGTGGTCGGGCTCGGCTTGCTGAGCCGCCTCTTGAGCCGCCTTGTGCTTTGAGCCTCGCTCGCCTGGCCGCCCCCGCCGATTTCCTTGCAGCTATGAGTCACTCCCATGTCACATCGAGTCGTAATCGTCGGCGGCGGCGCCGGCGGCCTGGAGCTTGCTACCCGCCTGGGTAGAACCCTGGGCAAACGCGGCAAAGCACGAATAACCCTGGTAGACGCCAACCTCACGCACATCTGGAAGCCGCTGCTGCACGAAGTTGCCGCCGGCTCGTTGAACTCGTCCGCAGACGAGCTCAACTACGTCGCCCAGGCCAAATGGAACCATTTCGAGTTCCAGATGGGCCGTATGGCCGGCCTGGACAGAGCCAGCAAGTGCATTCGACTTGAAGCTACGCGCGACGAGTTCGGCGTAGAACTGGTGCCATCGCGCTCGCTGAACTACGACACCCTGGTGATTGCGGTCGGCAGTACGACCAACGACTTCGGCACGCCGGGCGCTGGCGAGCACTGCATTTTCCTCGATACCCGGGAGCAGGCCGAACGCTTTCATCGGCAGTTGCTGAGCCATTACATGAAGGCTCACGCCGGTGAGGGCGCCTCAAGCGAGATCAGCATGGCCATCGTTGGCGCCGGGGCAACTGGCGTGGAGCTCGCGGCGGAGCTACTACACGCCGCCAAGGAGCTTGCCGCCTATGGGCTGGATGGCATCAAGCCGGAAGACGTGAAGATCACGCTGATCGAAGCTGGCCCAAAAGTGTTGCCAGCCCTTCCTGAACGCATCAGCCAGCCCGTACACCAAACCCTGCTCGATCTTGGGGTCAAGGTTCTTACCGGCGCAGCAGTCAGCGAAGTCACTGCCGAAGGCCTGCATACGAAACAGGGCGAATTCGTCCGTGCGAGCCTCAAGGTCTGGGCAGCGGGAATCAAGGCGCCAGGCTTCCTCCATGAACTCGATGGACTGGAAACCACCCGCATCAACCAACTGGTCGTGGAGCCGACCCTGCAAAGCACCCGCGACGACAACATCTTCGCGTTTGGCGACTGCGCCGCCTGCCCCCAACCGGATAGCGATCGCAACGTCCCGCCCCGTGCCCAGGCAGCCCATCAGCAAGCCTCGATGCTGGCCCGCTCGATCCGCAATCGACTGGAAGGCAAGCCGCTGCCGACCTACCGCTACAAGGACTACGGCTCGCTGATTTCGCTTTCGAGCTTCTCGGCCGTGGGCAATCTGATGGGCAACCTGACCGGCAACGTCATGCTCGAAGGGTGGCTGGCGCGAATGTTCTACATCTCGCTGTATCGCATGCACCAGATCGCGCTCTATGGCCTCCCACGCACGCTGCTGATGATGCTGGGCGACAAGCTCAGCCGCACGACGGAGCCGCGACTGAAGCTCCATTGATGCAGAAAAGGCGCGCCCCTGGGTGCGCCTTCAACGTTTCGCGAAGAAATCGAAAACAATAAAAAAGCCGGATGTCCGTGAGGACATCCAGCTTTTTTATGCTTCCTGAGAAGCTCGTATGGTGGGTCGTGTAGGATTCGAACCTACGACCAATTGGTTAAAAGCCAACTGCTCTACCAACTGAGCTAACGACCCAAAAATGGTCGGGGTAGGGGGATTCGAACTCCCGACATCCTGCTCCCAAAGCAGGCGCGCTACCGGACTGCGCTATACCCCGATTGGAATTTGGCTCCGCGACCAGGACTCGAACCTGGGACCCAATGATTAACAGTCATTTGCTCTACCGACTGAGCTATCGCGGAACAACTACAATTCCAGCTCTTTAGCGTTACGTTACCGCCTCAGAGGCGCGCCATTTTACGGTTCCCGGCTCCGCTGTCAACCCTAAAAATGCGATTCCTGACAACAGTTTGCGTTCACCCGGCAATGCGCCCCTAAAAACCCTCCGTCGGGCATCACCCGCAGGGCGACTACCGCCCTGCGGATGAGTGGATCGCTCAGTCGAAGACGATCTGATCACCCTCGACTCGCCCCGTGACGCTGGCGCCTGGGGCGAACTGACCAGAGAGTATCTGCTGCGCCAGCGGATTCTCGATCCAGCGCTGGATAGCTCGCTTGAGCGGCCGCGCCCCGTAGACCGGGTCGTAGCCGACGGCGATCAGCTTATCCATCGCTTCCTGACTTAGCTCCAGGCTCAACTCGCGCTCCACCAGACGCTTGCGTAGACGCCCCAGCTGTATCTCGGCGATACCGGCAATCTGCTCACGAGCCAACGGATCGAACACCACGACCTCGTCGATGCGGTTGATGAACTCCGGTCGGAAGTGATGCGCTACTGCATCCATCACCGCCGCACGCTGGGCGTCAGGGTCGCCAACCAGCTCCTGAATCTGAGTAGACCCAAGGTTGGAGGTCATGACGATAACCGTATTCTTGAAGTCCACCGTGCGCCCATGACTGTCGGTCAGACGGCCGTCTTCCAACACCTGCAGTAGCACGTTGAAGACGTCCGGGTGGGCTTTTTCCACCTCATCCATCAGCACCACCGAATAGGGTTTACGGCGCACCGCTTCGGTCAGATAACCGCCCTCTTCATAACCAACGTAGCCCGGAGGCGCACCGATCAAGCGAGCAACGGAATGCTTCTCCATGAACTCGGACATGTCGATGCGAATCATCGCCTCTTCGGTATCGAAGAGAAACTCGGCCAGCGCCTTGCATAGCTCGGTCTTACCCACCCCGGTCGGGCCAAGAAAGAGAAACGAGCCACTCGGCCGATTCGGATCGGACAGCCCGGCTCGCGAGCGGCGTACGGCATTAGCCACAGCCACCACAGCCTCGTGCTGACCGATGACGCGCGTATGCAGCATGTCTTCCATTCGCAGCAGCTTGTCGCGCTCACCTTCAAGCATTTTCGACACTGGAATACCGGTCCACTTGGAAACCACTTCAGCGATTTCTTCGTCAGTCACCTTGTTGCGCAACAGCTGGTTCTCTTTCTTGCCGTGCTGGTCGACCATCTCCAGGCTGCGCTCTAGATCCGGAATAATGCCGTACTGCAGTTCGGCCATGCGCGCCAGGTCGCCCTTACGCCGAGCCGCCTCAAGCTCGGCCTTGGCCTGCTCGATCTTCTGCTGGATCTGCGCGGAGCCCTGCACTTCTGCCTTCTCCGACTTCCAGATTTCCTCCAGGTCAGCGTATTCGCGCTCCAGCTTGGCAATATCGTCTTCCAGCTTGGCCAAGCGCTTCTTGGTAGCCTCGTCGTCCTCTTTCTTCAGCGCTTCACGCTCGATCTTCAACTGGATCAAACGACGATCCAGACGATCGAGCTCCTCGGGCTTGGAATCGATTTCCATCCGGATACGGCTTCCCGCTTCATCAATGAGGTCGATGGCCTTATCCGGCAGCTGCCGATCGGTGATATAGCGGTGGCTAAGCTTGGCCGCCGCGATAATGGCGCCGTCGGTAATGGTGACGCCATGGTGCACTTCGTAGCGCTCTTTCAGGCCGCGGAGGATGGCGATGGTGTCTTCCTCGCTTGGCTCGTCCACCTGGATCTTCTGGAAGCGCCGCTCCAATGCGGCGTCCTTCTCGATGTACTGGCGGTATTCGTCCAGCGTGGTGGCGCCCACGCAATGCAGCTCGCCACGTGCCAATGCCGGCTTTAGCATGTTGCCGGCATCCATGGCACCTTCGGCCTTGCCCGCGCCGACCATGGTGTGCAGCTCATCAATGAACAGGATGACGCGCCCTTCCTGCTTGGAAAGCTCGTTGAGCACGGCCTTGAGGCGTTCCTCGAACTCGCCGCGGAACTTGGCCCCGGCTATAAGCGATCCCATGTCCAGCGCCAGCAGCCGCTTGTCCTTGAGCCCGTCCGGCACCTCCCCATTTACGATGCGCTGCGCCAGCCCTTCGACGATGGCCGTTTTACCTACACCAGGTTCGCCGATCAGCACCGGATTGTTCTTGGTACGCCGCTGCAGGACCTGAATGGTGCGACGAATTTCATCGTCACGGCCGATTACCGGATCGAGCTTGCCGTCCTCGGCTCGCTTGGTCATGTCCACGGTGTACTTGTCGAGGGCCTGCCGCGACTCCTCGGCATTGGGGTCGTTGACCGCATCGCCGCCGCGTAAATTGCTGATGGCATTTTCCAGCGCCTTCTTGCTCACGCCTTGCGCCAACAACAGCTTGCCCAGACGGGTATTGCTGTCCAGCGCAGCGAGCAGCACCAGCTCGCTGGAAATATATTGATCGCCCTTCTGCTGGGCGAGGCGGTCCGCCTGATTGAGCAAGCGAGCCAGATCCTGCGACAGGTTCATGTCGCCGGTGGGGTTCTGCAGCTTGGGCAGCTGATCCAGCTCTTTGGTCAGCGCCTGACGCAGGGCATTGAGGTCGAAACCGACTTGCATGAGCAGCGGCTTGATCGAACCGCCCTGCTGCTCAAGCAGCGCCTGCATCAGGTGCAGTGGCTCGATGGAAGGGTGATCCAGGCCTACGGCAATGGACTGGGCATCGGAGAGCGCAAGCTGGAGCTTGCTGGTCAATCGATCGATACGCATGGACGTTATCCTCAAGTAAAGCAGGCCGGCGCCGTGAATCGCGCCATACACGAAACCTGCGAGATGCAGCATAGATGAGGATGATTGTTGGAGATTCAAGGCGCATGACATTGATGCAGGTCATGCCAGGACTGGAGAGTCAGCGCGAAATTTTACGCTGCGAAGCGAGCGGCTCTATCGCTCCAGCCAGATGAGGCTGGCGAACCGGCCCGTGCGCGAGGCACGCCGATAGGAGTAAAAGCGCGGATCACTGAGCGTGCACAGGCCACCACCGTAAACCGCGTCAACTCCAGCGGCCGCCAGGCGAATACGCGCCAACTGGTAAAGATCGGCCATAAACCGCTCGGCATTCTGGCTGGGTGAAAAAGCCGTTACCGCCGCCGGATGCTGAGCCTGGAAGGCATCACGCACTTCAGGGCCGACCTCAAATGCCGCCGGCCCGATCGCCGGCCCCAACCAGACCAGAACCTCCTCGGTAGGGACGGCCAGCGCGTGGAGGGTCGCTTCGAGCACGCCACCTGCCAGCCCTCGCCAACCGGCATGAGCAGCGGCGACACGGGTCGCGGCGCGATCACAGAACAGAACCGGCAGGCAGTCAGCGGTCAGCACTGTACAGGCTTGGCCGGGCGTATCACTCCAGCTCGCATCAGCAGTTGCGCAGACGCCGAGGACCGCCTGGACAGCAACGCTTGAATGTACCTGATTCAACCAGACCGGATGGCAGCCGAGCGATTCCTGAAGATGCTGGCGATTCCAGGCCACCGCCGCCGGATCGTCGCCAACGTGATCACCTAGATTGAAACTGTCGAACGGGGCGAGGCTGGCGCCACCCTGACGCGTGGTCACGCAGGCGCGAACGCCGGGTGGAGCAGGCCACTCAGGCGCGAGCCAACCCTGCCCCGAGACAGTCACCCGACGAACGCCTCGCGGTCCTGTTGCAGCAGAGTCAGCAGCCAGACGAAGTCGTCCGGCAATGGCGACTCCCATTTCAAGCGCTCGCCCGTCACCGGATGATCCAGTTCAAGAAAGCGGGCATGCAGGGCCTGACGCGGAAACTCACGCAGCGTTTGTACCATGGTCGGATTCGCCGCCGGCGGAATGCGGAAGCGCCCGCTATACAGCGGATCACCGACCAGCGGATAACCAAGGTGCGTCATGTGCACACGAATCTGGTGAGTTCGCCCGGTTTCCAGCTTGACCCGCACATGTGTGTGCGAGCGGAAGCGCTCGAGCACACGATAGTGACTGACCGCAGGCTTGCCACCCTCCACCACCGCCATGCGCTGGCGCTGTTGGCCGTGCCGACCGATCGGCGCATCCACCGTGCCGCCGGTGATGATCACGCCGATGACGATCGCCTCGTAGATGCGACTGACGCTGCGCGCCTGCAGCTGCTCGACCAGGCGGGTCTGCGCCTGCAGGGTCTTGGCCACGACCATCAGGCCGGTGGTGTCCTTGTCCAGGCGATGGACGATGCCGGCGCGCGGGACGTTGATCAGATCCGGTACGTGATGCAGCAACGCATTGAGCAGCGTGCCGTCGGCGTGGCCCGCAGCGGGGTGCACGACCAGCCCGGCGGGCTTGTCGATCACCAGAATCTGATCATCCTCGTAAACGATCTCGAGCGGTATGTCCTGCGCTACCCATTCGCCCTGCGCCTGCTGCTCTGCACTCAGTTCGAGCATCGCACCAGCGTGCACGGTATCGCGGGGGCGCAGCACAGCGCCGTCCACGGTCAGCAGACCATCCTTGATCCAGGCGGCGAGACGCGAGCGCGAATGTTCGGAAAAGAGCTGCGCCGCGACCTGATCGAGACGTTGCCCGCCAAGGTCGAACGGCACTTGGGCGCTGAGTTGGATGGCCTGTTTGGAAGTCGTGGGCATACGGCGTGATAGGTTCGTCTGAGAGAGGCAGGCGGTATCCATTGGCAATGGAAGAGCCCGGGGACCGCAGATGGCGGAGCGGCCTTTGGTTTCGGCTACACGCTTGTGTTTAAATACGGCGTCTTTGTCCCGGCGCACCGGGGCGCTCATCATAACAGGACGGCTCCGCGCGAGACAGCCAGCCGTCACAGGGACGCAAGCCGCCATGCAAGTGAAACACCTGCTGCTGATCGCCATTCTCGCCCTAACCGCCGCCTGTTCATCCAATGACACCGTCGACGAGAATCTGGGTGAAGTCGAGCTGTACCAGCAAGCACAGGCCGACCTGGACAACAAGAGTTACACCAGCGCCATCAGCAAGCTCAAGGCACTGGAGTCGCGCTATCCATTCGGCCGCTTCGCCGAGCAGGCGCAGCTGGAACTGATCTACGCCTATTACCGCAACGTTGAGCCCGAAGCTGCACGCTCGGCGGCAGAGCGATTCATTCGCCTGCACCCGCAACACCCTAACGTCGATTATGCCTACTACCTCAAGGGGCTGGCCTCATTCGATCAAGATCGCGGCCTGCTCGCGCGCTTCCTGCCGCTGGATATGACCAAACGCGACCCGGGCGCGGCCCGCGACTCCTTCAACGAGTTCGCCCAGCTCACCAGTCGCTATCCCAACAGCCGTTATTCGCCGGATGCCAAGGCGCGCATGATCTATCTGCGTAACCTGCTGGCGGCCAACGAGATCCACGTAGCGCACTACTACCTCAAACGTCAGGCGTATGTCGCTGCGGCTAACCGCGGCCGTTACGTGGTAGAGAACTTCCAGGGCACACCAGCCGTCGGCGACGGCCTTGCCGTGATGACCGAGGCCTACCAGCGCCTGGGCCTCGACGATCTCGCCGACACTAGCCTGCAGACCTTGCAGCTCAATTACCCGGATCATGCAACGCTGGAAGGTGGCAAGTTCACGCCCGTCGAGCGCGAGGATGACAACCGCAGCTGGCTGAGCAAGGCTACCCTCGGCTTCATCGAAGGCGAGGCACCGCGCCCGGATACCTCTCGCGCCAACCGAGACGTGCTGCGTCAGTACGAAAATGCCTCGCGCGATCTACCCGAAGAACTCCGCCCGGTGCTCAAGGAAGTAGAGCAGCAGGAGCAGAAGCGCTCTTGGTGGAGCCGCTTGACCTTCGGCCTGTTCGACTGACTACCTGACCTCGCGCCGGAGCGACGAGCACACGATGCGTCGCTTGCGGCGCAATGGGCCAGGACCGGCCCCGGCTCGACCGATCGCAGGTCGCCACGCTTAATCGAGAAGGAAGCGATATGGGTCTGTTTCGACTGCTGTTCTGGATCGCATTGATAGGCGCCGCCTTCTGGCTCTGGCGCCGTTTTTCGCAAAGAAAATCTGCACCTAAACCCCAGCAGACCACGTTGTCGATGGTGCGCTGCGCTCAGTGCGGCGTGCATGTACCTCAGGACCAGGCCCTGCAGTCACATGACCGCTGGTACTGCAGCCGCGCTCACCTAGAGCAGGACAGCAGTACTGGTGGGCGCTGAAAATCTCACTTTCTTCGGCGATCAGGGGCGGCGAATTCTTCGCCTGTACCATCTTTATCGACTGACCATCGGCCTGGCGCTGGTGCTGCTGATCAGCAGCGACTTGCACAATGACCTGCTGCAGATGAGCAATCCGCAGCTGTTTCAGTACGGCGCCTGGCTCTATCTCATTCTCAACATCTTCGTCGCCGTGCTCGTCCAGAGTCCAGAGCGCGATCTGCCCGTTCTCGGGCTTGCACTGATGGACGTGATTCTGCTGTCAGGGCTGTTCTATTTCGCCGGTGGCACGCCGAGCGGTATCGGCAACCTGCTGATCGTGGCCGTTGCCATCGCGAATATTCTGCTGCGCGGCAAGGTGGGCTTCTTCATCGCCGCGGTTGCGGCGACAGGACTGATCTATCTGACGTTCTACCTCAGCATCAACCGCCCCGAGGCGAGCGCTCAGTATGTTCAAGCGGGCGCGCTCGGCACGCTCTGCTTCGCCGCCGCCTTCCTCGTACAAGGCCTGACCCGCCGGCTGCAGGTCAGCGAAAACCTGGCGCGCCAGCGTGCCGAAGAGGTTGCGAATCTCGAGGCGCTCAATGCGCTGATCCTCCAGCGCATGCGCACCGGCATCATCGTGCTCGACCCGCAGGAACGCGTCCTACTGGCCAACCAAGGCGCGCTGCAGTTGCTCGGGCAGGATTCGCTAGCCGGCGAGCGCATCGCCCCGCGCTGTCCGGAACTGCTCAAAGCGCTGCAGCAATGGCGTGGCAACCCTACCCTGCGCCCACAGAATCTCAAGGCGACGCCCGGCGGACCGACGCTGCAACCGAGCTTTGCGGCGCTGCAGCACGGCAACAAACTCGACACCCTGGTATTTCTCGAAGATATCTCGCAGATCGCGCAAAAGGCGCAGCAACTAAAGCTCGCGTCGCTCGGCCGGCTCACTGCGAGCATCGCACACGAAATCCGCAACCCGCTGGGCGCCATCAGCCATGCCGCGCAGCTGCTTCATGAATCCGAAGAGCTGGACGCCTCCGATCGCCGCTTGGCACAGATAATTCAGGATCATTCGCGACGGATGAACCTGGTCATTGAAAACGTCCTGCAGCTCTCACGCCGCCGTCAGGCCGAGCCGCAGCTGCTCGACCTCAAATACTGGCTGCACCGTTTCGCGAGCGAGTTTCGTCAGGGACTCAGTTCGCAACAGACGCTGCACCTGGAGGTTGTAGGCAGCTCACTGCAGACGCGCATGGACCCCAATCAGCTGACACAAGTGCTCACCAACCTGGTTCAGAATGGTCTTCGCTACAGCGGCCAGCAACATGAGCGCGCCCAAGTCTGGCTACGCCTGTTCCGCGAGGAATCCAGCGATTTGCCGGTAGTGGAGGTACTGGACGATGGCCCCGGCATTGCTACGGAACAGCTGCATAACGTCTTCGAACCCTTCTTCACCACCGAGAGCAAAGGCACGGGCCTAGGCTTGTATATCTCCCGCGAACTGTGCGAGAGCAATCAGGCCCGCCTGGATTATCGCGAGCGTACTGAGGGCGGAAGCTGTTTCCGTATCGTCTTCGCCCATCCACGCAAGCTGAACTAGCACTCGCAACACGGTTGCCGGCAACGCATCACACATCGACCAAAGCGACAGCCACGGCGACGCCCGGCGGAGTTAACATGGTCACCGGCCGCCTTAGCGGTGACTATCGCTTTACGAATCAAGAGCAGGACCATGACCGCGCGCCAGAAAGCACTGATCATCGATGACGAGCCGGATATCCGCGAGCTGCTGGAAATCACCCTCGGCCGGATGAAGCTCGATACCCGCAGCGCACGCAACCTCAAGGAGGCGCGCGAACTGCTGGCCCGCGAGCACTACGATCTGTGCCTGACCGATATGCGCCTACCCGATGGCAGCGGCCTGGAACTGGTGCAGTACATCCAGCAACAGCATCCGCAGCTGCCTGTTGCGATGATCACCGCGTACGGCAGCCTGGATACCGCCATCGGTGCGCTCAAGGCCGGGGCGTTCGACTTCCTCACCAAACCAGTGGATCTCAACCGGCTGCGCGAGCTGGTCAGCACCGCTTTACGCCTGCGCGCGCCTGCCGCTGAGGCACCGGTGGACAGCCGCCTGCTGGGCAGCTCACCCCCCATGAAGATCCTGCGCAAGCAGATCGGCAAGCTCGCCCGTAGCCAGGCGCCGGTCTATATAAGCGGTGAGTCCGGTAGCGGAAAGGAGCTTGTGTCCCGCCTGATCCACGAACAAGGCCCACGCAACGAGAAGCCGTTCGTGCCGGTTAACTGCGGGGCGATCCCTACGGAGCTGATGGAAAGCGAGTTCTTCGGTCACAAGAAGGGCAGTTTCAGCGGCGCCATCGAAGACAAGCCTGGTCTGTTCCAGGCCGCCAATGGCGGCACGCTATTTCTCGACGAGGTAGCGGACCTACCGCTGCCGATGCAGGTCAAGCTGCTGCGCGCGATTCAGGAAAAAGCCGTTCGCGCGGTCGGCGGCGCCCAGGAAGTAATGGTCGATGTGCGCATCCTCTGCGCCACCCACAAGGATCTGGCTAGCGAAGTTGCCGCAGGTCGTTTTCGTCAGGACCTGTATTACAGACTGAACGTCATCGAACTGCGCGTGCCGCCACTGCGCGAACGCCGCGAGGATATCGGGCTGCTCGCCGAAGCAATGCTCCGGCGCCTGGCGCAGGAATGTGGCGACACCAACGCCCGCCTACATCCGGATGCGCTGGCAAAGCTGGAGAACTATCGTTTCCCGGGGAACGTCCGTGAACTGGAGAACATGCTCGAGCGCGCGTACACACTCTGCGAAGGCGACGAGATAAAGGCCGGCGACCTGCGCCTAGCAGACAGCCCAGGCCTGTCCGACAGTAGCGAAGGCAGCCTGGCGCACATCGATAATCTGGAAGATCATCTGGAAGAGATCGAGCGCAAGTTGATCATGCAGGCGTTGGAAGAAACTCGCTGGAACCGCACAGCGGCGGCCCAGCGCCTGGGTCTGACCTTCCGCTCGATGCGCTACCGACTGAAAAAGCTCGGACTAGACTGAGCTGCAAGCTAGATTCACGTCCTTTCAAGACGCCGCCACTAAACTTGCCGCTCACAAAGCTCGTGGCCGCCCTTACCCCTGCGACAGCAGGTTGCGCAGATCGATGATCGCGGCGTTGGCGCGGGATATGTAGTTGGCCATTACCAACGAATGGTTGGCCAGCACCCCATAACCACTTCCGTTAAGGACCATCGGGCTCCAAAGCGGCTCCTGCGCGGCCTCCAGCTCACGAATGATCTGCCTGACGCTGATCGTTGCATTCTTTTTGGCTAGCACATCGGCGAAATCCACTTCGATTGCCCGCAGCAGGTGCGACAGAGCCCAGGCCTGGCCGCGCGCCTCGAAGAAGACATTGTCGATTTGCATCCAAGGCGTCTCGACCACCTGCTCCTTGACCTGCGGAACGATTCCTGCGCGCTCCTGCTCGGGCGCGATGTCGGCATCCAGGCGGACTCGACCGACGCTGGCCGACAGGCGTTGCGACAGCGAACCAAGACGGGTGGCAGCATCACCAAGCCAGTTATTCAGGTTATCGGCACGGGTGTAGAACAATGCCTTGGGCTCCGGATCGCTGAGCCGAGCCAGGTAGCGATCCAGACCGCGAATGGCGTTGCGGTACTCGGACTCGGAGGCCGGCAGCGCCCAACTGCGATTGTCGAAGTTGAACAGCGGCTCAGCCTTGGCCAGATCGGTATCCTCGGTGGACTGCGACTGCGAGCGAGCGAAGTCCTTGCGCAACGCGCGGGCGAGATCACGAACCTGCACCAGCACGCCATATTCCCAGCTCGGCATGTTGTCCAGCCACAGGCCCGGTGGCGCGATGTCGTTGCTCAGGTAACCGCCTGGCTTATCCAATAAGGTACTGGCAACACGCTTAAGCGTTTCCACGGTTGTGTAGCCACTGACCAGCTGTCGCTGTGAGGCCTCGGCAGCCTGGCGAGTGTGCTGCTGAACCGGGAACATATCTGGCTCCCTGGACCAATACCAACCAAGCACCAGCGCCACCAGCAGATAAATACCCAGCAAGCCGGCAAGAATAAGCAAAAGCGGGTTACCTGCCCGATGGCTGGTCGCCCCGGCAGAGCCATTCGAGCGGCCAAGACGAGCGAAGCGATTCTTCCAATCCGACATGGGCAATGTGTCCTTTTCGCGAGTTCAGGGGTTCGACCGCATGGCGCCAGAGACGTTGCGGTGACTTGTCTTTACTATAACGCAGGGCCCCTGAGTGCTCAGTGCCAAATTGAGAACCACTACCGCGAGCGCGCACTACCAAAGCGCGCGAGCGGTGATAGCATGCCGCCATTATAAAACCCCGGGGCAGCGCACCTGGCGCGCCAGGAAAATCGCGATGTCGGATCAGGAAGAGCTAAAGCAGCATTTTGCCCAGCGGGTCATCCACCAGGCACGGGAAGTGCTGGAAGTCTGGCAGCAATTGCAACGCAGCGAATGGAACGAGGACTACCACGCCGCGCTCACCGAAGCGACGACCCGACTTCGACGCTTCGCCGACCGCTTCGAGCAGACCGAGCACAGCGAGCTGGCGATGAGCATCGAAGACTGCCTGGGCGACATCAGGGACAACCGCGGTCGTCTCTCCAGCAGCAGCATTTCCACACTCAGCCAGCTGATTTATCGCCTCGCGCGTACCGGCCTGCGCCACAGCGACCCGCAAAACCAGTCGTTCCTGCCGCCATTGAGCAAGCCGGTTTACATCGCCCTGCAAGACCAGGAGCGCGCCGAACATCTCGTACGCCAGCTGGACTTCTTCAGCATGTCCGCGCAAGCGTTTAGCAGTGTCGCTGCGTTTCGCACCGCCATGCATCGGCGTCATCCCGCCGCCATCGTCATGGAAGTCGACTTCAATGGTCCCGGAGAAGGACTTCGGTTGGCCGAGCAAGTGCAACAGGGACTGGACCCCAAGCTGCCGATGCTCTTCTTCAGCCATGCTGAAACCGACACCCCGACGCGCCTGGCAGCCGTTCGCGCGGGAGGTCTGGAATTTTTCACCGGCACCCTGGATGCCAGCAGCTTGCTGGAAAAGATCGAGATCTTCACTCGCACGGCGCACTATGAACCGATACGCGTATTGATCATCGACGACTCCCGAGCCCAGGCCACACACACCGAACGCGTGCTGAACAATGCCGGCATCGTGACCCAGACGCTGATAGAGCCAATCCAGGCCATAGGTGCGCTGGCCGAGTTTCAACCGGATCTGATCATCCTCGATATGTACATGCCCGAATGCCTTGGCACCGAGCTGGCCAAGGTGATTCGCCAGCACGAGCGCTACGTCAGCGTGCCGATCATCTATCTGTCCGCCGAGGATGATCTGGACAAGCAGCTCGATGCCATGGGCGAAGGTGGCGACGACTTTCTCACCAAGCCGATCAAGCCCAGCCATCTGATCGCCACCGTGCGCACCCGCGCGACCCGCGCCAGAAGCCTCAAGGCGCGTATCGTGCGCGACAGCCTCACAGGTCTCTATAACCACACCCACAGCCTGCAGCTGCTGGAGGACGCACGCTTCCGCGCGCGCCGCGACAACCGTCCGCTAAGCTTTGCCATGTTGGATATCGACCACTTCAAGCGGGTCAACGACACCTTTGGCCACCCCATGGGTGATCGGGTCATCAAGAGCCTGGCGCTGTTCTTGAAGCAGCGCCTGCGCAAGACCGATCACATTGGCCGCTATGGCGGCGAGGAGTTTGCCGTGGTGCTGCCAGACACGCCGGCGGACGCCGCCTGCAAGGTGCTCGACGAGATACGTCAACGCTTCTCGGAGATTCGCTTCCCCGCTCAGCCGCACGACCTCAGCTGCACATTCAGCTGCGGCATCACCGAGCTGAGCAACGATGCCGAGGTCAAAATGCTCACGCAGCAAGCCGACGAAGCGCTATATCGGGCCAAGCATGGCGGCCGCAACCGCGTCGAGTGCTACTAGCCTGCCGCTGCGCGCCTGCAGGCTAGCGCACAGCGCTGTACCAGATATCCACCACCGCTGCCCCCTCGACTCTAGCCGGCTACCGCGCCGGCTGTAACGCCAATGACATCAAACTGCCATACCTTGCAAGCTTCCTGATCTTTCTGCGAGGCGAGCATGCGCCTGAAGTCGCTCACCACTCTCAACACGCTGCTGCTCATTGCGGTCTGCTTGGCGCTGGGTGCCACACTCTGGTGGTCGGAACGCGCAATGGAGCGCCCCTATCTCCTCATGGCGCGTTACCTGGCCCTGTCCCAGCAGTTCCAGCACCACGCCGCGGAGAACATCCACGGCTATCTGGCTAGCGGTGATGCGCTGCGCCACAGCCAGGCCCAGCAGGCGCTGGCTGAACTCGAACAGGACATCGCCGAGCTACCCAGTGATCTTGCTGACAGGCTGCGTCCGAGCCTGCAGGAGCTCACCCGCTTCACCGCCGATGATCTACTCGCTGCAGGCAAGCTGGCCGGCGATCCGCAGGGCCTGCTGCTACAGGCAGAACGCGAAATGGCCGGGGCGCTGACGCAGCTCGACGACTACCGTACCCAGGCAAGCCATCCGAGCGCGCTGGACTACCAACGGCCGTTGCTGGCTGGCAGCCAGCAATTGCTGCGTCTGAGCCATGCCCGCGGCAAGCTGGTAAGCACGGGCCGCGACGAGCTAGCTGGCGATGTCGCGCAGACGCTTCGCAATCTCAAGCAGGAAGCCGAAGCACTCGACGCCCTGCCGCTGCTCGGCGTCGAAAGCGCGGACCATTCGGCCGCCAGCAACTTCGCCGCGTTACTGGACCTCGGGGATGCGGCAGAGCGCACCACCGAGGACCGCGGCATTTCGCTCAAGCGTGAGCTTGCCAGCCTGATCAAGCGCTACCCGGCCGAACTGCAGCGCACCCGCCAACTGATCCGCCAACGCAGCGAGCTGCTGGAAAGTAGTGCCCGCAAGATCGACGCCGTGCAACAGGCACTGGCCGAACTGGAACCGGCCGTGCGCGCCGAGCATGGCCGTATTCAGGGTGAGGTACGCCTGCTGCAAGGCGGCATCATTCTGCTGATTCTGCTCATCGCGCTGACCATCGATCGCCTGCAACGGCAGCTTACCCGCGCGCTCAGCCAACTGGTCCCCGCACTTTCGGCGTGGGCGGAAGGTGACTTCACTCGCGATGCGCGAATCGACTCGAAGATCCGCGAGATCGCCGATATCGAAAGCTCGCTCAATAGTCTGCGCAGCTATCTGCTGCAGCTTGTCGGCACCCTGCGCCAACAGGCGACTCAGGTTGCCGCAAGCAGCCGCGACCTCGACCAGATGAGCAGCGGCCTGCATGACGGCGCCCAACGCCAGACCGGTGACACGGCGCAGATCCGCGATTCGCTGGGTGAGCTAGAAACGACCATTCAGCAGGTAGCCGATGGTGCTGGAGAGGCCGCCGAAGCCAGCCGGGCTGCAGCACGCGCCGTGCATCACGGTCAGCAGGTGATTGGTCAAAGCCTGAACGGCCTGCATGACCTAGTCAGCGAAGTCCAGGACAATGCCGTGGCCATCGAGCGCCTAGCCGACGAGACCACCATCATTGGCAATGTACTGACCGTCATCCGTGCCATTGCCGAGCAGACCAACCTGCTCGCGCTCAACGCCGCCATCGAAGCGGCGCGGGCCGGCGGTCATGGACGCGGGTTTGCGGTGGTAGCCGACGAGGTGCGCTCACTCGCTCAACGCACCAGCGGCGCAACCGAGGAAATCCAGCAACTGATAGGCCGCCTGCAGCAGGCGGCCAGGCAGTCGGTTGAGGCCATGCGCAGCCAGGTAGCACACGCCGAAAGCACGGCAAACCTGGCGCAAAGTGCTGATCAGGCGCTGGACGAGATCGTCTCGACCATCGCCACCATCAGCCGTATGGCCGAGCAAATTGCCCAGGCCACTGCACAACAGGGCGAAGCGGTAGGCGAGATTCGCGGCCACAGCGAACGCATTCATCAACTCGGAGATGCAAACCTTGGCCATATCAGCCGGGGGCGCGAGCAGAGTGCGCAGATGCTGCAGCTGGGCAGCGAACTGGATAGGGCGACCCAGGCATTCAGGTTCTAAAAAAACGGAGCCTGGCGCTCCGTTTTTTATGCAGGCAGACCTCGTCGGTTAGCGGGGTGCCACGGGGCGTTGTGGCTTGCCCCCTTTGCCCGCCGGCTTACCCCCTTTAGCCGCCTTACGCCGAGCTTCAGCGGCAGCCTTGGCCTGCTCGCGCTTGTCCCAGGCATTGCCGTCGTGGCTCCGCGGTGGCAAACCGTTGTGCTGGGTGAGGATCTGCCCGCCCTGCCCCGCCTTTTTGCTACCCACCGGAGTGGAGTTCTTGCGCCGCGCGCTCTGATAGCCATCGGTAGCCGGCTGATGAGCCGGAATAAGCTGCTGCTTGCCGCTGCCGATCAGATCAGCGCGGCCCATACGAATCAGCGCCTCACGCAGCAGCGGCCAGCCCTTGGGATCGTGGTAACGCAGGAAGGCTTTGTGCAGGCGCCGCTGTTCCTCGCTCTTGACCACGGTGACGCCTTCGCTCTTGTAGGTCACCTTGCGCAGCGGGTTCTTGCCGGTGTGGTACATGGCGGTTGCCGAGGCCATTGGCGACGGATAGAACGCCTGCACCTGGTCAGCGCGGAAGCCATTGGCTTTCAGCCACAGCGCGAGATTCATCATGTCCTCGTCAGTGGTGCCCGGATGCGCAGCGATGAAGTACGGGATCAGATACTGCTCCTTGCCCGCCTCCTTCGAGTACTTCTCGAACATCCGCTTGAAGCGATCATAGGTGCCGATGCCCGGCTTCATCATCTTGTCCAGCGGACCACGCTCGGTGTGCTCCGGGGCAATCTTCAGATAGCCGCCGACGTGGTGGGTGACCAGCTCCTTGACGTATTCCGGCGACTCCACGGCGAGGTCGTAGCGCAGGCCGGAGGCGATCAGGATCTTCTTCACGCCCGGCAGTGCACGTGCCTTGCGGTACAGTTCGATCAGCGAGCTGTGATCAGTATTGAGGTTCTCGCAGATACCGGGGAACACGCAGGACGGCTTGCGGCAGTGCTTCTCGATTTCGTGGCTCTTGCAGGCCAGGCGATACATGTTGGCGGTCGGCCCGCCGAGGTCAGAGACCACGCCGGTAAAGCCCGGCACGTTTTTCATCTCCTCGATCTCGTGCAGGATCGACTCGTGGGAACGGCTCTGGATGATGCGCCCCTCATGCTCGGTGATCGAGCAGAAGGTGCAGCCACCGAAGCAGCCACGCATGATGTTCACCGAGAAGCGGATCATCTCGTAGGCCGGGATCTTCGCTCCCGCGTAGGCCGGATGCGGCACGCGCGCATAGGGCGCGGCGAACACGTAATCCATTTCCTCGGTGGTCAGGGGAATCGGCGGCGGGTTGAGCCACAACTCACGGTCGTCGTGTCGCTGGACCAGCGCGCGGGCATTACCGGGGTTGGTCTCCAGGTGCAACACCCGGTTGGCGTGGGCGTACAGCGCCGGATCGTTGCGCACCTTTTCGAAGGACGGCAGGCGGATTACCGTCCTGTCACGCTCAATCTTCGGGCTCGGCAGTAGTTGAACGACCTTGGCCTCGTTCGGATCCTCGATCGCACCCTTCTCCTGCTCAATGGCACAGGCTTGCAGATCCTGGGTGTTTACGTACGGGTTGATGATCTTGTCGACCTTGCCCGGACGGTCGATGCGCGTGGAGTCGATCTCGAACCAGCCCTCGGGCGTGTCCTTGCGAATGAACGCCGTGCCGCGCACATCGGTGATCGCTTCGATTGGCTCGCCGCGGGCCAGGCGCTGCGCCACCTCGACGATGGCGCGCTCGGCGTTGCCATAGAGCAGCACATCCGCCGTGGCATCCATCAGGATCGAGCGGCGCACCTTGTCCGACCAGTAGTCGTAATGGGCAATGCGGCGCAGCGAGGCCTCGATGCCGCCAAGCACCACCGGCACGTGCTTGTAGGCTTCTTTGCAGCGCTGGCTGTAGACCAGGCTGGCGCGATCGGGCCGCTTGCCAGCCAGACCGCCGGCGGTATAAGCGTCATCGGAGCGCACCTTACGGTCGGCGGTGTAGCGATTGATCATCGAATCCATGTTGCCGGCGGCAACACCGAAGAACAGATTCGGCTCGCCAAGCTTCATGAAGTCGTCTTTGCTCTGCCAGTCCGGCTGACTGATGATCCCGACGCGAAAGCCCTGCGCTTCGAGCAGACGACCGATGATCGCCATACCGAAGGACGGGTGATCAACGTAGGCATCACCGGTGACAATGATGATGTCGCAGGAATCCCAGCCGAGCTGATCCATCTCCTCCCTGCTCATCGGCAGGAACGGCGCCGGACCGAAACACTCGGCCCAGTACTTGGGATAGTCGAACAATGGCTTGACGGCGTGCATGGCGGGAAACCGGGACAACGAAAACGGGCGCGGAATATAGCACAAAAAATAACCAAGCCCGACTACCACGCAGGGTCTTTATCGACCTTCGCGACGGGCGCGCGCAGTGTCACCGCCGCCCGCTATACTCGCGCGACTCAACCACTGCTTCGAGCCCGGGAGTGTCTGGTGCGCGTCGTCCTTTTCGCCTTGCTCCTGAGCCTTTGCAGCCTGGCCCCCGCCCATGCCGAAACCGCCTTCCTGAATGCCAGTGACAGTGGCCGTGGCCTGAACGCCCACATCACGCTGCTGGCCGATCCCAGGGCGGAGCTGAGCATCGAAGACCTGCAACGCCCGGACGTACAGACGCGCTTCCAGCCGGCCGAAGGCAAGGCCAGCGTCGGACAGAGCCCGCATCCCTGGTGGATACGCGTCAGTCTGCAGCGCGAAAGCGGCGCGCCGTCGCTGTGGTGGCTGGAGGTTGGCTCAGTGACGTTGAAAGATCTGCGCCTCTACCTGCCGGATGGAAATGGCGGCTGGCAGGAGCGTCAGTCCGGCGAGCTGGTGAGATTTGCCGAGAGCCGCGACCATCCTTACCGACGCATGCTTTTCAAACTTCCCGAGCTTAGCGACCAGCAACCTCTGACCTTCTATTTGCGAAGCCATGATCCCGCCGGCAACTCCTTTCCGCTAAAGGTCTGGCAGCTCGATGCCCTGCAGGAGCAAGCGGTAGGCGAAAACCTGTTTCTCGGCCTGATTTATGGCGTCATCCTGGCAATGCTGATGTACAACCTGTTCATCTTCCTCAGCCTTCGTGACAACGCGTATTTCTGGTACGTGATGACCACCAGCGGCGCGCTGTTGATGATCCTGGCGATGACCGGTCATGGTTTCCAGTACCTCTGGCCAAATGGCCCGGTGCCCTTTTGGCTCGACCGCATCAGCATCCCGGCGCTCTGGGGATTCAGCGCCTGCCGCTTCACCCAGACGCTGTTGCAGACACGGCAATTCGTGCCCTGGGCCCACCGCCTGCTGACCTTTGCCTTGACGCTGTATGTCTCCGCCGTGCTGCTCAACGCCTTCGGCTGGCGCGCGTTCGGCGCCTGGGTATTCGTGGCGCTGGCGCTCACCGCGATCCCCGCCTCGCTGTGGGCTTCGTTCCGCCGCTGGCGCCAGGGATATTTCCCAGCGCTGCTTTATCTGCTCGGTTTCGGCGTGATCCTGGGCAGCGTCAATCTGCTTCTACTGCGCGCCACCGGTCTGGTTCAGCCAGCCCCTTGGAATGCGCACATTTTTCCACTGGCAGTCGCCGCAGAGTCAATCCTGTTCTCTTTCGCCCTGGCCTACCGCATCCAGATACTCAAACAGGAACGGGCAACAGCTCTGGAACACGCCGACCAGGAGAAAACCGCCCGACTGAAGCAGGTACAGGACAGCGCCGAGCAGCTGAGCATGGCGGTGGAAATGCGCACTGCCGAGCTCGCCGAAGCCAACCGACATCTGAGCGAGCGGGAAGTCGAGCTCAAGCAGGTTGCTTTCCATGACCCGCTAACCGAGTTGCCCAACCGACGCTATCTCATCGAACGCGTAGAGATGGCGCTGAGCGATGCCCGGCGCCGCGATGAATCCATCGCCCTGCTGCTCATCGACCTGGACCACTTCAAGCCGATCAACGACAGCCACGGCCACGATGCTGGCGACCTGTTACTGCGTGCGCTCAGCCAGCGTCTGCGCGATCTGGTGCGCAGCAGTGACATGGCGGCGCGGCTGGGAGGGGATGAGTTCGCTGTGCTGCTAACCGGGCCAAACGTCGAACAAGACGCTGCCCAGATCGCCGAAAGGCTGTTGCACGAGCTGTCCCAGCCCGTGCCGTACCGCGACGTAAGCCTGGCCGTTACGGTTAGCGTTGGCGCGGCCTTCTTCCCGCGCCATGCCGAGGGATTTTCACAGTTGTACAAAGCTGCCGACGAGGCGCTCTACCGTGCCAAACACCAAGGCCGCGGGAACTGGGTTCAGCAGGAAAAACAACCGCTGCCCGCCGATCAACCGACGTAACGCCGCGGCACCCGCCCGGTCACCTTGGTCAGCAACTCGTAGCCGATAGTCCCGCAGGCCTTCGCCAGCTCGTCGATCGGCATCTGCGCGCCCCACAGCTCCACCGCATCGCCCACCTGCGCCTGCGGCAGATCGGTGAGATCCACCGCCAGCATGTCCATCGACACCCGGCCGGCCAGCGGTACGCGCTGGCCATGAATCATCACCGAGGTGCCCAAAGGCGCGGTACGCGGATAGCCATCGGCATAGCCGCAGCTGACGGTGCCGATTCGCGAGGCGCGCTGCGCGATCCAGCTGGCGCCATAGCCGACGCTTTCACCTTGCGGCACATCGCGCACGGCGATCAGCGCACCGGTCAGCGTCATCACCGGGCGCAACCCCAGTTCATGCGCGCTTAGCTCGGCAAATGGCGTGGCGCCATAGAGCATGATGCCAGGGCGAATCCAGGCCATGTGAGCTTGCGGCAGCGTCAGCACCGCCGCGGAATTGGCCAACGAACAGTTATCGAACTCCAGGGCCAGCAATTCACTGTAGCGCTCCAGCTGCAACTCAGTCAGAGCATGACCGCGCTCATCGGCGCAGGCAAAGTGACTGATCAAGTTGAGCTCGCCGACCTGCGCCTTACCTTTGAGCTGTGCATGGCACTCACGCAAGCCTTGCAGGGTGAAGCCGAGCCTGTGCATGCCCGAATCCAGCTTCAGCCAGACATTCAGTGGCCGACTCAGATCGGCGGCCAGCAGCCAATCGGCCTGTCGCTGATCCTGGACGGCAACATCCAACCCAAGCTCGGCGGCGCGCAAATATTCGGCTGGCTCGAAACAGCCTTCCAGCAACAGGATGCGCGCCTCGGGCGCACTGAGCCGCACCTCTTCCGCTTCTTCCAGGCAGGCCACGGCAAAGCCATCGGCAATCTCGCACAAGGCCGCAACTGCTTCCCGTGAGCCATGCCCGTAGGCGTTGGCCTTGACCACGGCGAAAGCCTGGCGCTGCGGTGCGCATTGCTTGGCGAGCAGGTAGTTGTGACGAAGCGCGGTCAGATCGACCGTGGCAACCAGCGGACGCATGTAGTTTTTCCTGTACAACGGCGGGTGGTCGAAATCTTACTCCTGTCGACTCTATCGCGCAGGCAGAGGTTCTAGTGCCAGGCGGGCGCCGATGTCGCCCGCCTCTGAAACACAATAGCCACGCCGCTTCGATTACTCATCGTCGAACTGGTAGCTGCCCGGGGCCAGGTTTTCAAAACGCGAGTATCTGCCGAGAAAAGCCAGACGCGTGGTGCCGATAGGACCGTTACGCTGCTTGCCGATGATGATTTCGGCGACGCCCTTGTACTCGGTTTCCGGGTGATAGACCTCATCCCGGTAGACGAACATGATGATATCGGCGTCCTGCTCGATCGCTCCCGATTCGCGCAAGTCGGAGTTCACTGGGCGTTTGTTGGGACGCTGCTCGAGTGAGCGGTTGAGCTGGGACAGGGCGATCACCGGGCAGTTGAATTCCTTCGCCAGGCCCTTGAGCGAGCGCGAAATTTCGGAAATTTCGTTGGTTCGGTTGTCGCCACTCGAGCCGGGAATCTGCATCAGCTGCAGGTAGTCGACCATGATCATGGCGATTTCGCCGTGCTCACGAGCCAGACGCCGGGTCCGCGCACGCATCTCCGATGGGCTGATTCCGGCGGTGTCATCGATGAACAGTTTGCGGTCGTTGAGCAGGTTTACCGCCGAGGTCAGACGTGGCCAGTCATCATCCTCGAGCTTACCGCCACGCACTTTGGTCTGGTCGATGCGACCCAGTGAAGCGAGCATACGAATGACGATGGAGTCGGCGGGCATTTCCAGGGAAAACACCAGCACCGCCTTGTCGGTGCGCAGCACGGCATTCTCGACGAGATTCATGGCAAAGGTCGTCTTACCCATCGAAGGACGACCAGCGACGATGATCAGGTCAGCCGGCTGCAGGCCGCTTGTAGCTTCATCCAGGTCTGTAAAGCCAGTGGACAGGCCGGTAATCGCCTCCCCTGCGTTGAACAGGGTGTCGATGCGGTCGATGGCCTTGACCAGAATGTCATTGATACCTACCGGCCCACCGGTCTTGGGTCGTGCCTCGGCGATCTGGAAGATCAACCGCTCGGCTTCGTCGAGAATTTCCTCGCCGGTACGGCCCTGCGGGGCGTAGGCGCTGTCGGCGATCTCGTTGCTGATGCCGATCAACTGCCGCAGCGTGGCTCGCTCGCGGATAATCTGTGCATAGGCCTTGATGTTCGCCACAGAGGGCGTGTTCTTCGCCAGCTCGCCAAGATAGGCCAGCCCGCCGATCTGTGGCAGGTGGCCTTCCTTGTCCAGCTGCTCGGATAGGGTAACCACGTCGAACGGTGAATTCCGTTCGGCCAATGTGTAGATCGCTCGAAAAATGAGGCGATGATCGTGGCGATAGAAATCGCCATCGGATACCTGGTCAAGCACGCGCTCCCAGGCATTGTTGTCCAGCATCAGACCGCCGAGCACTGCCTGCTCAGCCTCGATCGAGTGTGGCGGCACCTTTAGCGCTGCGGTTTCCAGATCGTATTGCTGGGGGACACTGATGTCGTTCATGGCACTCGGAATTCGTAACTACAGAAAAACAAAGGGCACGCTCCACTCGCGTGGAAACGTGCCCGATGTTACTCGTCAGGCACCAACGGTGCCAGACGAAGGCTTAGCCGGCTACGACGATCACTTTGACAGTCGCTTCGACGTCGGAGTGCAGGTGCACAGCCACGTCGTACTCACCAACCTGGCGGATGGTGCCGTTCGGCAGACGAACTTCGCTCTTCGCCACTTCAACGCCAGAGGCGGTCAGTGCGTCGGCGATGTCGTGAGTACCGATGGAACCGAACAGTTTGCCCTCATCGCCCGCGGTAGCAGTGATGGTGACTTCCAGTTCAGCCAGCTGAGCAGCGCGAGTTTCGGCGGAAGCCTTACGCTCGGCAGCAGCTTTTTCCAGATCAGCACGACGAGTTTCGAACTCGGCGATGTTAGCTGCAGTAGCAGCAGTAGCCTTGCGCTGCGGCAACAGGTAGTTGCGACCGTAACCAGACTTGACGTTTACCTTGTCGCCCAGGTTGCCCAGGTTTGCGACCTTTTCCAGCAGGATGACTTCCATTTGAGTCTTACCTCTTAACTTTTAACCTTCACCGTTCGCAGGTCCCGCACCGTTCTTACCGGCTGCGCGACCACGAAAATCAAACAGACTGTCGACAATGGCCAAAACGGCCAGTAACGGATAAATCAACTGCATGAACAGCACCAGCGTGACGTACAGCCCCACCAGCCAGAAGCGCGGTAGACGACCCTGAGCCACCAGACCGTGCATAAGCGCGATACCGGCGAACACCAGCGGAACACTGCACAACGGCGTTAGCACGGCCAACTGCGCACCAAGGTTCGGCCCCAGTAGCATGCCCACCAGCAGCAGAATCGCCAGCATCGGCGGCAACCGCAGCGCGCGAAACTCGCTGCCGAAACCGCCCGGGTTGTACAACGCCGCTTGCCAGTAGCGCCCCAGCATCAGGCTTAGCAAAGTGACGACCTGCAGCAGCGCGGCCAACAGGCCGGTCAGCACCGGTGCCAACAGCGACTCCACACGGCTGCGCTCTTCCACCGAAAGCTGCTGATAGGCGCCCGAAAATGCATCGGGCAACACTTTCTGCAGTTCGCTGGCCAGCGCCGCAATGGGCTCGCCGAACACCGCACCGAGAGCCCAGACATACAGCAGTCCGAGGCCCACACTGCACAACATCACCCGCACCCACGACGCCTGACCACGCAGCACCAAGGCAAGCCCGAACGAACCGAGCAATACCAGCAGAGTTCGCGGATCGCCGAAGTACCACCAGGCCAGTGCAGGCAATACGGCCCAGACCAGTACACCCAGCGCATCACTTAGGCCACGCCGCAACAGCACTAGGCTGCCTGCGGCGGCACTCAACCAGAACAGCATGGGCAGAGCTGCAGCACCAGCCACCACGAAGATGGCTTGCATACGGCCGCGCATGATGAACTCAGCCAAGGCGCGCATGCGATTTATCCTTTACTTCTGCCGACCAGCCGGATCAACGGCCGTGGCTGTCGGTGTAGGGCAGCAGGGCCAGGTAGCGGGCGCGCTTGATAGCGGTAGCCAGCTGACGCTGATAACGTGCCTTGGTTCCGGTGATACGGCTAGGAACAATCTTGCCGGTCTCGGAGATGTAGGCCTTCAGGGTGTTGAGATCCTTGTAGTCGATCTCTTTCACGCCTTCGGCGGTGAAACGGCAGAACTTACGACGACGGAAAAAACGTGCCATGAAATAGGCTCCTCAATAGATCCGTGGATTACTCGTCAGCGTTGTTATCGCTGTCACTGTCGCTCTCGCTGGAGCCATCAGTGCTGTCAGGGCGATCACGACGCTCACGGCGCTCGCTACGGTTTTCCTCGGCCTTGAGCATTTCAGACTGCTCGGTCTCGGCTTCGTCGCGACGGATGATCAGGTTGCGGATGACGGCGTCGTTGTAGCGGAAGTTGTCTTCCAGCTCGGCCAGAGCCTTGCCGCTGCACTCGACGTTCAGCATCACATAGTGAGCCTTGTGGACGTTGTTGATGGCATAAGCCAGCTGACGACGACCCCAGTCTTCCAGGCGGTGAATCTTGCCGCCGTCTTCTTCGATCAGCTTGGTGTAACGCTCCACCATGCCGCCGACCTGCTCGCTCTGGTCCGGGTGAACCAGAAAGATGATTTCGTAATGACGCATAATTGCTCCTTACGGGTTGCAGCCTGCCGACTATGCGGTCAGGCAAGGAGTGAATGACTTGTGTCCTGCCTGTAAAGAGGCGCGCAAACGCCTGCCACCCAGGCAAGGGGCGCCATTCTAGAGAAGGGTCATCAGGGGCGCAAGGCAAACTGGTGATTATTTAACCAGCGCAGCACATTCAGCTCCGCAGTGCCCCGCGCTCGGCTCGAATCCCCTCGAGCAACTGGCGAACCTGATGGATATCGTAGGGCTTGAGCATGGTACGAAGCCGATCCAGACCGACATCCGAAGCGCTGACCGCATACCCTGAAGCGATCACCAGAGACAGCTGCGGCTGCCGCACCCCGACCTCACGCACAAGATCGATACCGCTCATGCCCGCCAGCCCGACATCGGTAAGCAGCACATCGAAAGGCTGCTGTTCGAGAAGCTCCAGCGCCTCTTCGGCCGTTTCGCTCGCCACGACTTGATGACCGAGCTCCATCATCACTTCGCCGGTCAGCATGCGCAGAGTCGGATCATCCTCGACGAATAGAATCCTCAGCCCAGCATCGTCTGCGGTGACTCCGGGCTCAACGGCGGGCAGCAACGCGCCCGAAGCCTCACCCGCCTGGTCGAGGGGTCGCCCGCTGCCGGCCTGCTCGCCTTCGACGCAACGCGGCAGGTACACATGGACCACCGTGCCGCCGCACGCGCCGTCCTCCAGGCTAACGAAACCGCCGCTCTGTTTGACGAACCCATACACCATGCTCAGGCCCAGCCCAGATGCACTACCGTCCTGCTTGGTCGTAAAGAAGGGCTCGAAAGCACGGGCGCGAACGTCCGCACTCATGCCACTACCCTCATCGATGACACTGAGCAACACATAGTCGCCACTTGGCGCGTCCTGAGCAGATGACTCAGCCTGTCCGAGCGTACGGTTTTCCAGGCGCAACACCAACCGACCACTGCCCTCCATCGCCTCACGCGCATTAACCGCAAGGTTCAGGACCGCAGTCTGCAGATTGCCGACATCCACCAACACCGGCCAAGGCTTTCCCAGTACCTCGAGCTCGACCCGAACGGCTGAACCCAACGCACCATTGAGGAGCTCATGCATCTGCTCAAGCAGCTCCGGCAGGAGGATCTGGCGGGGAAGAAGCGGCTGGCGACTGGCAAACGCCAACAGCTGTGAAGCCAGGCGAGCGCCCTTTTCCACACCACTGACAGCAGAATCCAAACGTCGCGCGGCAGTCTCATCACTGCCGAGACTGCGCCGCAGCAATTGCAGGTTACCGCCGATGATCTGCAGCATATTATTGAAGTCATGGGCGATGCCGCCGGTCAGCTTACCTACCGCCTCCAGCCGCTGCGCCTGCAGCAAGGCTTGCTCGGCGACCTGTCGCTCAGCCTCGCTCTGTTGTAAGGCCAGCGTGCGCTCGTCAACCAGCTCTTCAAGATGATCGCGATACCGACGTAGCTCCGTTTCATTGCGCTGCTGCTCGGTCACATCCTGCCCCTGAACGAAGATGCCGATGACAGCGCCGTCATTCTCAAGGATCGGCTGCAGAACGAAATCCAGAATTGTCTCTTCCGGGTCTCTGTCGGGCTGTCGCTTGAGAAATAGGGGTACGCGCTTGCCGATATAAGCCTGACCTGTTCGATAGACTTCGTCGAGCAGCCCGATAAGGGCCTGCCCTTCGATCTCTGGCAATCCCTCTCGAACCGTCTTACCGAGCAACTGCCGATGGCCGGTGACCTGCCGATAGGCATCGTTGACCAGTTCGTAAACATGACTTGGCCCGCGCAAAAAGCAGACAAACCCTGGCGCCTGGGAGAAAAGCCGACGTAGCTGCTCGCCCTCGGACTGCAGCAACTTGGCGCGCGACATGACGTCCTGCTCGAGCTGCTGCACTGGCTGCTTTCCGATTACCGATTCACTCAGCGAGCGCCTCATGGACTGCAGCTCGGTGATGTCAGAGGTGTGCTGCAATATCGCAACAACCTCACCTTGTTCATCAAGGATAGGTGTGTGCGTAGCGCTCCAGTAGCGATCCTCATAAACGGGGCCGAGCGGTGTTTGACGCGCTATGGAGTAGCGAATTACCGGCAGCGTATCAACCGCTTTGCGGCTGAGAACCCGCGCGAAGGAGTCCAGCAGCTCCTGCACGCGGGTCGTCTCCGGACTTGACGGGTCGGCAGCAAACGCCTCGTGTAGGCGCTGCCCGCGGATATCGTCCAGTTTTCGCCCGGTCAGATTCAGATACGCTGCATTGGCGTCCATGATGACCAGATCGCGATCAAGCAGAACATAAGCGTTCGGGGATAGCCGGAAAAGGCTTTCGAAAGACGGGCGCTGCTGCATACAACCTCCATGGTACGAGCCTGACGCCGCGTAACGAACTCAGCAAGGCTCCGAAAACAACCGGAGCCCTCAAGCAATATGACGAGAAGCCGCTATCCGGCGGATGGGCCTGGGACAGCGATTGACCACAAAAAAGTCAATCGGTTTCAGATGAGCGTCAGCTGCGGACCGGAGGACTCAGCCCGCAGCCTTTACGGTCTTGCGCTGACGCAATGCCTCGAATAGGCAAACACCAGTGGCAACGGAAACGTTCAGACTGCTAACGCTCCCCGCCATGGGCAGACGCACCAGATAGTCGCAATGCTCACGGGTCAAACGCCGCATACCGCGACCCTCGGCGCCCATGATAAGAACAATGGGGCCTTTGAGATCCTGATCGTAGAGCGACTGTTCGGCCTCACCAGCCGTACCGACGACCCACAACCCCCGCTGCTGAAGCTTCTCCAGCGTACGCGCAAGATTGGTCACCGCCACTAACGGGATAACCTCAGCCGCACCACAAGCGACCTTGCGCACCGTAGCGTTGAGCGTGGCCGACTTGTCCTTGGGCACGATCACCGCAAGCGCGCCGGCCGCGTCGGCAGTTCGCATGCACGCGCCAAGATTGTGCGGATCAGTGACACCGTCCAGCACAAGCAACAAAGGAGGTCCATCCGCTCGATCGAGTAGCTCTTCGAGCATCGCCTCGCCCCAGACCTGACTCGGGCTGACCTCAGCCACAACGCCCTGATGAACGCCTTCAACCCAGGCGTCCATTTCCCGACGCTCACACTGCCCGACGCTGACGCGCGCCTGCGCTGCGAGCTCAATCAGCACCTGAGCGCGCGGATCGCCACGCCCTTCGGCAAGCCACACCTGCTTCACGCGCTTCGGATGATGGCGCAGCAGTGCCTCAACGGCATGCACGCCATAGATCTTTTCCAGCTGACTCATGACTTGGCCTTGCGCTTTCTAGAGCCGCTGCTCGGGCCGGAAGGCTTATCAGCCGACTTGGCCGCAGACTTCGGCTTGGCAGAGGCCGACCGCCCCTTGCTAGCGCTCGCCTTGTCACCCTTGTCTTTCCTGCCGCCCTTGGCATCTGCCATGAGAGCCTTTTTAAGCTCACGACTTTTACGCACATCCGCGTTACCAGGCTCACGACCGCGCCCCTCGCCATCTCGCTGTCCCGGTGCAGTCTTGCTACCGCCCCCGATCAGTTCGAAATCGATCTTGCGCTCATCCAGATCGACACGCATGACTCGCACTTCGACGCTATCACCGAGACGGAAACTGCGCCCACTGCGCTCGCCGGACAGGCGATGGTGCAGCGGATCGAAGTGGTAATAATCGCCCGGCATCGCCGTAACGTGCACCAGACCTTCGACATAGATATCCGTCAGCTCGACGAACAGACCGAAGCCGGTTACCGCAGTGATGACGCCTGGGAATGTCTCGCCGACGCGATCCTTCATGAACTCGCACTTGAGCCAGTTGGTGACGTCGCGGGTAGCCTCGTCAGCCCGCCGCTCGGTCATCGAGCACTGCTCGCCCAACTGCTCCAGTGCCGCCTCGTCGTAAGGATAGATACGCGCCTTCGGCATGCTGGTCGCGCCTTCACGGCGCACGTGCGGCGTATCGCGACGGGAACGGATGACGCTGCGGATAGCCCGATGCACCAGCAGGTCAGGATAGCGCCGGATCGGTGAAGTAAAGTGCGCATAGGCTTCGTAGTTCAGACCGAAGTGCCCGTGATTCTCGGCGCTATACACCGCCTGGCTCAGTGAGCGCAGCATGACGGTCTGGATGACATGGAAATCCGGACGACCCTGAATCTGCTCCAGCAGCGCCTGATAATCCTTCGGCGTCGGCCCCTCCTTGCCCTTGTGCAGGGACAAGCCGAGCTCGCCCAGAAACGCACGCAGCTTTTCCTGGCGCTCCAGCGGCGGCGCATCGTGGACACGATAGAGCGCGGGGATCTCATGTTTCTGCAGGAATGCCGCTGTGGCCACGTTGGCGCAGAGCATGCACTCCTCGATCAGCTTGTGCGCATCGTTGCGCTCCGTAGGCTTGATCTCGGCGATCTTGCGGTCGGCACCAAAGACGATGCGCGTTTCCTGGGTCTCGAAATCGATCGCACCGCGGGTATGACGCGCTTTTAGCAGTACCTTGTAGAGCGAATAGAGCTGCTTGAGATGCGGCAATACTTCGGCGTACTCCCCGCTCAGCTGCTTGCCCTCATTGGACTTGGGCTGCTCGAGCATCGAGCTGACCTTGTTGTAGGTCAGCCGCGCGTGTGAGTGGATCACCGCCTCATAGAACTGGTAATCGGTCATTTTCCCAGCCTTGCTGAGGGTGACCTCACAAACCATCGCCAAGCGGTCGACCTGCGGATTCAACGAGCAAAGACCGTTGGAAAGCTGCTCGGGCAGCATTGGCACGACACGCTCAGGGAAATACACCGAGTTGCCGCGAACCAAAGCTTCCTTGTCGAGCGCCGATTCGACTTTGACATAATGCGAAACGTCAGCAATCGCCACATACAGCCTGAAGCCGCCGGTTAGCACCTTCCAGCCACCCAGCTTCTCGCAGTACACCGCGTCGTCGAAGTCGCGGGCATCCTCGCCATCGATAGTCACGAACGGCAGATGACGCAGATCGACGCGCTTGTGCTTGTCCTTTTCTTCCACTTCGGGCTTGAGTCGCGAAGCTTCCTTCAACACCGCCTCAGGCCACACGTGCGGAATGTCGAAGCTGCGTAGCGCCACATCGATTTCCATGCCCGGCGCCATGTAGTTGCCGATCACTTCGACGATGTCACCTTGCGGCTGGAAACGCTGCGTAGGCCAATGAGTGATCTTTACCTCGACGAACTGACCGGGCTTGGCGTTCAACGCCCGCCCCGGCGTAACCAGCACTTCCTGCTGGATTTTGGGGTTGTCTGGTATGACGAAGCCGACATCACTCTCGACGTGATAGCGGCCCACAATGCTTTCGTGGGCGCGACTGATTACCTCAACGACCGCACCTTCGCGTCGGCCCCGCCGATCAAGTCCGGCGACTCGCGCCAGGCAGCGATCGCCGTCGAAAACCAGCCGCATTTGCGCAGGACTGAGAAACAGGTCATCGCTGCCATCATCCGGGATCAAGAACCCGAAACCATCACGATGGCCACTTACACGACCACAAACCAGGTCCAGCTTGTCCACCGGGGCATAGGTGCCACGCCGGGTGTAGATCAGCTGACCATCTCGCTCCATCGCTCGCAGACGGCGACGTAGCGCTTCGATATCCTCTTCGGACACAAGCCCGAACTCTTCGACCAGCTGCTCGCGGGCGGCAGGCGAGCCGCGCTCACTCAAGTGCTGGAGGATCAGCTCGCGGCTAGGAATAGGGTTGTCGTACTTTTCCGCTTCACGAGCGGCCTCGGGATCGAGGGATTGCCAATCGGCCATTAAGAGATGTCACCTTTCATTCATTTATAGGGACAGAACGTCCTCTATCTATTGAAGCGCGAATTGCTCTCTGACGGCAGCTTTCGCGCGAATTATTTTTCGCCATCAGGGGTTTACAAGGCAATACCTCGGCCGTATAGTTCGCGCCCACAATGTCTGGTAGACGTTGTAACACGGAAACGGCTAAGTATCATCGTTTCCCGTGCCCAGGTGGCGGAATTGGTAGACGCACTAGGTTCAGGTCCTAGCGGTGGCAACACCGTGGAAGTTCGAGTCTTC